>JAEYAG010000149.1 GCA_023451265.1 Actinomycetes bacterium | reverse complement strand
CGCCTGTGGGGATCGGTCATCAAGGAGCTGCAGTTCGCCGAGCAGCTGACGGCGGGCAACGACACGCTCACGCTCACGATGTGCATCAACTACGGCGGACGGCACGAGATCATCGACGCGATGCGCGCGATGGGGGAGCAGATCGCCGCCGGTCGTCTGAAGCCCGCGGCGATCACCGAGAAGACGCTGCGGCGGCACCTGTACGTCCCGGACATGCCCGACGTCGACCTGTTTCTGCGCTCCAGCGGCGAGCAGCGCACGTCGAACTTCTTGCTGTGGGAATCCGCCTACGCGGAGATGGTGTTCCTCGACACCCTGTGGCCGGACTTCTCGCGCACCGACCTGTGGGGCGCCATCGAGCTGTACCTCGGCCGCAGCCGCCGCTTCGGGGGCGCCGTGGACGCGCCGACGGCCGCCGCGGAATAGAACCCGGCCCGCTCGCCGTTGCACCCGATGTGACGGAGAAGATCAAGATCGACGTGTGGAGCGACATCGCCTGCCCGTGGTGCTACATCGGCAAGCGGAACCTCGAGAACGGGCTGGCGCAGACAGCTGCCGACTCGGATGCCCCGCAGGTGGAGGTGACCTTCCACTCCTACGAGCTGTCGCCGGATACGCCGGTGGACTTCGAGGGCGATGAGATCGACTTCCTCGCGGGACACAAGGGGATGCCGCGGGAGCGCGTCAAGGAGATGCTCGACAACGTGACCGGGATCGCCGCGAAGGCCGGCCTGGAGTACCGGTTCGACCTGCTGCAGCACACCAACACGGTGAAGGCGCATGAACTGCTGCATTTCGCGAAGGCGGAGGGCCGCCAGCGCGAGATGGCCGAGCGCCTGATGTCGGCGTACTTCACCGAAGGACGCCACGTCGGCCGCATCGATGACCTCGTGGAACTCGCCACGGAGGCGGGGCTGGATGCCGACGCGGCGCGCGACGCACTGCAGTCCGGACGCTACCTCGCCGACGTCCGCGCCGATCAGGCGCAGGCGCAGGCATACGGCATCCAGGGCGTGCCGTTCTTCGTCATCGACGGCAAGTACGGCGTGTCGGGCGCCCAGCCGGCGGACGCCTTCGCGCAGATCGCCCGCCAGGTCTGGGCCGAGAAGCAGACCGCACCGCAGCAGGCGTAGCGGCTCAACGGTCGTCGGCGGCGCTGCGCAGCGACAGGGTGCGCAGCCGCCGATTGCCGAGCAGAAGGGCGACGATCGCGGTGATGGCGACGCCGTAGACGGCGAACGGCACCCAGAGCGCGGTCGCTGAGGCCAGCGCACCGAACAGCGCCATCGTCAGTGGCCGCAGGCTGTCGTCACCGATGATCGCTCGTCACCGGCTCAGGCTACGGCCGCATCCCTCGTGCCGTCACGTGACCAGCCGAGCGTCAGGACGCCAGGCTCGCCTCGATCGCGGCGATCACCTCGGGCGCGTCGGGCTTGGTCTGCGGACGGAACCGGTGCACGTCGCCCTCGGGCGTCAGGACGAACTTCTCGAAGTTCCACATGATCGGGCCCTTCGCGCCCTCGGCGTTCTTCGCCTTCTTGAGCGCCTTGTACAACGGCGCGGCGTGCGACCCGTTGACGCGGACCTTGTCCATGATCGGGAAGCTCACGCCCCACGTGACCGCGCAGTACTCCAGGATCTCGTCCATCGATCCGGGCTCCTGGCCCATGAACTGGTTGCAGGGGAATCCCAGCACCTGCAGGCCCCGGTCGCCGTAGGTCCGCTGCAGCTGCTCCAGCTGTTCGTACTGCGGCGTCAGCCCGCACTTGGAGGCGACGTTGACGACGAGCACGGTCTTTCCGGCGTACTCGGCGAGGGTGTGCTCGACGCCGGAGGCGTCGACGAAGGGGATGTCGCGGATATCCACAGTCTGGGTGTCGGCCATGTTGTCCACGATAGGCCCGGCATCCGCCGCCGTCGGCACCCGAGTCTGGGAGAATGGACAGGATGTCCACCCTCGTCACCCCCGCCCCGCTGAGCATCGGGCCCATCGCGCTGGATGCGCCGGTCGTGCTCGCGCCGATGGCGGGCATCACCAACACCGCCTTCCGGCGGCTGTGCCGCGAGTACGGCGCCGGGCTGTACGTGTCGGAGATGATCACGACCCGCGCCCTGGTGGAGCGCAACGCCACCACGATGCGGCTGATCACCCACCACGAGTCCGAGAAGCCGCGCTCGATCCAGCTCTACGGCGTCGACCCGGCGACCACCGAGGCGGCCGTGCGGCTGCTCGTCGACGAGGATCGCGCCGACCACATCGACCTCAACTTCGGCTGCCCGGTTCCGAAGGTCACCCGCAAGGGCGGGGGAGCGGCACTGCCCTGGAAGCTCGGGCTGTTCCGCGAGATCGTCACGCGGGCCGCCCGCGCCGCCGGCGACATCCCGCTGACGGTGAAGATGCGCAAGGGCATCGATGGCGACCACCTCACGTACCTCGACGCCGGTCGCATCGCGGAGGATGCCGGGGTCGCGGCCGTCGCGTTGCATGCCCGCACCGCCGCGGAGTTCTACTCCGGCACGGCGGACTGGGACGCCATCGCGCGCCTGAAGGAGGCCGTCGCGAGCGTCCCGGTGCTCGGCAACGGCGACATCTGGTCGGCGGAGGACGCCGTACGGATGATGGCGGAGACCGGCTGTGACGGCGTCGTCGTCGGCCGGGGCTGCCTCGGTCGGCCGTGGCTCTTCGGCGACCTCGCCCGGGCGCTGGGTGGCCCCGGCGCGGCGGCGGGTGCGCCGGTCGACGCGACACTCGGCTTCGTCGCCCGTGCCTTCCGCCGGCACGCCGAGCTTCTCGTCGAGTTCTTCGAAGACGAAGACCGCGGATGCCGCGACATCCGCAAGCACGTCGCCTGGTACTTCAAGGGCTACCCCGTCGGCGGCGAGACCCGCGCGCAGCTCGCGACGGTGTCGAGCCTTGCCGAGATCGATGCGCTGCTGGCGACGCTCGATCTCGACGCGGCGTACCCGGGTGCCGCCGCCGAAGGTCAGCGGGGCCGCGCCGGCACGCCCAAGCGCCCCGCGCTGCCCGACGGCTGGCTGGCCAGCCGCGAGCTCGGCGCCGAGGCCACCCGGACGCTCGCCGAGGCCGAACTGGACAACAGCGGTGGCTGACGCGGCCGGCATCGAGGTCGCCCCGGGCCGGCCTGCCGGATACGACTCGCACGACGCCGAGCGGTTCGCGCCGGAGCAGCACCGCTCGCAGCGCGACAGCTTCGCCCGCGACCGCGCCCGCGTGCTGCACTCCGCGGCGCTGCGGCGCCTGGCGTCCAAGACGCAGGTACTGAGCCCCGCGAGCCCGGCGGATTTCGCGCGCAACCGCCTCACCCACTCGCTCGAGGTCGCCCAGGTGGGCCGTGAGCTTGCGATCGCGCTGGAACTCTCACCCGACGTCGTCGACACGGCGTGCCTCAGCCACGACATCGGTCACCCGCCGTTCGGTCACAACGGCGAGCGGGCGCTCAACGAGTGGGCCGAAGACATCGGCGGGTTCGAGGGCAACGCGCAGACCCTCCGCATCCTCTCCCGGCTGGAGCCCAAGGTCATCGCGGCCGACGGACGCAGCGTCGGGCTGAACCTCACCCGCGCGAGTCTCGATGCGACGTGCAAGTACCCGTGGACGTCCGAGCACGCGGTCCCCGACCCCGGCGGACGCGACAAGTTCGGCGTCTACGCCGAAGACGAAGCGGTGTTCGCGTGGCTCCGCGAGGGAGCGCCGGGGCGGGTGCGCTGCATCGAGGCCGAGGTCATGGACCTGTCCGACGACATCGCCTACTCGGTGCACGACTTCGAGGACGCTGTGCTGAACGGCTACCTCGATCCCGCCCGGCTGGCCGACGCCCGCGAGCGCGAGGCGCTGCTGAGCGCCATACAGACCTGGGTCGGCTACGGCTTCGGTCGCGACGAGCTCGCCGACGCCCTGTACCGCCTCACCCGCCTGCCCGAGTGGCTGACCTCGTTCGACGGCTCGCGCGCCGCCGTGGCGGGCTTGAAGAACCTCACCTCCGACCTCATCGGACGCTTCGCGCGTGCGGCGACGGCGGCCACCCGCGAACACTACGACGTGCCGGTGCTCACGCGCTTCCGCGGCCGGGTCGTGGTGCCGCGGATCATCGAGGCCGAGATGGCGGTGCTGAAAGGCATCATCGGCGCGTTCGTCGTGACGATCGACGGCCGCCGTGGGCTCTACAAGGAGCAGCGTCGCGTGCTCAAACGCCTCGCGACGGCGCTGTGGGAGCGGCCGGAACGGCTGGACCGGCTGCACGCGGAGGACTTCGCCGCAGCATCCACCGACGCCCAGCGCAAGCGCGTCATCGTGGATCAGGTCGCGAGCCTCACCGACCGGTTCGCGATCGAGTGGCACGCGCGTCTGATCGGTCCGGTCGATCTGCGGGAGCTCGGGCTGTGGTCGAGCGACGGCCGCGCCGTCGCGCACAGCGGCTTCGCTCTGCCCGAACCCATCGAGGGGCTCTGATGGCGCGCATCCGGCAGGCCGACGTCGACGAGGTGAAGGCGCGCACCAACATCGGCGACATCATCGGCGAGCGGGTGGCGCTGAAGTCGGCCGGCGTGGGGTCGCTGAAGGGGCTGTGTCCCTTCCACGACGAGCGCAGCCCCAGCTTTCACGTGCGACCCCAGGTCGGCTACTACCATTGCTTCGGATGCGGCGAGTCGGGCGACGTGTACTCCTTCCTGCGCGCCATGGACCACCTGACGTTCACCGAGGCCGTCGAACGCCTCGCGGGACGCATCGGCTACACACTGCACTACGAGGACGGCGGCGCGGCACCGGAGACGAGCGGCCGCACCCGGCTGTACCAGGCGAACACGGCGGCCGCCGAATGGTTCCGCGCGCAGCTGTCGAGCCCGGAGGCCGACGCGGGGCGGCGGTTTCTGGGGGAGCGCGGGTTCGACGCCGGCGCCGCCGCGCACTTCGGTGTCGGCTACGCGCCGAAGGGCTGGGACGGCCTGCGCGACGCGTTGCGCGCGCAGGGGTTCAGCGACGAGGAGCTGTCGGCGGCGGGCCTCGTCTCGCAGGGGCAGCGCGGTGTCTACGACCGGTTCCGCGGGCGGGTGGTGTGGCCCATCCGTGACGTCACCGGGCAGACGATCGGGTTCGGCGCGCGCCGACTGTACGACGACGACAAGGGGCCGAAGTACCTCAACACCCCCGAGACGACGATCTACAAGAAGGCCCAGGTGCTGTACGGGCTCGACCTGGCCAAGAAGGACATCGCCCGGGTCGAACCGCACCGCGTCGTCGTCGTCGAAGGGTACACCGACGTCATGGCCTGCCACCTCGCCGGGGTGACGACCGCCGTCGCGACCTGCGGCACGGCGTTCGGCGCCGACCACATCACGGTGCTCCGCCGCGTGATGGGCGACGACTCGAGCGCGGGCGAGGTCGTCTTCACGTTCGATCCCGACGCCGCCGGGCAGAAGGCGGCGCTGCGCGCCTTCGCCGACGCGAAGCGTTTCAACGCGCAGACCTACGTCGCGACGGGCCCGGAGGGCCTGGATCCCTGCGACCTGCGCCTGGAACGCGGCGACGCGGCAGTGCGGGGCATGCTCGATCGCAAGGTGCCGATGTTCGAGTTCGTCATCGACCAGCGCCTGGCCGGCTTCGATCTTGCCAGCGTCGAGGGCAGGGTCGGTGCGCTGCGGTCGGCGGCGCCCGTCGTCGCCGAACTGCGCGACCCGCTGCTGCAGCCCGAGTACGTGCGGGTGCTCGCCCGCCGCCTCGGGATGGACACCGAGTCGGTGCGTCGCGAGGTCGAACGCGCGGGGCGGGAGGGCGCCCGCCGCGACGCCACGCCGTCGGCCGCCGCGCCGGCCGGGTCGGATGCCGGTGATCCCGCCGTCCGCGTCACCCTGCGCACGCTGCCGCGGACCGCCGATGTCGCGCTGGAGCGCGACGCGCTGATGGGGATTCTGCAGTACGGCCACGTCGTGGACGCCTCCGAGCTCGACGCCGCGCTCGCGCTGCCGATGCGCACGCCCGCGCTCGACGCGGTGCGTCAGGCTGTCGCGGCGCAGCCGGATCGCACCCGCATCGGGTGGGCGTCGACGGCCGCCGAGTCCACGCGCGAGCCGTACCGCTCTCTCGCGGTCGAACTGCTCACGGCCGATTTCCCCGCCCTCACCGAGGCCGAGGCCGCCGCCTCGACGCGCTCACTCGCGCGGCGCCTGCGCGTGCGCGCGGTGGATGCCGAGAAGAACGAGCTGCTGGGGGCGATCCAGCGCGTGCCTGCCGACTCGGAGGAGGGACGGGCGGTGCGCGTCGCGCTGCGCGATCTCGACGCGCGTCGGCGCACGCTCACGGAGGAACCGGCATAGCTCGGACGGGTGGGCGCCGCTCGCCGCGGCGATGAGGGGCGGCCGCGGCGCGGTCGCTGGCGTCGACGCGAGGATGAGGGCAGGATGAGCGCATGCCCCGTCGCGTCGCCACAGAGTTCGCCGTGGTCTGCGACGATCTGTCGATCGCCCGCGGCGGCGTGCGCGTGGTCGAGGGCGTGAGCTTCCGCCTGTCGCCCGGACGCACCCTCGCGGTGATGGGAGCGACCGGTTCGGGCAAGTCGACGCTGGCGGCGCTCCTGGCCGGCGGGGAGAGCGACGCGATCGCCATCGCCGGCGGCGATGCCCAGGTGGCAGGCATCCCCGTCCGCAAGCGCGGCCGGGCCGGCCGCGTGCGGGCGTACCACACCGGCTATCTGGCCCAGGGAGCGGGGGCGACGCTGCCCGCGCGGATGACCGTCGGCGAGGTCATCGGCGAACCGATCACGAGCCGCGACCGTCGCGTCAATCAGCGCGCCCTGGCCATCCGCGTCGCCGGGCTGCTCGACGAGTTCGAGCTGCCGCTGGGGGCCGCCGGCCGCTATCCGTACGAGCTCAGTTCGGGCATGCGCCAGCGCGTCGCGCTGGCGCGCGCGCTGGTGCTGCAGCCCCGGGTTTTCGTGGGGGACGACCCCTACGCCAATCTCGACCTCGAGGTGCGCCGCACCGCCCGTGACGCGCTCGTGCGCCGACGCGATGAGAGCGGGATGGCGATCGTGATGGTCACCAACGACGCCGACGCGGTGCGGGAGATCGACGCCGATGTGCTGGTGCTGCGCGCCGGCAGACCTGTCGCCTACGGTCACGGCACGGCGGATCTGCTCTGGACGCCGGACGGCGGAACGCGCATCGCGTCATGACCCGCCGCGCGTCACGAGCACCCTCGCGGCTTTGCTAATATGGACGGGTTGCCCGCTCGCGGGTGACTGATCCTCGGTAGCTCAATTGGCAGAGCAGCCGGCTGTTAACCGGCAGGTTCTTGGTTCGAGTCCAAGCCGGGGAGCGAACGCCCCAGGGCTCCACCCCTGGGGCGTTCTTCATTTGCCGCGGCGCGCATCCGTCGCCGGCCACAGGACGACGACCGCCCCGAGCACCAGCACGAGCGCGATCAGCAGCGTCACGACGCCGGCTTCACCCCACGCCAGGCCCGCGGCGACGGCGGCCGCGGCCGCCACGACGAGAATCGCGGCGACGGCGCCGAGCACCGGCATCCGCATCGCCCGCACCACCGCGCCGTCCACGGCGGCCCAGGGACGCCCGGTCGCCAGCAGCGAGGCGCAGACGTGCCACCCCAGCAGCGCGAGTGCGATCGGGACGAGCTCGAGCACCGGGAGCGCGGCCAGCGCAGCCTGCACGACGATCGTCGCCGCCGCCAGCAACGGCACGACTCCGCGGGCGAACACCGCGGCGGCGACGATGGCGACCGCAGAGACCGCGGCCCACGGCGATGCGCCGGAGACGAGCGTCATCCACACCTGCGCGACCACCCCGCACAGGACGAGCAGGCCGCGCAGCACCCAGCGCGACGGGGGGCGCCGCCGCATCCGGTCGAGAAGCTCGACGATCGTCTCCGACAGCGTGTTCATCGCGGCGCACCGCCCGCCCGTGCGGTCGGTCGCTGCGCGGCGAGGGCGGCCGCGAGGGTCGCGACCCCGCCGACGCCCTGCCAGGGGGCGACGGGGATGCCGACTTCGCGCAGCCGCGTGACGTCGGCATCGCGCTGGAGCCGGCGCAGCACCCACGCTTCCTCCCAGAACGACCCCGGCGCCGGGTCGATCAGGTGCGCCAGCGGTCCCGACCGGTCGCCGGGTCCGGGTTCGAGCCGGCCGATGCGCTCCGGCAGCGTGTCGACGACCAGCACGGCGGCACCCCGGCGGGCCAGCACCGCGATCTCGGTGAGGACGTCGTCGTCGAGCAGCGGCGAGCACACGACCGCGAACGTCCCCGGACGCAGCCGCTGCACCGGTCGCAGGTCGCCTCGTGTCACGTCGGTGCGGCTCACCCGCGCCAGACGCGTCGTCAGCGCCGCGAACTGGCGGATCCCGCCGCGCGGCGGCAGATCGCCCACCACGGCGCCGAGGTCGTGCACTCCGACGCGGTCGCCCAGCCGGAGGTAGTGCTCGGCCAGCGACGCCGCCGCGACGACCGTGGCGTCGAGGCTGGACGCGAACGGCCCGGACAGCTCGGCCGTCGTGACATCGGCCAGCGTGTCCATCACGATGAGCACGTCGGTGTCGCGATCGGCGGTGGTCGCGTTCGTGTGCAGGATGCCGGTGCGCGCGCTGACGCGCCAGTTGATGCGGCTCAGTCGGTCGCCGGGGAGGTACCGGCGGATGTCGGCGAGGGCGCTCCCGTCACCGGGGCGGCGGGACTGGTGGATGCCCGCGGTGCCGATGGGGTGGGGGATCGCGTCGCCGCGCCCGGGGACGATCGCCGACGGCGACACCCCGATCGAGCCGAGACGCAGCCGCACGTCGCGCTGCCACAGCCCCGCCTCGTCGCTCTCCCGGACCAGCGCATCGTCGAGGTCCAGCCGTCCCCACCGCTGCGGCCTCACCCGCACGGTCGCCGTCTGCAGTCCGCAGACCGCACCCCAGGTGGGAGCGAGGTCGGCGCCCGCCTGCGGCGACAGCGCGAGATCGACGACCCTGTCCTCGGCGGCTGACCGCACGGCCACCTCGACGGCATCGCCGGCCGCGATCGCCCGCGCCGACAGCGCCGCGACAGGTGGGGGACTGTCGGCGGGCGGCCGGCGGATCATGCCGAGGACGCTCCACACCACGAACGGCACCGCCAAAACGGCCAGGGCCGGCTGCGAGCTGAGCAGCGCGAGGATGCCCGTCCCCGCGGCCAGCACCACGGCGCGCACGAGCGCCGCCGTCGGGCGGAACTCCTGCCCGGCGCTGCTCACCCGGCATCCGGGAGGTACTCGGCCGGCACCGGGACGCTGTCGACGGCGGCGCGGACGACCTGCTCACCGGACACGCCGCTCAGCCACAGCTCGGGACGGATCGTGATCCGGTGCGCGAGGGCGGCGGGGGCGAGGGCCTTGATGTCGTCGGGGGTGACGAAGTCGCGGCCCTTGATGAGCGCACGTGCGCGTCCGCAGGTCAGCAGGGCGAGGCTGCCGCGCGGCGACGCACCGACCGACGCGGCGGCGTCGGTGCGCGTCGCGGCGGTCACCGCGACGGCGTAACGGCCCACGGCGGGGTGGACGAAGACGTCCTCCGCGGCGCGCTGCACCGCCAGCAGCGTCTCCGCATCGAGAACCTGGGCGGTCTCGATGTCGTCGCTGCGCCGCGCGATCCGGCGGGAGAGGATCTCCCATTCGTCGGCTTCGTCCGGGTAGCCGAACCGCAGGCGCAGCAGAAAGCGGTCCAGCTGCGCCTCGGGCAGCGGGTAGGTGCCCTCCGTCTCGACGGGGTTGGCCGTCGCCATGACGTGGAACGGCCGGGGGAGCGGGTGCGTGCGGCCCTCGACGGTGACCTGATGCTCCTGCATCGCCTCGAGGAGCGCGGCCTGGGTCTTCGGCGGCGTGCGGTTGATCTCGTCGGCGAGGAGGAACCCGGCGAACAGCGGACCGGCGCGGAAGGTGAACTCGCCTCGCGACTGGTCGTACACGTAGCTGCCGGTGAGGTCTGCCGGCAGCTGGTCCGGGGTGAACTGGGCGCGCTGGAAGTCGAGCCCGAGGGCACGGGCGAAACTGCGGGCGGCGAGGGTCTTCCCGAGACCCGGGAAGTCTTCCAGCAGCACGTGACCGCCGGCGACGACCGCGGTGAGGACGAGTTCGAGGGCCTGTCGCTTGCCGACGACGGCGCGCTCGACTTCGTCGATGACGCGTCGGCAGGCCTCGCCGGCTTCGGTGGTGCGGAGAGTGCTCGCGCGGTCGGGTGAGGTGGTCACAGTCTGGTCAGCTCCCGGAGGATCGTGCGCAGCTGAGCCCGGCTCAGCGTTCGCGGTTCGGAACGAAGGTAGGTCTGCAGCCGGTCCGGCAGCGGGGCGTTCGCCGCGCGCGTCTCGGCGAGCTCGGCGATGGTGTCGTGGAGCGCCGTCGCGGTCGTGGACCGGCCGCCCTGGGCGCCGCGCAGGCGCGTCTCCAGCACGCGGGTGCGCCGGTCCACGCCCGTCGACCACGGCTGGGGCGGATGCTGGGGTTCGGGCACGGCCTCGGACTCGATCTCCGGCAGCAGCTGGCGCAGCCCCCACCACGCCACCGCGACGACCATCCCGCCGAGCGTCCACAGCGGGAGCGGGAGACCGAACCCCAGCACGAGCCCGACGACGGCTGCGGCCGTGCCCATGGAGGCGCCGGCGATGACCGCGACGACGAGGCCGCGCTCCGGGCGGCGCGTCACGGTGCGACCCCCTGCCCTGGCAGGGATGCCGACGCGGGCGCCGCGAGGGCTGCCTCCAGTCGCGCCAGATCGGCCTGGGCCTCGGCGGCCGCGGTAGGCGGCAGCCGGTCGGCGGAGAACAGCGCGCGGGTGTAGAGCGCGGAGAGCCGCGTCGCGGCCTCCGCGGGCACGGCGAAGGCGGTGAGGATGCCGAGGACGTACTCCGCTGCCGTCTCGCTCTCGCGGCGGGGCGCTCCCGCGGCCGCCCCCAGGGCTTCCAGCGATTCCCAGCACCGGATGACGGCCCGGTTGGCGTCCTCGTCGAGCGCGATCTGCTCGCGGGCGCGCCGCAGCACGTCGCGCACCTCATCGGCATCCACGGCACTCTCGTGCACGGCGTCGCCGATGTCCGGCGGGGCGTGGCGGGAAGCGACGGCGCGGGCCACGCGGATCGCGATGAGGATCACGACCACCCCGACCGCAACCGCCAGCAGCACGCCCAGCACGTTCATCACCGCGGTGAGGTCCACTCCGGCCGCCGGCGGCGGCAGCGTCGGCAGTGGCCCCATCCCGGCCGCACCCGGGCTCTCGGTCACGACCGGACGGGGGATCTCGACCGGCTCCGCGGTCGGGATCGAGGTGATGAGCGCGGGGGGCGTGAGAGCACTCGCGAACGCCACGGCGACGCCGATGCCGCCGCCGGCCACGGCGGCCGTCACGGCGGCGCGGCGGTGCGCTCTCGTGCTCATCTCAGCGCGCCGGGGCTACGCGTCGATCTCGTCCACGCCCGGCGTCCACGCGGCGCCCGGCCGGCCCCACCCGCGCTTGCGCGCGAGCTTCTGCACCGTCTTCCAGTCGCCGTCGTCGAGGCGGTCGATGTAGAGGATGCCGTCGAGATGGTCGAACTCGTGCTGCATGATCCGCGCGCGCCAGCCGTCCACCTGGATGCGCACCGGCTCCCCATCGAGGTCGATCCCGGTCACCAGCACTTCGTCGGAGCGGCGCAGCGGGAACCGCTCGCCGGGGAAGGACAGGCATCCTTCCGACTCGTCGTCGGGGTCGGGCGCACCGGGCACGAGCGGGCGCATCCACAGTTCCGGGTTGACGATGACACCCCGCCACGGCTGGCCGTCATCGTCCTGATAGCTGTAGGTGTAGATGCGCAGCCCGACGCCGACCTGCGGGGCGGCGAGCCCGACACCGGGAGCTGCGTCCATCGTCTCGAACATGTCGGCGACCAGCTGGCGGACCTCGTCGGTGATCTCGGCCACGGGCTCGGCGGGGGAGTGCAGGACGGGGTCGCCCATGATGCGAATCGGAAGAACAGCCACGTCCTGAGCCTATCGAGCGCGCCCGGCGGTTAGTGTCGAGGGGTGGATGCCGCCCCCTCGCTCGACGACGTCGCCGACCAGCTGGTCGGCGTGTTCGCTGACCCCGGCATCCTCATCGGCATTCCGCTGGCGCTGCTGGGCGCAGTCTTCATGTCGTTCGGCGCGCAGTACCAGCACCGCGGTGTACAGAAAGTCGAGCGGCTCACCGCCACCGACGGCGGCGCGGGCCTCACCGGCGGCCAGCTGTGGAACCTGCTGCGGCGGCCGTCATGGGTGGTCGGCACCGTCATGCTGGGTCTGGCGATCGTCTGCCAGCTGTCTGCGCTGTCGTTCGCTCCGCTCATCCTCGTCCAGCCCCTGGGGGCGATCTCGCTCGTCATCACGACGCTGCTGAACGCCCGCATCAGCGGCCACCGGCCCACCCGACGCTCGCTGAGCGCGATCGCGCTGTGCGTGGCGGGCATTTTCGTGTTCGTGACGATCGCCGCGCTCTACGCCACCGAGACGCCGATCAGCGACGGCCAGCTCATCACCGTGCTGGTCATCCTGCTCGTCGTGGCGATCGTGCTGACGTCGACCTGGCTGTGGCTGCGGTCCCGCGTGGGCGCCCTGTTCTACATCGTCGCCGCCGGCATCATGTACGGCTTCGTAGCGACCCTCGCGAAGGTCGTGATCAGCCGCATCCAGACCGGTGACTTCGAGTGGCTCACCGTCGTCTGCGTCGTCGGTCTCATCGCCGGCACCGCGATCGGCGCCTACTTCGTGCAGACGGCGTATTCGTCGGGGCCGCCCGATCTCGTGATCGCCGGCCTCACGGTGATCGACCCCATCGTCGCGATCGTCATCGGGCTGGCGGTGCTGCGCGAGGCCGAGCACGCCCCGTGGGGCGCGTACGTCGGCTTCGTCATCGCCGGCGCCCTCGCGATCGCCGGCGTCTTCCAGCTGGCGCGTTACCACCCGCAGGTGGTGAGCGACAGCCAGGAGATCCCGATCACACGCGGGAGCGGCGGCGCGCCGGGCGGCGCCCCACCCAAGACCGGATCGGTGCGGATCACCGAGGCGGTCGCGAAGGTGTGGCCCGAACCTCCGATCCGCGACAAGGACGACCCCGCCGCCCGGTAGGCTCGATGCCGCAGGGGGCGGTGGCCAAGCTGGTCAAGGCAGCGGGCTCATAACCCGACGATCGTGGGTTCAAGTCCCACCCGCCCTACAACACGCGCACGCTCTCGATGCCCCTGCGCCGCGATCGTGCACGCCTCAGCGTTCGCGCGCGGCGAGGGTGCGGCGCAGGCGGGTCGCGACGGCGTGCTCGTCCGCGGTGAGCAGCGTGCCCGCGCGCACGACGGGCCGGCCGGCGACGAACACGTCGCGGGGGCGTCGACCGGGGGAGGCCCACAGCAGTCCGGCCACCGGATCCGCCACGCCCGCGTCCGCGGCGCCCGAGACGTCCCAGACGCACACGTCGGCGGCAGCCCCCACCCGCAGATGGCCGAGCTCGTCACGTCCGAGACCCCGCGCCGAGCCCTCCGTCGCGAGTGCCAGCACGGTGCGGGCCGGCAGCGCCGGGCCGACCAGGCCCGACACCTGCATCGCCAGTCGCGCGTCGGCGAGCAGATGGCCGGCGTCGTTGGAGCCGCCGCCGCTCGTGCCCAGCCCCACCGCGAGGCCCGCCGCGAGCAGATCCGCCACGGGCGCGACGCCCCAGCCCATGGGGACATCGCACCCGGGCGCGTGCGTCGCAGAGACGCCGGCGGCCGCGAGACGGGCGATCTCCGCGTCGGTGACGGCGCACAGGTGCGCGAGCGTGACGTCGGGCGCCAGCCAGCCCCACTCATCGAGCAGATCGATCGGCCGCAGCCCGTAGCGCTCCCGCGCGATGTCGACGTCGACCTGTTCATTGGCCTGCGTGCGCCGGCGCAGGCCGTGCCGCGCGGCCACCTCGCCCATCAGCTCGAACGTCTCGCGCGGGTCGGAGTGCACGCCGGCAGGCCCGACGGCCAGCTGCAGCATCCCGTCGTGCGCGAGGCCGGCGGCCTCGCCGTCCGCCGACCACGCCGCCGCGATCGCCTCGGCCCCGGCG
>JAEYAG010000209.1 GCA_023451265.1 Actinomycetes bacterium | reverse complement strand
GGCGGCAAGCTCATGGTCGGCTCGGTCGTCCGTACCAACGGCGGAGGCCAGCGCCGGGCGCGCTGACCCCGGCTCCGCGGGGGCGCTGCCTTCGTGCGCCAGGCACCGCCTGCCGGGGCCCCCGCGGGACGTCGTCAGCGACCCCGCAGAAGGTCGGCCGCGCGCTCGCCGATGACGATCGCGGGCGCGTTGGTGTGGCCGCGGATGACCGTCGGCATGACCGACGCGTCGGCGACCCGCAGCCCCGCCACGCCCCGTACGCGCAGCTCGGGGTCGACGACGGATGCCGCGTCCTCTCCCATGCGCGCGGTCCCGACCGGGTGGTACAGGGTGTGGGAGTAGCGCCGCAGCGACAGCTCGATCCGCTCCTCGGGCGTCATGTCCTCGCCGCCGGCGGGCTGCACCCAGCCGCCGGTGGTGACGGACCGAAGGGCGTCGGTGGCGATCAGCCGCTCGCATTCCGCGAGTCCTGCCCGCAGCGTCGCCGCGTCGATGCCGTCGGGGTCGGTGAGGTAGCCGGGGTCGATGACCGCGGCCTCCGCCGGATCGGCGGAGGCCAGCCGGATCGTGCCGCGGCTGCGCGGCCGCAGCAGGATCGCCCCGACGGTGATGCCCTCCGCGGGGAGCGGCACGAGACCCTCGCCGACATACGGAGCCGCTGCGAAGATGATCTCGATGTCGGGAAGGCCGGCGGCGGCGCCGACGCGGTCGGCGACCTCTGTGCGCACGAACCCGTAGGCCTCGGCGACGTTCGAGGTCAGCATGCCCCGCCGCGACGACAGGTAGCGGGCAAGCTGCGCCGGCTTCTCGGCGCCGTACAGCGTGCCGCCGCGGGCGGCGGGCGCGAGGCCGGCGACGAGATGATCCTGCAGGTTCTCGCCCACGCACGGGGCGTCGACCCGCACCGCGATGCCGTGCGCGGCGAGGTGCGCCGCGGGGCCGATGCCGCTCAGCATGAGCAGCTGCGGGGTGTTGATCGCCCCGCCGCACAGGATCACCTCACGCCGCGCCCGCACGTGCCGCGTGAGGCCCGCGAGGTCGACGTACACCCCGGTCGCCCGCGGCTCGGCGCCTTCGCCCGTGTCGGGGTCGGCGAAGGTGACCCGCCGCACGAGGGCGTCGGTGAGCACTCGCAGGTTGCGCCGCCGCGCTGCGGGGCGCAGGTACGCGTCGGCCGTCGATGCCCGGGCGCCGCGGTGCTGCGTCACCATCGTCTGGGAGAATCCCTGCCCCGCGGGCAGGTTGGCGGGGGTGACCGGATGCCGGAGCTCGCGCGCCGCGGCGAGGAACGCCGCCGTGTGAGGGCGCGGGTCGCGCTGGTGCTCGACGGCCTGCGGGCCGGTGACGCCCTGCGTGGCGTCGGCGGGGTCCTGGGTGCGTTCCACGCGCGCGAAGTACGGCGCCAGCGCCTGCCACGACCACGTGTCGCCGGCGACCGTCGCCCATTCGTCGTAGTCGGCGGCGAACCCGCGCACCCACATCATGGCGTTCAGCGACGACGATCCGCCGAGTGTCCGGCCCCGGGGCCAGTAGACGGTGCGTCCCTCGAGTTCGCGCTGCGGGACGGTGTCGTAGTTCCAGTCGTAGCGGCCGCGGAACAGCTTCGAGAACGCCGCTGGGATGTGAAGCTCCAGCGCCCGGTCCACCGGGCCGGCCTCCAGCAGGATCACAGTGACCGCGGCATCCTCGCTCAACCGTGCCGCGAGCGTGGCTCCCGCCGACCCCGCGCCGACGACGACGTAGTCGGCCTCGAGCGCCGGCGCGCCTCGGCGCCGGCCGCGGGGGCGATCAGGCACCGAACGCCTTCACGAGCGTGACCGCCATCTTCGCCCAGTCGCCGTCGATGCGGAACCGCGTGAACCCCTCGCACATCGCCGCGCCGGTGCGAGACGTGACGAACCACGGCGGCTTCGGCAGCACCGACAGGCCGAACCCGCGCCGCATCGACGACACCGACCGCGGGAACGGTCGGAAGGGACCGCGGACCACCGTGCGCTCCACGCCGTCGAGCAGGAAGGCGTTGTGGACGACGCCCATGCCGCTCGGGGCATGTTCCAATGTGCCGCCGGGGTAGGCGCCCCACGTGGCGGTCGGGGTGAGGAACCCGAAGGCCGTCCAGGCGTTGACCGCGACCGTGCCGTAGCGCAGGTCGGCGATCGCGCGCTCCACCCCGTCGCCGAGGGCGGCCTGCGTGACGGGGTCGATCAGAAGGTTCGCCCCGAGGGTCCCGGTGAGCTTCTCGTTGGCGTGGTGGACCGCCGCGTCGAGGAACTCCTGCCCCGTGCCCGGCAGGGTCACAACTCCCAGCACCGGCGCAAAGTACTCGGTGGTCTCCAGGTCGGCGGCGTCGGTCTCGGTGGTCTCCACGAGCGCGCGCGTCCCGCCGCCGCACCACGCGGCATCCGGATACGAGGCGCGCGCCGTGTCGAGTCTGCTCTGACTGTGCGGGTACCAGACGGGGCGCGACGGCGCCCGGTCGTATGCCGTGCGCAGCTCGTGCAAGAACTCCCGCCGCTGCGGCCAGTCCGCCGAGATCAGCGCGACCTGGCCGGCGATGCAGTTGTGCCCGCTGTTGTGCAGGCGCATCGTCACGATGTGCTCGGCCTGGTAGCGCAGGTCGGCGCGCGACCACGCCCCAGGCACGACGATGATGGGCGAGACGCCGCCGAGCTCGGCGGAGATCGGCTTCTTCAGCAGCGGCCGCCCCTCCCGCAGCCGGCGCTTCGCGGCGGACCCGGTGCCCCAGATGATCGCGCGGAAGGTGGCATCCGAGCCGGTGATGTGCACGTGCGAGATCGACGGATGCTGGGTGAGATACGCGCCGACGTCGCCGTCGCCGCGGACGATGCGCAGGAACCCCGGCTCGATCAGCGGCGCGAGCGCCCGCTCGAAGACCGGCACCATCGCGTCCTGCGTCGGGTTCACCTTGAGGATCGACACGCGGTTGAAGGCGACCAGCTCGTACAGCACGTCGAGGTACGGGATCGAGGTGATGTTGCCGGCCCCGAGCACGAGGCCCACGCCGCCGGAGGCGGCGGGCTCGCGCTGTCCGAGCCCGGCGGTGCGTCGCGCCTCGGCGGCCGTGACGCCCGGCTGCAGCCAGACCTCGGTGGAGTAGCCCGACAGCAGCAGCCGGTCGGTCGCCGTCAGCGGCGACGTGTGGACGACCGTGCGCCCGCCGGGGGCGGTGCCGTGCCGTGCCTTCTCGATCGGCGAGCGGCCCGCCGCGAGGGCGCCGAGCGTGTCGGCATACGCGTCGAGCGCGACGAGCGCCGCGTACGGCCCCGACAGCCACTCCTCGCCGCGCAGCGGATGCCCCGGCGCGAGCCCCTTGGAGGTCGCGGCGGTGTCGGCCCATTCGGCGGCGACCGCCGCGGTCGACACGCGCAGGCGCCGCAGGAGCGTGCGGCGCTGCCCGAGGCTCAGCAGGCTCCAGGCGCGGGCACCGGTGTGCAGGTCGGTGATCGCGGCGTCCAGCGGCGCGCGGACGTCGGCGGCGAGCCCCTCGTCCGCCGCCCGGTCGGGCGCCTTCGTCGTGTGTCCGCTCGTGGCCACGGCCTCTCCTTCGATTCCGCTCGCGCCGCTGCCGGCGCGCTCAGTCTACGTCTGCGGCACGCCGTCTCAGCCGGCGTGCGACTCGATGTCGTCGCGCCGCAGCCGGTACCGGGCGAGCGGGATGAGGCTCAGCAGCACGAGGGCGGCCGGCAGCACGCTGAAGCTCAGCACGATGCCGGCGACCGCGGCATCCGGCTGCGTGACGCTCTCGCCCGCGGTCCGCTCGATGTAGCCGGAGGCGGCCAGCACGACGGCCAGCACGGTCGCGCCGAGCGCGAACCCGGTCGTCTCGCCCGCCGTCCACACCCCGCCGAACGCGCCCGCCCGCCCCGGCCCGTGCAGGCGGGCGTCGTGGCTGATGACATCGGGCAGCATCGCCATCGGCAGCGACTGCATGCCCGCGTATGCGATGCCGGCGACGGCGACCGATGCGTACAGCCACATCCCCGGCGCCCACAGCGCCAGCACCGTCGACAGCGCCGCGAGCAGGAAGACCACGCTCGCCAGCGCGAACGCCCGCTCCTTTCCGGCACGGCGCGCGAGCACGCCCCACGCCGGTGCGGCCACGAGCGCGGGGGCGATGAGGGCCACGAACAGCAGCGTGACGGCATCCTCGCTGCGCAGCACCCACGTCGCCAGATACTGCGCCCCGGCGAGCATGAGACCGGTGGCGAGCGCCTGCAGGACGAAGGTCAGCAGCAGCGCGCGGAAGGGCTGGCTGCGGCGGAGGGTCTCGAAGGCGGCGCGGAAGTTGTCTCGGATGCCGCCACCCGGCGTCGAGGCATCGCGCCCGATCGGGTGCACCGGGGTGTCGCCGACGCTGTCCGCGACCAGACCCGCCTGCTCGGCGGCGCTCGTGCCGGCTGCGGCCATCGCGGAGCGGGCACGGAGCCCGCGCCGGGCGACGGCGGTGGCCACCAGCATCCCGAGCCCGATCGTGACGCCCGCGACGACGCCCATCAGCAGGTATCCGGTCGTCGGGTCGCCGGTCGCCTTGCGCAGGAGCGGGCCGCCCGGGCCGAACAGCAGGATGGCGAAGGTCAGCACCACGACGCGCCAGGTGAGCAGCCGGGTGCGCTCGTCGTAGCGGTCGGTGAGCTCGGCCGGCAAGGCGATGTAGGGCACCTGGAACAGGCTGAACGCCGTGGCGGTGAGGACGAACGCCACGAGCACCCAGACGGCGCCGGCGGCCGGGGCGAGGGCGGGCGGCACCGCGAAGGTGAGGGCGAAGAGCACCGGCAGGCTGATCGCGCCGACGAGCATGAGGCGCCGGCGAGAGCCGTGCCGGGCGAGGTCGGCGTCGGACAGCGCGCCGACGACGGGGTCGATGACGACGTCCCAGACCTTCGCGACGGTCACGATGACGCCGGCCATGAGGGCGGCGACGCCGAGGCTGTCCGTCAGGTAGTAGGTGAGGACGAGGCCGGGCAGGGTCGCGAACCCGCCGGTGCCGATGGAGCCGACGGCATAGGTCGAGATGGTCGCGCGCGAGAGCCTGCCCCCGCGCAGGACCGGTGCATCGATGCCCATGCGGCCACACTAACGGTCACCGCGCGGCACCTGCCGCGGTCGGCTCCTGCCGCGTCAGATGAGGGAGAGCTCCCGCAGCTTCGCTTCGACATCGGCGTTGGTCGGCTCGACGTGGTGCGATGCGTCGGGGTAGACCACGACGGGGATGTTGGTGCGCCCGGAGATCTCGCGCGCGACGTCGGCGGCGGCCGGGTCGGCGACGAGGTCGACGTAGGTGTAGGCGATGCCGAGGTCGTCGAGCTGCTTCTTGGTGCGGATGCAGTCGCGGCACCAGTCGGCGCCGAACATCGTGATGGGGGTCTCGGAGGTCATGACTCCAGCGTACGTCCACCCGTCTGGGCGACGGCCGGTTCGGCCGCGGCCGCGGCGGCGACGCGCTTGGGGGCATAGACGACGAGGGCGTGGAAGACGAAGCGGACGACGAACGCCGCGATGAGGGTGAGGGCGGCCGCCAGCACGCTTGGCACGTGGGCGCTTTCGACCAGGACGCTCATCACCGGGATGCGCACGAGGGCTTCGATGTTGTTGAACGTGAACGACTTGATGAACCGCGACCGCATGCGGCCGGACTCGGCCCGCATGTCGGCGAACACGAGGTACTCCAGCAGCAGGAAGTTCGCGATGATCGTGATCTCGCTGGCGATGATCGCCGCGACGATGTACTCCATGCCGAGGCGGATGAGCCCCCACATGATGATGAGGTTCGCGATCGCCCCGACGCCGCCGACGAGGGCGAATGCCGACATGCGGCCGAACCGGAGCATCGCGAGCTGCGTGAGGAAGCGGATGCCCTGGGTGAACGACGCCTTCGACTCGCCGGCGAACCGGGTCGCGAACGCGAAGGGGATCTCGCCGACGCGCATCTGCCGGCGGGCGAGGATCTCCAGCAGGATCTTGAACCCCCGCGGGCGGAGCTGGTCCAGCTCGACGGCGTCGCGGTCGACGAGGAAGAACCCCGTCATCGGGTCGGAGCAGCCGTGCAGCTTGCGCGGGAACATCGACTTCGTCAGCGCCGTCGAGGCGCGCGAGACCGCCGTGCGGGTGGCGCCGGCGAGGCCCCCCGAAGTGCCGCCGGCGATGTAGCGGGAGGCCACGACGACATCGACGTCGCCGCGGGCGGCGCGGTCGACCATGCGGGGGATGTCCTCGGGCGGATGCTGCAGGTCGCCGTCCATGACCAGGCACCACCGCGCCCGGGCGGCGTGGAACCCTTCCAGCACAGCTCCGCCGAGGCCCGCGTCGGGCGCGTCGCGGTGGATGAGCCGGACGGGGAAGTCCGCGGCATCCGCCACCTGCGCGATGATGTCCGGGGTCTCATCGGTGGAGTCGTCCACGAAGACGATCTCGAAGTCCGTCCCGGCCAGGGTCGCGCCGATGCGGCGGACGAGCTCGGCGACGTTCGGCCCCTCGTTGAAGGTGGGGACGATGACGGACAGTTCCATATCGGCGGCTCACGATCGTCTGGGGCACGGGATCGTCTCAGCGTAACGGCCGGTCTTACGGCCTGTCCTGTGTGTGATCTGTCAGTTCGTTATGCGACACACAGGTGTCACCTGTCGTTCACCCCCGGCCGGCGCCGCGGCGGCGAGTCAGCCGATGAGGTCTTTCAGGGCGGCGACGCCCATGCCGAAGTTGATGCGCACGCACGGCAGCGCGAGCTTGTCGGAGCCGACCTTGACGTAGCCCTGCTCGATCGTGCGCGCCATCTCGAACCCGGCCATCGTGAGGCCCTGCTTCGAGCGGTCGTCGTAGTGCCCGTAGGGGTAGGCCATGATCTCGGTCGCGCCGGCGGTGACGCCGATGCCGCGCAGTGCGTCGGCGGAGGCGGTCATGTCGGCGGCGATCTCCTCGGGGGTGAGGTTCACCATCTGGCCCTTGCCGTTGGCGCCGGCCGTGTGCATGTTGTTCGTGTGCGAGCGGGGCAGGATGAACCGGTTCTGCGGCACGGCCCCGTCGCCGGTGATGTCGAACGAGGTCGCCATCACCTGCAGCTGCTCGTTGATGGGCGAGGCCATGGTGAGCCACGTGGGGTCGGCGTCGTCGTCGGTGACGATCGCCGAGTGGTCGGGCAGGTACAGGACGCCGTCGATGAACGCGCTCAGCTCGTCCCACGTGGGCAGGTAGAACGCGGAGTCCTTGATGTACTGCATCGAGGCGCGGTAGTCCTCGATGTAGGAGTAGTTGCCGCGCAGCCAGCCGCTCTCGCCCTCGGGCTTGTCGGTGAACTGGTGGTACATGAGGATCGGGATGCGCGCGTTCGCCGCCGTGACCGCGTCGGGGGTCGTCCACGCGCCGTAGAGGGTCACCTGCTGGTCGGTGCAGGCGACGAGGTCGGAGCCGTTGACACGCGTGGCGGGGTTGCCGGCGCCGGTGGCGGGGTCGGCGGATGCCGCGGCCGCCGTCGCCGCATCGGCGTACCAGCCGGCGAAGGCGCGCCCGTCGGCGCGGGGGATCGGCAGGTGGTCGTAGAGCCGGTCCTGGATCTGCAGCTGCGGGTCGAGGGTCGCTCCGTCGAGCGAGAAGCTGACGGCGCAGGCGCCGGGGGTCGCGGCGTTGTCGGCGAGCAGCTGCTCGACGGGGTTCAGCGGCGTCGGGGTGGGGGTCGGGGCCTCGGTCGACGCGGCGCTCGGCGCGCTGGTCGCGGCATCCGTCGAGTCGGCGGCGCACGCCGCGAGGGCGGTGCCGGCGAGGGTCAGCAGGATGCCGCAGGTCAGCGCGCGGCGCAGCGCCCCGGCCTTGCGGCGGTCACGGATCGTCGTCATGTCGTCCCCTCAAGGCGCCCCAGCGCCCGGTTCATCGTACGACCTCGCGACCGCCGGAACCTGCAGGTTCTGGCGCGTCAGTGGCCGCCGCCGGACCGCGTGTCAAGTCCCTGGTGCGGCCGGGGCCGATCGCGTGTGCTGGTGGCATGGCGGACACGGGGCTGGGGGTGCGTGGGGACCTCCCCGCGCCGCAGGTCGGTCGCGCCGCGAGCGCCGCGAGCGCCGGGCTCGCCGCCGAGGGCCGCGTGCCGGGCGAGGCGGATGCCGTCACCTTCGGCATCGAAGAGGAGTTCGTCTTCCTCGACCGCCGCACCCTGTGCACCGTCGACGTCGGCGTCGTGGCCGTCGCCGACCTCGGCGAACCGGGATCGAGTGCCGTCGTACGCGAGTTCTTCCCGTCGCAGATCGAGTTCGCGACGCCGATCTGCACGCGGGGTGCCCAGGCGCTCGCCGCGCTGCGGGAATTCCGGGGGCGCCTGGCGGAGTGGGCGGACGATGCCGACGTGCTGGTCGCGGCATCCGGCACGCCTTTCCGCACCGTCGTCGAGCCGGCGACGTGGCAGGGTCGCTACGCCGTCATCGCCGACGACATCGCCGGGCTCGCGCCCGAGCATCAGCTGAACGGGCTGCACGTGCACGTCGGCATCCCCGACCGCGACGCGGGGGTGCGGGCGTCGAACTTCCTGCGGCCGTGGCTGCCGGTGCTGCTGGCGCTGTCGGCGAACTCGCCGTTCTGGCAGGGGCAGGACACCGGATTCGCCAGCTGGCGCGCGATCCACAGTCGCCGGTGGACCACGCACTCCACGCCGCCGTACTTCGCCGACGCGGCCGAGTACGACGAGGCGCTGGAGCGGCTCGCGGGGGTCGGCGCGACGTCGGATGCCGGGACGATCAACTGGTACGCGCGGCTTTCGCGGGCCCACCCCACGCTGGAGATCCGGGTGTGCGACGCGCAGCTCGACCCGACGTCGTCCGTCGCGCTCGCCGCGATCATCCGGGCGCTCGTCGTCACCGGGTTCACGCGCGAGACGCCCCGGCCGCAGCGGTATGAAGGGCTCGACGCGGCACAGTGGCATGCCGCGCGGCACGGCATGGCGAGCACCCTCGTCGACCCGGTCACGGGGCATCCGGTGCCGGCGGTGGTCGTCGTCGAGGCGCTGCGCGAGCTCGTCGCCGCGCATCTCGACCCGGCGGAGGCGCGCGCCGTCGACGGGTTCCTCGCCCATATCGCCCGCTTCGGAACCGGGGCGGCGCGGCAGCGCCGCGCACACCATCGCCGGCAGCTGGCGGAGTTGTATCGCACACGACTGGCGGGGGGGTGAGATGACCGAAGAGCTCGGCACGGCCCTGGAGACGCCGGCGGTCACCTGGCACGAGCCGGAGGCGCCCCGGCATCCACTGGTCCACACGCCGGCGTCGCCGCCGGTGCGCGGGCTGGTGTGGGAGCTCATCGACCTCGACTGCTACGCCGTCGGCCGTGACGGGGTCGCGCTCGGGTTCGTCGATGTGGTCGGCCGCGTGTACGTGTCGCTGGCCGGAGCGCGGTACTGCCGGGCTGTGGAGGTGGCGCAATCGCTGAGCTTCGAGCGCGCCGTCGCGGCGGTCGTGGCGGCTCACGGCGGGCGATGACCGGGCTCGGCCCCGGCGAGGTGCGGATCGGGACCTCGACCACTGGCGCGGGCACCTGTATCCGCCCGGGACGACGTCGGCGGGCCGGTTGGATGCGTACACGGCGGCGTTCGGCGACGCCGATCTCGACTGGTGGGCCGAACGCATCGCCGAGTGGCGCGGCGCGGGGCACGCCGTGGTCGCCTACTTCAACAACGACGGCGCCGGCCACGCCGTTCACGACGCGCGGAGGCTGGTGGCTCGGCTGATGTCATGAGGCGTGCGCGGCGACCGGGCACGAGGCGCAGGATGCCGCGTGGGGGACGACCTCGAGGCGGGCCGGAGGGATCTGGCCGCCGCATCGCGCGCAGATGCCGTAGGTCCCGGCATCCGCCCGGTTCAGCGCCGCCGTGATCTGCTCGATGACGGCGCGGTGCGAGGCCGCGGTCTGGTAGGCGACGGGGTCGACTGTCGGCAGCGCGTGCGGTTCGAGCTCGCGGAGGATGTCGAGACGCTCCTGGAGGTTGTGTTCGAGCAGCTGCTGGAAGAAGGCGACGTCGATCACGTCGCCGTCGACGCGAGTCTGGGGTGTCATGGCGTACTCCTTGGGGACGAAAAAACGCGCCGCAGGTGCGACGCGCTGGGTGACCGGAGGATCCTTGGGTGCAAGGGATTACGGAGGTCCAGCGCGGGAGGCCGACCGCACGAGCGAGCCGCGGCCGTTGGGCTGGGTGATCCGCCGGGGCGGGAGCACCTCGTGGCGTCCGCCGGCGATGTCGGCCGCACCGGTGAACACCGCAGCGTCGCAGGGACGCTCGGAGAGCACGATGGGGGCCGCCATGGTCATGGCCATCACCATAGCCGGGACCGCAGAAAAGGCAAGTCGCGGGGTTTTTCTGCGTCAGTTGACTTCCTCTGGGAAGTGGTTATGGTCGGGGGTTCACCCGCCAGCCAACAACCAGGGGAAGCAGGTCGTCATGTCCGGTAAGTCGCCGAACGCACGCGGAACGAAGAAGGTCGCGCAGGCCTCGATCAAGGAGAAGAGGGCCGCCAAGCGCGCGAAACGCGGGTCGGACCTCATCAAGCCGCGCAAGGGGGCGTGACCGGCGGCGCGGTGCCCATCGACCTGCCCCCGGGAGCTACGGCACTCGTGCGCCGGGGCGCTCGCAGCGGATCGCCCCGACCGGCCGGAGCCCGCGTTCCGCGCGGCCGTGGACCTCCATGACGCGGAACCCGGCATCCTCGAGCGCTCGTTCCAGAAGGTACGCGGGCCAGCGGTAGGCGGGCGCGATCGCGTGATCGAACGCCTCGAGCGCGTCGCCGTCGAAGTATCCGAGCAGGAGGCTGCCGCCGGGGCGGAGCGTCCGCGCGAACTCGGCGAGGGGAACGCCGATGCGTGACGGGTCGTGGTGGATGGTCGAGAACCACGCCAGGACGCCGCCGAGAGCCCCGTCGGGCTCGTCGATCGCGTCGATGCTCGCCACGTCGAAGCGGATGCCGGGGTGGGTGGCCCGGCGAGGCGGCGGTCGTGTCTGTCACAGAGCGAGGCTATCGAGGGCGCGTCCGCAGTAGTCTTCGGGCATGTCGTTGCTGCGCACCGTCGTGTTGCCCGCGCTCGGCGCGATCGCGGTGCTCACGGCCGTGGGCCGGACGATCCGGCTGTTCGACGGTGACGATCCGCATGAGGATCGGGCGGTACGCGCGATGCAGACCGCGTTCGGGCACGTTCCGGCCGGCGCGGATGCCGGGTCCGTGGATGCCTCTGATGCCACCGGAAGGCGCGAGCCCGTCGACCGCGTCACGGCACCCTTGTCGTGGTACTCCGGCGTGCCGCAGACGATCGCGAACGGGGCGATCTGGAGCGGCGTCACGTGGATGCTGACGCGCAACGGCCGCGCGGCGGCCGCACCCGTCGCGGCGCTCACGCTCGAGACGGCGTGCTTCGTGGCATCCGCGGCCCTCGTGCGACGGCCGCGACCCGGGGGCGTGTCGCGTCCCGAGCAGCCGCACGCGACGTCGTCGTTCCCGTCGGGGCACACGGCGGCGGCGTTCGCGCTCCACGGCACGCTCGCCGATCTCCTCGATCGCCACGGCGTCCGGGGTGCCCGGGTGCTCGGCCCGCTCCTGCGGTACGGACTGCCCGGGGCGATCGCGTTCTCGCGCGTCTACCGAGGGCAGCACCACATCTCGGACACCGTTGCCGGTGCGCTGCTGGGGATATGGAGCGCCGCGGTCGTGCGGCGGACGCTGCTCTCGTCGTAGATCAGCGAGAGAAGGAGAGTCCCCCGGTGGACATGTTCGAACCGGAAACCCGCCCTCACCGGGGCAAAGCAAAACCCCCGCCATGTAGAAGCCAGGCGAGGGTGGGTGTCAGTTGATGCTCGATTGCCGCACGATTCCGCGGAAGTCGTGCTCGTTGGTGATGGCTAGTTCTCCATGGTCTCAACCGAGTTCCCGGCCCGTGACCGGCACTCGTTTGCCAGCTCCGATCTTGGAGGTACGAGCCGCGGTACAAGAGGACCGGCCCCGCGGACGACCGGGAGGAGCGGCCGAACAGCTTCGATGTCGTCGTGTACGCCTTCCTCGTCCATTTGATCGATGAGCGGGATTACGAACTCATCGCCCGACATCACGAACAGGAGGACGGGAGAGCTCGATAGACCCGCGGACCTTCGCTCTGATAGCGCTCCCGCTGCTGGTGGTCACCGGGCTCGGGTGGATCGGCGTCATCGCGACGATCAATGGGACGGTGCAGGCGTTCCTGCCGACCTGGGTCCCTACCCGCGGTCTGTCGCTGTACCAGCTCGTCCTCTTCGGTGGCACGGCGCTCGGCTCGGCGCTGTGCGGTGCGCTCGCGACGATCTTCGGCGCCGCCGAGGTGCTGACGGCCGGCGGCATCCTCGTCGCACTGCTGGGCGTCGCGACCTTCGCTCGCCCGCTGGCGACGACCGCTGGCATCGGCCGCGAGACCGTCCCGTTCGACGCCGACCCGTCCCAGGCGCAGCAGCATGATGAGACGGCCGTCCTGGTGACGGTGCGGTACGACGTCGCTGCCGAGGACGCCGACAAGTTTCTGCGCCTTATGGGCGAGGTCGAGCAGAGCCGCTACCGGACCGGTGCGCGGCAGTGGCGACTGCTGCAGCGAAGCGGTGCGCCCGGGGAGTACATCGAGGTGTTTCGCGTGGGGTCGTGGCGTGAGCATCGCGATCAGCTCCAGTCGCGCAACACCCGTTTCGACGCCGACCTCCTTCAGCGAGCGCGCGCCCTGAGCACCCATCCGCCGATCATCGAGCACCTGACACCGATCGCGGTACGACCGCCGCGCGGCCGGCGAGCCGAGCGGTGAGGCCGGGGCTCACGCGGTGTCGGCGCCGCGTCGCATCACGAGCGATGCGGACACTGTTGCGATCAGGGTGAGACTCGCGAACACGAGGAGCACGAGGGTCTGCGGCGCGAAGGTCAGCACCACGCCGATCGCGATGGCAGGCAGCGCGAGTCCGCAGTACGCAACGAGGAAGATCAGTGCGAGGGTCTCGCCGCGGCGGGTCGGTTCGGCGATGCTCGCGGCCGTCGCGATGGCGGACTTGAAGAGCACGCCGACCCCAACCCCGGCGACCACGCCGCCGATGAGGAAGACAGGGAGAACGGCGATGACCGCGCCCACAGCGATGCCCGTCAGCCCCAGCGCACAGCAGATCGTGGCGATCGTCAACTGCGTGCGCCGCGTGCGGCCCGCGAGCACCACTTGGCCGGTAGCCGCCGCGGCAAACACCGCAAAGGTCGTCGTCCCTGCCAGCAGATGATCGGGCGCAGCGAAGGTGCCGACGAGGATGGTCGGAGCCAGCGACGTGAACAGCCCGAAGACGGCGAAACCTGCGAACGCGCCGAAACCCGCGGCGACGAACACCGTGCGTGACGCGGCCGGGGCGGACAGGCGCTGCGGGCGGTAGGTGCGCGCGGCGGCGACGGTGTCGACCGTCTCGGGCACGGCGGTCACGGCGATCGCGCAGACGATGAGGACGACGAGGAAGACGGCGTGGGGGAGGACGAGGGGGTCCGGGAGGAACTCGGCGAACAGTCCGCCGATCAGAGGACCCAGCGCTAGGCCGCCGAGGTTCGCGGCGCCGGCGACGGAGGCGGCGACGATGCCGTCCTCGGTCGGCTTCGCCTTCGCGCGCAACTCCCCGAGGTGCGCGGTCGCGGTCGCGGTGAGGATGCCGACGCTGACGCCGTTGATCAGTCGTGCGGCGAGCAGCCCCGGAACGTCCGTCCACACCAAGAACATCACCGCCGACAGGGCTGAGACGAGCACGGCGATCGTCAGCATTCGGCGGCGTCCGGTCCAGTCGCTGATGTGCCCGACGAAGAAGAGGCTGATGACGACTCCGACCGCATATGCGGCGAAGATCAGGGTGATCATGGTCACGGGGAAGTGATCCAGGTCCTGGTACAGCGGATACAGCGGCGTGGGAACGGTCGAGTACGCCATCACGAGGAGGAACGTGGTCGCCACGATCCAGAACGCGACGCCGTGCGGGATCCGGGCGCGTGCTCCGGTGACGGTGGGGCGGACGTCGGTCATCACAACAGCCTCCTGTTCCGGCGCGCGTCGAGGTGAACGCGCATCGCTCCCTGTCTATGCCCACGGCCAGTGCGCGGCGCACGACTCTCATCCAGAGTTCTCCCGACACCCGTCGAAAGCGGGCGTCTACCGTGGTTCGTAGAGTGAGACAGCGGACGCAGGTCGCGACCCGCGTGAAGGGATGATGAGGACGCATGGCACATGGAGCTTCCGAGGCATTCAGCAGGCGGGTGCCGCTGGACGCGCAGGCCATCGACGCGCCGTTGTCGCAGTCGGCGGTGTTCCTGGTGGTCACGGTGCGCGATGCGCCCGAGGCGATCGAGATCGTGCGGGACGTTCTCTCGGACGTGGCGGGCTTGATCAAGACGGTCGGGTTCCGCGACCTCGACGCGGCGCTCTCGTGCATCGTGGGGATCGGCGCCCAAGTGTGGCCGAAGCTCACCGCGCGCCCGTTGCCGCAGGAGCTGCATCCGTTCCGAGAGTTCCGGGGCGCGTCCCACACGGCTCCGAGCACTCCGGGCGATCTGCTGTTCCACATTCGGTCCGGGCGGCGGGACCTGACGTTCGAGTTCGAGCGCCTCCTCATGGATGCCCTCGGCGACGCGGTCTCCATCGAGGACGAGACGGAGGGGTTTCGGTACTTCGATGCCAGGGACCTGCTGGGCTTCGTCGACGGCACGGCGAACCCCGTCGGGCCCGATCTTCCCGCCTCGACGATCGTGGGGGAGGAAGACCCTGCGGGCGCGGGCGGCAGCTACGTCGTCGTGCAGAAGTACGTTCATCCCCTCGCGGCGTGGAACGCCCTCACCACCGAACAGCAGGAAGCGATCATCGGCCGCCGAAAGGCAGACAACGTCGAGCTCGACGACGCCGCCAGCGGGCAGAAGGCGCACAAGACCCTCGCCACGATCACCGGCGCTGACGGCGAGGAGCAGGACATCCTGCGTGACAACATGCCGTTCGGCAGCCCCGGCACCCAGATGGGCACCTACTTCATCGGATACGCGCGCTTCCTCGCTGTCATCGAGAAGATGCTCGAGCGCATGTTCATCGGCGACCCGCCGGGGCTGCACGATCGCATCCTCGACTTCTCGACAGCCGTGACGGGATCGACCTTCTTCGCACCGAGCGCCGACGTCCTGGCAGACCTCGGCGGGGATGCCGCCTGAGCTTCGCGCGGAGATCACCGAGAAAGCCCACACAAGAGTACGGAGTATGAAATGGTCGACAACCACATCGCTGAGCCTCCTGAGCTGACAGGAACCGTCGATGAGCGCGTGCGAGCACTCGCTGCGCTCGAGGCCGCCGCGCCGCTTCCCGCCGATTGGCTGCTCCGCGAACTGAAGTCATCGCTGCGCGCCTGGGCGGAGGCCGCCACGCGAGATGACATCGAGATCGAGGCGCACGTCGACTATTAGGCCGTATTGCTGGGCACGTGGCGCGGTCCGCACCGAGCCGAGTCGAATCCAGCGGACGGAAGAGATGTCCGTGAGCGACCTGCGGCGCCCTCTGTGTCTCAGACTGTCGTGACCGTCGGCCATCGTTCTGTGCAAGAGCGCGCCCCATCGCCCCCTCGTTTCGGAGGAGTTCCCGGCACATTCCCGGCACAATCGCCTCACGCGACCCGTGGCTGGTATCCGCGAGCGACGTTTCGTCTCGCTACGCTCGCTCAGTGACCGAGCAGAAAAAACCCACGCCGACCAGGCAAAAAAAAGAACCCCCTCGGTGTAGAAGCCACCTCGGGGGTTCAGTGGCTCCGACGGGCGTCGATCCCGTGACCTCACGATTTTCAGTCGTGCGCTCTACCAACTGAGCTACAGAGCCGCATGGCGAGAGCCATGTCCTAGACGAAAGGCCCTCCACGAAGAAAGGGCCCGTCGCTTCAGAGCGACCCTGACGGGACTTGAACCCGCGACCTCCGCCGTGACAGGGCGGCACGCTAACCAACTGCGCTACAGGGCCATGCGTATTCAATTGTGTGCCGGAGAGTGACCCCAACGGGATTCGAACCCGTGCTACCGCCGTGAAAGGGCGGCGTCCTAGGCCGCTAAACGATGGGGCCGAGCGAACCCGGAGGCTCATTCTTACCGACGCTCAAGCATACGA
>JAEYAG010000176.1 GCA_023451265.1 Actinomycetes bacterium | reverse complement strand
GGTCGGGGGCATCGCACTCGGCGCGAGCCTCATCGCCCCCGCGGTGCAGGAGCCGGTCGAGAGCCCCCCGGCATCCGTCGCCCCGCAAGACCCCATCGGCGACGTCGTGCCGGCCGTCGCCGATCTCACCGGCTCGGTGCAGGGCGCCGACGCCGTGTTCACCTGGACGAACCCCGATCCGCAGGAGGGTGACGCCTACCTCTGGCACGTCGTCACGCTGAGCGGCAACGGGCAGGACGAGCGCGTCGAGGCGACGACGGTCACCCTGCCCGCCGACCCCGGCGGCACCACCTGCATCGAGGTCACCCTGCTTCGTTCGACCGGGCGCGCCGGCCCGGTGACCCGGGAGTGCACATCGTGACCGACGTCGAAGACACCGTTCCCCCCGCAGGCGTCGCCGAGCCCGGTCCCGGCAAGACCGACGTGACCGTCGAGTTCGCCGGCGAGTACGTCACCATCCCCTCCGGCACCCGGTTCACGATCGGTCGCGAGGGCGACCTCGCGATCGACGACAACCGGTTCCTGCATCGCCACTTCCTCTCCCTCGAGCAGGCCGGCGGGCTGTGGTGGCTGATCAACATCGGCGCGCGACTGTCGGCGACCGTCACCGACACCGAGGGGCGCGTGCAGGCGCAGCTCGCGCCGGGCGCGCGGCTGCCGATCGTCTTCGGCGTGACGACGGTCGTCTTCTCCGCCGGCGCGACGACCTACGAGCTGTCGGTGCACTCCGCGCAGCCGGCGTTCCGCGAGACGCCGCGCCAGGTCGACGACGGCGGACTGTCCACCATCGGGGCGGTGCCGCTCACGCCGAGCCAGAAGCTGCTCATCGTGGCGCTCGCCGAGCCGGTGCTGCGGCGCGAGGGCACCGGCATGAGCGAGCTGCCGACCTCCGCGGCCGCGGCGCAGCGCCTGGGGTGGAGCATCACCCGCTTCAACCGCAAGCTCGACAACGTCTGCGACAAGCTCGACCGTCAGGGCGTGCCGGGGCTCCGCGGCGGGGTCACGTCGTCCGCGACCAACCGCCGCGTGCGGCTCGTCGAGCACGCCGTGTCGTCACGCCTGGTGACCCGCGACGACCTCGTGATGCTCGACGACCCGGAGCGCTACGCCTCCGAGACCCCCGCCCCCTCCCACCCCTGACCCCGCGCCGCGCCTCGCCCCTCGCGCCCCGCGCTTCCTCGCCGAGTGCGCCCATTTCCGCCGAGCGGGCCCGGTACGCACGGTCCATAACGGGCGCTCTCGGCGACAACGGGCCCGGTCGGCAAGGTCCGCGCTCGCGCGCCGCAGCCCCGCAACCCGCGCCCCCAACCCGCGCCCCTCGCGCCCCGCGCTTCTTCGCTGAGTGCGCCCATTCCCGCCGAGCGGGCCTGGTACGCACGGTCCATAAGGGGCGCTCTCGGCGACAACGGGCCCGGTCGGCGAGACCCGCGCCCGTCAGTCGCGCAAACCCGCCAGCCGCAAACCCCCAGCCGCGCAACCCGTCAGCCGCGGGAGTGGCCGAGCACCTTGACGATGATGCCGCGGCGGCGCAGCTCGGCGATGGCGTGCGTCTCCTCGTCCACGGTGCGCCCGAGCGCGTGCTTGTCGGCGACGACCACGACATCGCCGGCGGTCAGGCGGCCGAACAGGCGGGTGAGGCGCTCGGACCACGTCTCGCCGGTCTCCGGGGCCGGATGCCGAAACCCCTCGATCGGCACCCCGAACCCCGCGAGGGCGTCGCGCTGCGCGATGACCGAGGGCAGGTCGTCGCGCGCGACGACGAGGCCGACCAGGCGCGATCCGGCGGGGCGAGCCGCCCACCAGTCGTTCTCCGACACGATGACCGGAACGGCCTCGGTCGTCGCCGGCAGCGCGACCGATTCGGCGTAGTCCGCCGGTGCGCGGCCCCCGGCATCCGCTGCGGGGGACGTCGAGACTGGTCCATCGGTCATGAAAGCTCCTTCGCCCGGGATCCCATTCTGACCTATGCCCCGTCGTCGTCGCGCAGGCGCAGCTCGAGGCTGAGCTGGTCGGCGTCGAGCTCGGCCATGCGATGGCGGAGCGCCGCCGTGCTGAAGGTTCCGCCCGTCGAGACCGCGATCAGCCGCGTGCGCATGACCTCGATGACCGCGAGCTGCAGCTCGAGCAGTTCGCGGGCGTGCGCGCTCCAGTCCTCGCTGGGCGGCTCGGCGTAGCGCAGCCCCATCCGCTGGAGCAGTTCGGGGTCGTACGGCTTGCCGTCGCGCCGCGCGAGGTGCGTCCCGGTCGCGACGGCGGATGCCGCGGCCATGCGCAGCTCGTCGTCGAGCCGCTCCCGCTCGTCGCTGTCGGAGGCCTCGGCCGGGTCGCTCAGCCGCAGCTTCCGCACGACCCACGGCAGCGTGAACCCCTGCAGCATGAGGCTCACCAGGGCGACGACGAACGCGATGTAGATGAGCTCGGGGCGCGACTCGACCGTCCGCGGGATCGTCTGCGCGGCGGCGAGGGTGACGACGCCCCGCATCCCCGCCCACACGATGACGGTGCCGTGCTTCCAGCCGAGCGGCGACGACTGGTAGTAGTCGAGGTCGGCGAGGGCCCGCGACACACGCCCGCGCATCGACGTGAGCCGGCGCTCGGCCTGCTGCGGGCTCGGCGTCTTGCGCAGGCGTCCGCGAGGAGCCGGGTGCTGCGGCCACCCCTGTTCCGCGATCTGATCGAGGCGCGCATCGAAGCTCTCCAGCCGCGAACGATGGGCGCGCTCGCCGCGCCGCCGGCCCGCCCACAGCAGGAACGCGACGTAGCCGGTGCGCACCAGCAGGATGATCCCCAGCGCGCCGAACGCGAGGGCGGTCGGCAGTCCGATGCCTTCGTGCCGGTCGATGACGGCGTCGACGATCTGGTCGAGCTCGAGCCCCATGATGAGGAAGATCCCGCCCTCGAGCACGAGCTCGACGGTGCGCCAGTTGACCTCGTCCGACAGGCGCTGCTCGGGCGTGAACCAGCGCTGCGCCCCCTGCCCCGCGACCAGGCCCGCCACGACGGCGGCGACGAGGCCCGACCCGTTGAGGTGCTCGACGGGCAGGTACGCGACGAACGGCACGGTGAAGCCGATGGCGGTGGATGCCGGGGAGTTGCGCACCCACGAGCGCAGCCGCATCGCGAGCCAGCCGATGACCGCGCCGATGGTCACGGCGATGAACACCGCCCACGCGAACGCGCCCACGGCCGACCCGAACGAGAACGTGCCCGCGGCGACGGCGAGCAGGGCAGTCCGGAGCAGCACGAGCGCCGTGGCGTCGTTCAGCAGGCTCTCGCCCTCGAGCATCGTGACGACGCGCGGCGCGATGCCGAGGCGTTTCGCGATCCCTGTGGCCACGGCATCCGTCGGACTGAGGATGGCGCCGAGGGCGATGCCGAGCGCGAACCCGACGCCCGGCAGCAGAAGCGAGAAGAACAGGCCCAGCACGAGCGCGGTGACGACCACAAGCACGACGGCGAGTCCGGTGATCGGCGTGAAGTCGCGCCGGAACTCGATCGCCGGCAGGCGCACCGCCGCGGCGTACAGCAGCGGCGGGAGCACGCCGACGAGGATCCACTCCGGGTCGATCTCGGGGACGTCGATGAACGGCATGAGCCCGATCGCGAGCCCCAGCGCCACGAGCAGCAGGGGGCCGGCGACGCCGAGCCGCTGCGCGAGAGTCGTGACGACGGCGACTGCGACCACGCCGACGAGGATGACCAGCAGCAGGTCCATCGGGTCAGATCACGCCCAACTCGCGCACGGCGTCGCGCTCCGCGAGGAGCTCGGCGACCGAGGCGTCGATACGGGAGCGGGCGCGGGCGTCGATCTCCAGCCCCTCGACGACGCGGTAGCCCGACCCGTCGCTGGTCACCGGGAACGACGAGTAGACGCCCTCCGGCACGCCGTACTCGCCGTGCGAGAGCACGGCGGCACTCGTCCAGCCCGCCGCTGTCCCGAGCACGCTGTCGCGGATGTGCGCGATCGCCGCGTTCGCCGCCGACGCCGCGGACGACGACCCGCGGACGGCGATGATCTCCGCGCCGCGCTTGGCGACCCGGGGGACGAACTCGTCGTCGAGCCAGGATGCCGCGGCATCCGCCCCGCCGAAGCGCTCGGCCAGGGCGTCCAGCACCGGCCGGCCCTCGACGGTCGCGTGCGCCACGTCGGGGAACTGCGTGGCGGAGTGGTTGCCCCAGATCGTGACGTTCTCGATGGCGGCGCTCGGTGCGCCGAGGGCGGCGGAGAGCTGCCCGACGGCGCGGTCGTGGTCGAGACGAGTGAGGGCGGCGAAGCGGTCGCCGGGGATGTCGGGGGCGGATGCCGCGGCGATCAGCGCGTTCGTGTTCGCGGGGTTGCCGACCACCACGACGCGGATGTCGTCGGCGGCACGGGCGTTCAGCGCGGCGCCCTGCGGGCCGAAGATGCCGGCGTTCGCGGCGAGCAGGTCCGCCCGCTCCATGCCCGCGGTGCGGGGGCGGGCGCCGACGAGCATCGCGATGTTCGCGCCGTCGAAGCCGGTGGCGGCGTCGTCGGTGATGTCGACGGACTGCAGCAGCGGGAACGCGCAGTCCTGCAGTTCGAGCGCGGCGCCCTCGGCCGCCTTCAGTCCCTGCGGGATCTCCAGCAGGCGCAGCCGCACCGGGCGATCCGGGCCGAGCATGTCGCCGGCGGCGATGCGGAACAGCAGCGCGTAGCCGATCTGGCCGCCCGCGCCGGTGACGGTGACTGTCGTGGCATCCATGCTCCGAGCCTACGGCCGCGCTGTCACAGGCGGTACGGTGAGCGCATGACGTTCAACACCAACGCCGATGTGAGCGGGAGCGGCGCGAAGCGGCGCGGTCCCGGCGGCGGAGCGATCGCCGGCGGCGTGGGCGGTCTCGGCGCGATCGCCGTCATCCTCCTGCAGCTGTTCACCGGCGGTGACTTCACCAGCCTGCTGGGAGGGTTCGGCGGGCAGGCCGCGCCGTCGCAGGAAACCGAGCTGACGAACTGCGAGACCGGAGCCGACGCCAACGCCGACGATGCGTGTCGCCTCGCGGCCGGCTCGAAGTCGATCAACACGTTCTGGTCGTCGGTCGTGCAGGGCTATCGGCCCCCGCAGCTGATCATCGTCGACGGCTCGACCCCGACATCTTGCGGCACGGCCTCCAACGCGACGGGCCCGTTCTACTGCCCGCCGGAGGAGACCGTCTACATCGACCCGACGTTCTTCGACGTGCTCGAGCAGCAGTTCGGCGACGAGACGGGGCCGCTCGCGCAGCTGTACGTGCTGGCCCACGAGTACGGCCACCACATCCAGCAGATCACCGGCACCTTCGACAAGTATCCGAACAACGGCACCGGCCCGCTCAGCAACGGCGTCCGCACCGAACTGCAGGCGGACTGCTTCGCCGGCGCTTGGGTCGCCAATGCCGCGCAGACGACGGATGCCGAGGGTGTGCCGTTCTTGCAGGCACCCACCGAGGATCAGATCCGTGACGCGCTCGAGGCGGCTGCCACCGTCGGCGACGATCACATCCAGGCGCAGTCCGGCCAGGTGAACCCGGAGAGCTGGACGCACGGGTCGAGCGAGCAGCGGCAGCGCTGGTTCGCGACCGGCTACAAGAGCGGAGTGTACGCGTGCGACACCTTCGCAGTGGGGAGCAACCTGTGAGCTCATCCTCCGGGCCGGCGCACCTCGACGGCATCCTCTATCCCGAGATCGAGCCGTACGAGACCGGTTTCCTCCTCGCCGGCGACGGGCAGCGGGTGTACTGGGAGCAGTCCGGCAACCCCGAGGGCAAGCCGGTGGTGTTCTTGCACGGCGGTCCGGGCGGCGGGACGTCGCCGTGGCAGCGGCGGTTCTTCGACCCGGAGCGCTACCGGATCGTGCTGTTCGACCAGCGCGGCTGCGGCCGCTCGACGCCGCACATGAGCGCGCCCGAGGCCGACCTGCGCTTCAACACGACGGGGCACCTCGTCGCCGACATCGAGCTGCTGCGCCGGAACCTCGGGATCGAGCGGTGGCAGGTGTTCGGCGGGTCGTGGGGGTCGACGCTCGCGCTCGCGTACGCACAGAGCCACCCCGAGGCGGTCACCGAGCTCGTGCTGCGGGGCATCTTCACGCTGCGCCGACACGAGCTGGAGTGGTTCTACGAGGGCGGGGCCTCGGCGCTGTACCCCGACCTGTGGGAGAGCTACCTGGCCCCCATCCCGGTGCTGGAGCGCTCGCGTCTCATCGAGGCGTATCACCGCCGGCTGTCCGACCCCGATCCGGCGGTGCATGAGCCCGCGGCGGTCGCCTGGACGACGTGGGAGGCCTCGACGCTCACCCTGCTGCCCGATCCGGAGCTCGTCGCCTCGATGGCCGAGCCGACGGCTGCGGTCGCGTTCGCCCGCATCGAGAACCACTACTTCATGCACGGCGGATGGCTACGCGAGGGGCAGCTCATCGAAGACGTCGGGGCGATCCGCGGCATCCCGGCGGTCATCGTGCAGGGGCGCTACGACGTGTGCACCCCGATCATGACCGCGTGGGACCTGCACCGGGCATGGCCCGAAGCCGAGTTCGTCGTCGTGCCGGACGCCTCGCACTCCGCGACGGAGCCCGGCATCGCCCGCGCCCTTCGCGCCGCGACCGACCGCTTCGCGACCTGACCCGCCGCACCCCGACCGGCCGAGCGCACCTCCCGGCCGTTGAGCGAGCGAGGAACGAGCGAGACGAAACGCCCCCCACCCGCCCCGACCCCCCGACCCCGGCCCCGACCGGTCGCGAAAGCAGGCGGAATCGCCCTTCCATCCCCTCCGACACCCCCACAACGCCATTTCCGCCTGCTTTCGGAACGGCGACCCGGAACGACGGGAACGCCAAGCCCGCGCGGCACGGTAGACTGGGGGGAGTTGCCGCACCGATTCCGGTGCGCTCGCGTCGTAGAGCGCTTCCCTCGCCGCCCGGCCCCGTCCGGATGATCGGCTGACATTCCTTGTACGGCGACCCTGTGCGCACACGCGCAGAGGCCACCGATCCGGGCACACCTGCCCAGAAATCCCCTCATGTCTGACATCACTTTCGGCGCGCTCGGCGTGCCCACCCCCCTGCTCGACGTCCTCGCGAAGGACGGCAAGACCACCGCGTTCCCGATCCAGGTCGACACCCTGCCCGACACGCTCGCCGGCCGCGACGTGCTCGGCCGCGGCAAGACCGGCTCGGGCAAGACACTCGCCTTCTCGATCCCGATGGCCGCGCGCCTCGGCGGTGCGCTGGCCGGCGGATCGCGCCGCGCCGGCCGCATCCTCGGTCTCGTGCTCGCCCCGACTCGCGAGCTCGCGACGCAGATCAACGCGACCCTCGAGCCGCTCGCCGCGGCCTACGGACTGAAGACCACCACGATCTTCGGCGGCATCAACCAGAATCGCCAGGTCGCGGCCCTCAAGGACGGCGTCGACATCGTCGTGGCTTGCCCGGGCCGACTCGAAGACCTCATGAAGCAGGGCTTCGTGAAGTTGGATGCCGTGGAGATCACCGTCATCGACGAGGCCGACCACATGGCCGACCTCGGATTCCTGCCGAGCGTCACCCGCATCCTCGACAAGACGCCGCGCGACGGGCAGCGGATGCTGTTCAGTGCGACGCTGGACAACGGCGTCGACAAGCTCGTGAACCGCTTCCTGCAGAACGAGGTGCTGCACTCCGTCGACGAGGCGCACTCGCCCGTCGCCGCGATGACCCACCACGTGTTCCACGTCGCGGGCGCCGACGAGAAGAAGGAGCTCGTCCGCACGCTCGCGTCGGGCACGAGCCGCCGCATCCTGTTCATGCGCACGAAGCACCACGCCAAGAAGCTCGCGCAGCAGCTGACGGCGCAGGGGATCCCCGCCGTCGACCTGCACGGCAACCTGTCGCAGCCGGCGCGTGACCGCAACCTCGCGGCGTTCGCCTCGGGCGCCGCGAAGGTGCTCGTCGCGACCGACGTCGCCGCCCGCGGTGTGCACGTCGACGACGTCGAGCTCGTCATCCACGTCGACCCGCCCATGGAGCACAAGGCGTACCTGCACCGCTCGGGCCGCTCCGCGCGTGCCGGCGCCGAGGGCTCGGTTGTCACGGTCGTGCTGCCCGGCCAGGAGAAGGACGTCAAGGACCTCCTGCGCAAGGCCGCCATCTCGGTGGCGCCGGTGCGTGTCTCGGCGACCTCACCCGAGGTGACCGAGCTGGTGGGCGAGGTCGCGCCGTACGTCACGCCGGCGCCGAAGGTCGAGCAGCCTCGTGGTGGCGGGCGCAGCCAGGGTGCGAACGCGCAGCGCAAGCGCGCCGCGCGCGAGGCGCAGGGCGCGGCCCACGGC
>JAEYAG010000117.1 GCA_023451265.1 Actinomycetes bacterium | reverse complement strand
GCCCACTCCCGGATGGGGCCGTAGTCGCGCTGACCGGACCGCCGCTGCGGCGCCCGGCCGCCGCCTCCGCCGCTTCCGCGGCGCGGCGCGCTCGCGGTGGAGCGTGCCGAGACCGACCGGGCGGCGGCGATGAAGGGGGCGAGCGCCGCGCGCAGCGCGGCGGCGTTCTCGTCCGTGAGGTCGATCTCGTAGGCGGTGCCGTCGAGCGAGAACAGTACGGTCTCGCCGGCGCCCACCTCCAGCACGGTGCCGTCGAGGTCATCCACGAGCTGATGCACGATTCTGCGGGCCATGAGGGGAGCCTAGGGCAGCAGCCCGGCGCGCCGGGCCTTGGCGACGGCGGCGTGGCGCGTCCCGGCATCCAGCTTCGCCATCGCCGACTGCAGGTACGACTTCACCGTGCCCTCGCGCAGCGCCAGCGTGACGGCGATCTCGGCGTTGGTCTGGCCGAGCGCGGCGCACGCCAGCACATCGGTTTCGCGCGGCGACAGCTTCACATCCAACGGCTCGACAGCCGCGGCGCCGTCGTGCGAGAGCGCGGCCAGCCGGCGCTCGATCTCGCCGAGCCGCTGCCGCAGACCGAGGTCGGCGACGTCGGCGCCGATGCGGCGGAGCTCGGCGTACGTCTCCCGCAGCTCTTCGCGCGCGGCGACATCCAGGCTCGGCGTCGCGTCGGGGGAGGGGACCAGCGACAGCCGGCGGTTCACCTCGTCGCGCACCCGCAGCTCGGTCGCCAGGTCCGACGCCACCTGCAGCGCGTTGCGCGCCGTGTTCTCCTGCAGCGGCGATTGCGCCCACGATCCGCAGTACAGCACCCCGCGCGCCTTGCCCGAGACGACCACCGGCACCGCGAACAGCGTTGCGATGCCCTCGCCGAGAATGGCGCGGTCGTAGTCGTGCGTGATGTTGCGGGATGAGCGGTAGTCCAGCGCCAGCCGGGGGCGGCGCTCGACGAGCGCACGACCGCCGAGGCCGCGGGTGGCCTGCACCACGAGTCCCGAGATCGAGGGCGTGCGGGTGCCGACGATCGACGTCACCTCGACCGCATTGCCGCGCTCGAAGCCACCGAAGGCCACGGGCATACCCGTGCGGGCGGCGAGGTCGCCGACAGCGTGGGTCAGCAGATCCTGATCTGAGGCGAGGGCTTCGACTGCCATCGCATCTACCTACTTCCGGGGGTGACGGCTGCGTCACTCGTTTTCGTAGCGTCGACGATATCACGCGGCCGGTCGAGGACGACCGGACGTGGTCCGTTCGGAGGTGCATCCCCCGCACCGCATGAGGCAAGGAGGCCACATGTCCCATCCGTCCCCCGAATCCGCCCCGCCGGGCGGCATCGACTACGTCGCGGTCGAGGAATCCCCTCGATTCGTCGACCTGAAGAAAAGGCATCGCAGCTTCGTCTGGCCGCTGACGATCGCGTTCCTGGTCTGGTACTTCGCCTACGTGCTGCTGTCGTCGTTCGCGACGGAGTTCATGTCGACCCCGGTGTTCGGCGCCGTCAACGTCGGCCTGCTGATGGGGCTCGGCCAGTTCGTCACGACGTTCGCGATCACCATGTGGTACGTCTCGTACGCGAACCGCCGGCTCGACCCGGTCTCCGCGGAGATCCGCGCCGACCTCGAGGCGCAGGAGGCCGGCCGATGATCCTTCGACAGGTTCAGGAAGCGGTGGTGGCCGCCGCCCCCGCCGCGGCCGACAACAACCCGGTGCTCAACATCTCGATCTTCGGCGCGTTCGTCGCGGTGACGCTGTTCATCGTCATCCGTGCGAGCCGCAACAACAAGACCGCCGCCGACTATTACGCCGCCGGCCGCTCGTTCACCGGGCCGCAGAACGGCTTCGCGATCGCCGGGGACTATCTGTCCGCGGCATCCTTCCTCGGCATCTGCGGTGCCATCGCCATCAACGGCTACGACGGGTTCCTCTACTCCATCGGGTTCCTCGTGGCGTGGCTCGTCGCGCTGCTGCTGGTCGCCGAGCTCATGCGCAACACCGGCAAGTTCACGATGGCCGACGTGCTCTCGTTCCGCCTGAAGCAGGGCCCCGTGCGGATGGCCGCGGCCCTCACGACCCTCGCCGTCTGCTTCTTCTACCTGCTCGCGCAGATGGCCGGCGCCGGCGGGCTCGTCTCGCTGCTGCTCGGCATCCACGAGCAGATCGGCCAGTCGATCGTCATCGGCGTCGTCGGCGTGCTCATGATCGTGTACGTGCTGATCGGCGGCATGAAGGGCACCACCTGGGTGCAGATCGTGAAGCCGTTCCTGCTCATCGGCGGCGCCATCGTCATGACCATCTGGGTGCTCGCGATCAACGGGTTCAACTTCAACACGCTGCTGGAGTCGGCCGTGGCCGCCTCGGCGACCGACCCCAAGGACGCGATCCTCGGCCCCGGCCTGCAGTACGGCAAGAACCCGTGGGACTTCATCTCCCTCGCGATCGCGCTCGTGCTCGGCACCGCCGGCCTGCCGCACGTGCTGATGCGCTTCTACACGGTGCCGACGGCCAAGGAGGCGCGGCGTTCGGTGGTGTGGGCGATCTGGCTGATCGGCCTGTTCTACCTGCTGACCCTCGTGCTCGGCTACGGCGCCGGCGCGCTCGTCGGCCCGGAGGTCATCAAGGCGGCACCGGGCGGCGTGAACTCCGCGGCCCCGCTGCTCGCGCAAGCGCTCGGCGGTCCGCTGCTGCTCGGCTTCATCTCGGCCGTCGCGTTCGCGACGATCCTCGCGGTCGTGGCGGGCCTGACGATCACGGCCGCGGCATCCTTCGCCCACGACATCTACGCGAACGTCGTGAAGAAGGGCAAGGTCGCCCCCGACGGGGAGGTCAAGGTCGCGCGTCGCACGGTGATCGTCATCGGCATCCTCGCGATCCTCGGCGGCATCGGCGTGCAGGGGCAGAACGTCGCGTTCCTCGTGGCGCTCGCCTTCGCCGTCGCGGCGTCGGCGAACCTGCCGACGATCCTGTACTCGCTGTTCTGGCGGAAGTTCACCACCCGCGGCGCGGTGTGGAGCATGTACGGAGGACTGGCCGCAGCCATCATCCTCATCGTGCTCTCGCCGGTGTTCTGGGGCACCGAGACCAGTGTCTTCAAGAACGTCGGCGTCGCGATCTGGCCGCTGAACAACCCGGGGATCGTGTCGATCCCGCTCGGGTTCTTCCTCGGCTGGCTCGGATCGGTGACCTCGCGCCGCGCGGAGGACCCTGTCAAGGCGGCCGAAATGGAGGTGCGTTCGCTCACCGGCCACGGCGCCGAGAAGGCGGTCGAACACTAGCGGTCTGTTCTGCACGCCGAGACCCCGCGTCGCGACGCGGGGTCTCGGTGTGGTCCGCAGCCGGCCTACACGGCCGCGGAGTCCGGGGCGCCCGGCTCGATGCCGGCGGCGGCCTCGAGGTCGAGCAAGAACCGCTTGCGCTCGGGGTGACCGCCGTACTCGCCGATCGACCCGTCGCTGCGCACGACGCGGTGGGCGGGCACGACGATCGAGATGGGTGTGCGGGCACAGGCCGAGCCCGCGGCGCGGTGCGCGCCGGGGGAGCCCGCCATGATCGCGACCTCGCCGTACGACGCCGTCTCGCCGTAGGGGATCGTGCAGATGGCCTGCAGCGCCCGCCGCGCGAACCCCTCGACGCCCGACAGATCAAGTGCGAGATCGAAGTCGCGGCGGATGCCGGCGAAGTACTCGTCCAGCTGCGTCGTGACCGCGGCGGTCGCAGCATCGTCGGGCACCGGCACGGTGTGCAGCTGGGCGCTTATCTCGGCGAGCGCGGCCTCGCGCGCGCCGACGGCGACATCGAGCAGGTGGAGGACGGCGAGGCCCTCGTCGGTCGTGACGACGAGGGCCTCGCCGATCGGCGTCGGGTGCACCGAGTATGCGGCGGAGCGGGTCATGCGTCCATGATGGCGGCGCCGCGGCATCCGCCCGCCCGAAGACGCCCCTATTGTGGACAACCCGTCAGAGAGCTCGACGGGGGAGAGGGCGATGACGCCTCACGAGATCACAGGCGTCACATCAGCCCCAATCCCGCGACAACCCGCGGCGTTGCGGGTGTCGGCCTGCGGCGGAGCCTAAGGTGTCGAGTGTGTGGCGAGCAGACGGTGGCGCCGTGCGAGGCGTGAGTGACGCCGACCACGGATACTCGGTGACCCCGGCCGACCTCGACCTGTCCGAGCCGGGTGTCGTGGTGACGCACGTCGCCGAGTCCGAGCGGGCGCGCCTGCGCGAGGAGGCGGCGCAGCTGGGCGGTCGCTCGACGCTGCTGCACTACACCGACGCCGGCGACGCCGGCATCGACATCACCAAGGCGCACCCCGGCAGCCTGCCGCAGTTCATCACCGGGCGCTCGACGCTGCTGTCGAACCTCTTCCGCGACGAGGTGGCGCTGCGCACCGCACGCCTGGCGGCCGAGCGCATCGCCGCCAAAGACGTCGAACTGCGCACCACGCGGGGCCTCGACGCCGTGCACCTCGCCGTCGCGATCGCCGGCTGGCGCATCGGCGGCGTTTCGTACGCGGCGCCTGTTCTGCTGCGTCCCCTCGCGATCCGCCGTCACCACGCCGACTTCGACCTCAAGCTGCACGGCTCGTTCACGATCAACCCCGAGCTCGTCGCCGCCGCGCGCACCCATTTCGGGATCGTCCTCGACGGCCGCGCGCTCGCCGAGCTCGCCTACGATGACGGCGTCTTCAAGCCGCAGCCGGTCATCGACCACCTGCGCGCCCTGACGGCGCACGTCGACACCTTCACGGTGCTGCCGCGCCTGGTGGTCTCGACCTTCGCGGATGTGTCGTCGGCGATGGGCCGCGACGCCGGCGACCTCGACCACCCGGTGCTCAACGCCCTCGCGGGACACGACGCCGATCGCGAAGACCTCTCCCTCGTGCGGATGCCGCCGCCCGCCGTCGACGCCGACGAGCGCCCGCCCGCCGCGGACCGGCTGCTGCTCGACGCCGACGCGGAGCAGGAGGCCGTGCTCGCGCGCATCGTGGCGGGGCAGTCCCTCGCCGTGCACACCCTGCCGGGCACTGGCGGGACCCAGACCGTCATCAACGCCGTCGGCGAACTCGTCCGCGCCGGCAAGCGCGTGCTCGTGGTCAGCGCCCGTCGCTCGACGCTCGAGGGCGTCCGCCATCGCCTCGCGGGCATCGGTCTGCCGGGTCTCGCGGTGTCGCCGCGCCACCTGCACCGCGACCTCATCCGCGCAATCGCCCGGAATGAGAAGGCCACCCAGCCGAAGGTCGCCGACGTCGATGATGCCCTCGTGCGCCTGCGCACCGTGCTGCGCGACTATCGCGATGCGCTGACGCAGCGGCATCCGCGGGTCGATGTCTCGCCGCTCGAAGCGCTGCGCACCCTCACCACGATCGCCGCCGGCACGCCGCAGCCGTCCGCCGCCACGCGGTTCGACATCGCCACCCTGCAGGCGCTCGGCACCCGCCGCGCCGAGGCCGCGCACGCGCTCGCGACCGCCGCGCGACTGGGGGAGTTCCGCTTCGGTCCCGATGACTCGCCGTGGTACGGCGTGGCCTTCGCGACCACCCAGCAGGCCCGCGACGCGCACGCCCTCGCGGGGCGCCTGCACCGCACCGACGTGCCGGCGATTCTCGAACGCGGCTACGCGCTCATCGCCCAGACGCGGATGCGTCCGTTCTCGACCGTCGCCGAGCTCGGTGCGTACGTGCAGCTGCTGCAGGGCATCCGCGCGTCGCTCGACCGGTTCAGTCTCACGGTGTTCGAGCGACCCCTCGGCGAGCTCATCCAGGCGCACGCGCCGCGACGCGACGCCCCGTCGCTGTCGGGTGCGCAGCGCCGGCGGCTGAAGGGGCTGTCGAAGGAATATGTGCGCCCCGGCATGCACATCACCGACATGCACGAGTCGCTCGTGCGGGTGCAGCAGCAGCGGACGCAGTGGCAGCAGCTCGTCGAGCCGGGCGTCGTCCCCGAGATCCCGCTGGGTCTCGACGACGTCGCCGCCGCCTGGCAGCGGGTGGCCGCCGACCTCGCCCAGCTCGACCGGGTGCTGGGGCGTTCGGACTCGCTCGCGTCGCTGCCGATCCCGCACCTGCTGCGCACCCTCGCGGGCCTCGCCGCCGAGTCGGATGTCTTCGACAACCTCGTCGAGCGGGCGACCCTGCGCGGCGAGCTCGCAGAGATGGGGCTCGAGGAGCTGCTCACCGAGCTGTCGGTGCGGCACGTGCCCGAAGAGCACGTCGCCGCCGAGTTCGAGTTCGCGTGGTGGCAGTCGGCGCTGGAGGCGATGCTGCGCTCCGACCGGGCGCTGCTCGGCGCGAACACGGCGGTCGTGGACCGGCTCGAGCGCGACTACCGGCTCGTCGACGAGGCGCACGCCGCCTCGGCGGGTCCGCTGCTGGCCGCGGAGCTCGCGACGAAGTGGCGCATCGCCGTCGTCGATGAGGCCGATGAGGCCGCGCGGCTCAAGCACCTGCTGCGCTCCGGCGGGGCGAACGCCGCCGAACTCGTCGCCGCGGCGCCGACGCTCGTGCGCACGCTGGCGCCGGTGTGGCTCGCCTCGCCGTACGAGGTGCCGCAGATCCCGGATGCCACCCCGTTCGACGTCGTCATCGTGGCGGATGCTGGGGCGCTCTGCCTCGCCGAAGCCGCGCCCGCGCTGCGCCGCGGCGCACAGATCGTCGCGTTCGGCGACCCGGTGACGCAGAAGCCCACGCCCTTCCGCGTCGGAGCGGGAGCGGCGACCGCCGACGACGAGCCCGAGGTCGATTTCGACGACGTCAGCGTCTTCGCTCGTCTCACCGAGCTCATCCCCGTCGACACGCTCACCCGCAGCTACCGGGCGGGCGGCGAGGACCTCGCCGAGCTCGTCAACGACGCGTTCTACGACGGCCGGCTCGTCTCGATCCCCTGGGCGGGGTCGTACCTCGGCCGCGGGAGCCTCAGCGTCGACTACGTCGAGGGCGGCACCGGAACCCCCGACCCCGTGACCGGCGCGGTGGAGAGCCCCGATGCCGAGGTCGCCCGGGTCGTCACCCTCGTCGTCGAGCACGCCGTCAACCGTCCGACCGAGTCGCTGATGGTCGTCACCGCGTCGGTGCGCCACGCCGAGCGGGTGCGCCAGGCGGTGGCCGCGGCCTTCGCCGGGCGCTCGGACGTCGCCGACTTCGTGAGCCGCGATACGGCGGAGCCATTTGCCGTGCTGGGCCTGGAGGAGTCGGTCGCCGAGAGCCGCGACCGGGTCGTGTTCTCGCTCGGTTTCGGCCTCACCAAGCACGGCCGCGTGCTCAGCGACTTCGGCGACCTGTCGGGCGAGGACGGCGAGCGTCTGCTCACCGTCGGCATGACCCGCGCGCGTCGCTCGATGGTCATCGTCTCCTCGATCCGTCCGTCCGCGTTCGACGAGGGACGGCTGGAGTCGGGGGCGGCGACCCTGATGTCGATCCTCGGCGGCATCGCCGCCCGCGCGCGCCAGTCGCGGCTCGAGGACCTCGCCGACCCGCTTACGCTGACCCTCGCGGGGCACCTGCGGGCGCTCGGGATCTCGGTCGACGTCGACTATCGCGGCCGGCTGCCGCTGGTCGCGCAGTACAAGGGCAAGGCCGTCGTGGTCGAGAGCGACTCCGACACGGTGCGCGAGACGCTGCGCGAGAGCCTGCGGCTGCGCCCGCAGGTGCTGCGCCGGCTCGGCTGGCACTACGTCCGCGTGCATGCGTTCGACCTCTACAGCGACCCGGCCGGAGTCGCCGCGCGGATCGCCGCGATCCTCGGCGCCCCGCCGGAGACGCCCACGGCCGACACGGTCACCCAGCCGATCGATGTCATCGACTGAGGCGGATGCCGGGGATGCCGCCGACCGGCGACAGCGAGTCGTGCGGGTGCGCGGTGCGCGCCGCGCGCAGCTGACGCCCGCTCCGGGAACCGACCCGGACCCCGAACTGCCGGTGCGGCGCGACGCTGCCCCCGCTACGCCGGGGGCATCAGGGCCCAACGACGAGCAGCTGCGACGCGACGTCCCCCCGCACTACTGACCCGCGGCCGGGGCGGAGGTGTGGGGCGTTTCGTCTCGCTCGTTCCTCGCTCGCTCAACGACCGGTGGGGGCGCCTACCCGGTCGTTGAGCGAGGGAGCGCCAGCGACCGAGACGAAACGCAGCAACTCTTCCGGGGGACGACCTCAGCGACCGGTGGGGGAGGAATTGCGCTCGAGGAGGTCGCGGATCTGGATGAGCAGTTCCTGCTCCGTGGGGAGCTTCTCCTCGGCATCCTCGGAGACACCGGCCTTGGCGGCCTGGCGCTCCTTCCACAGGTTCATCGGATAGACGAACACGAAATACACCACGATCGCCACAGCGAGGAAGCTGATGAGTGCGCTGATCAGGTCGCCGATCGGGAAGGTGACCGTTCCGCCCCAGACCGCGGGAACCGGGATGCCGGGAACGCCGTTGTCGTCCGGCTTCCAGAACACCTCGATGAGCGGGGTGATGATGGACGACACGATCGCGTTCACCACAGCGGTGAAGGCGGCGCCGATGACGACAGCGACGGCGAGGTCGATGACGTTGCCGCGCATGATGAAGTCTTTGAAGCCCTTGATCACGGTGCGTCTCCTGTCTCCGGCTGCGGCCGGCCTACGAACCCGACGGTGCGGGCGAGGTCTTCGCCTCGGACTTCGATAATGTCGGACTCGGCGTCGACGCGCTACCCGCGGCATCCTTCTTGCCACCCGCGCCACCGGCACGCGAGTCGGTGCGGTAGAAGCCGGAGCCGTTGAAGGTCACGCCCACCGATCCGTACTGCTTGCGGACGGGGCCGCCGCACTCGGGGCATTCGGTCAGGGCGGCGTCGGAGAAAGACTGGACGGCGTCGAAGCGGTGGCCGCACTGCGTGCAGGCATAGGCGTAGGTGGGCATGTGTCCTCGGTATCTTGCGGGTCAGCGTCGATGCGGGGCGAGCACGACGGTTCGGGTGGGTGTCACGACGCCGGTCACCGGCTGGTCGTGCACATCGCGGGGCACTTCGTCGACGAGCTCCGAGTCGAAGACGACGGCGTAGACCGGCGGGCAGTGCTCCATGGAGCCGAGGGTCTTGTCGAAGTAGCCCCGTCCCCACCCGAGTCGCATGCCGGTGCCGTCCACCGCGGCGGCGGGGACGATCAGCAGGTCGACGTCGTTCACCGCCAGTGGGCTCAGCACCTCGCCGACCGGTTCGGGCATGCCGAACAGGCCCTCGGCGATGTCGCCGTCCGGATCGGCGACGACCCAGTCGAGCAGGCCGTCCGCGCGGGTGATCGGAAGCAGCACACGGATGCCGCGGCGCACCGCGTCGGCGACGAACTCGTGCGTCCCGGGCTCGGTCGGAGCCGACAGGAAGCACGAGATCGACCGGGCGCCGACACTCGCGACGAGCGCGTCGAGCTGGGCTTTGACACCCTCGGCGGCGGCGGTGCGCGCCGCGTCGGAGCGTTGCTGGCGGCGTTCGCGAAGCTCCGCGCGCAGCGCGCGCTTGGCGTCGGCGATCCCGTCGGTCATGGTCCGATTGTAGGCGGCGTGTCGCGCCCCGCGTCGCGGCGGTGGGCGAGCGGGTGACCCGGCCGGTAGTGTGGCGACATGGCTTCCACTCCCATCAAGGCCGTCATTCCGGCCGCCGGTCTCGGCACGCGCTTCCTGCCTGCGACGAAGGCGATGCCGAAGGAGATGCTGCCGGTCGTCGACAAGCCGGCGATCCAGTACGTGGTTGAAGAGGCGGTCGCCGCCGGGATCGAGGACGTCCTCATCATCCTGGGGCGCAACAAGAACACGATCTCGAACCACTTCGACTCGGTGCCCGAGCTCGAGTCGACCCTCGCGCACAAGGGCGACCTGGAGAAGCTGCGTCACGTCCAGGCATCCACTGAGCTCGCCGACATCCACTTCGTGCGCCAGGGCGAGCCGAAGGGCCTCGGTCACGCGGTGCTGCGCGCGCAGCACCACGTCGGCGATTCGACGTTCGCCGTCCTGCTGGGGGATGACCTCATGGATGAGCGCGACCCGCTGCTGACGAAGATGATCGCCGAGAACGAGGCGTCGGGTCTCACTGTCGTCGCGCTCATGGAGGTCGACCCCGACCACATCCACCTCTACGGCGTCGCGTCGGTCGAGTCGACCGATGACCCCGACGTCGTCCGCGTCACGGGCCTGGTCGAAAAGCCGAAGAAGGAAGACGCGCCGTCGAACTACGCCGTCATCGGCCGCTACGTGCTCACCCCGCGCGTGTTCGACATCCTGGAGCGGACCGAGCCCGGCAAGGGCGGCGAGATCCAGCTGACCGACGCCCTGCAGGAACTCGCCGTCACCGACGGCGTGCTCGGCGTCGTGTTCCGCGGCCGCCGCTACGACACCGGCGACAAGGTCGACTACATCAAGGCGATCGTCCAGCTGGCGAGCGACCGCGACGACCTCGGCCCCGCGCTGCGGCCGTGGCTGAAGGATTTCGCGGCGCAACTGTGACGTCGCACGGCGCGGACATGCACCGCAGGAAGGGATGCCGGTGGACCTGACCGCGCCGCGCCAGCACGGGTCGGTCGCGATCCGGCTCGTGAAGCAGCGCGACGCGCGCATCCTGCAGTCCGAACTGCTGAGCAACCGCGGCTGGCTCCGCCCGTGGGAGGCGACCAGCCCCGACGGGCCGGTGTCGTTCGACATGCGCCTGGGCGTGCGGCGCCTGCTGCAGCAGTACCGCGACGGGGGCGGTGTGCCGTTCGTCATGGAATACGACGGCGAGATCGCCGGCCAGCTGAACGTGTGGGGCATCGCCCGCGGGTCGCTGTCGTCGGCGACGATCGGCTACTGGGTCAGCGAGCGGTTCGCCGGGCGCGGCATCACCCCGACCTCGGTGGCGCTGGCGACCGACGTGTGCTTCCGCGAGCTGGGCCTGCACCGCATGGAGATCTGCATCCGGCCGGAGAACAGTGCCAGCCTGCGCGTCGTCGCCAAGCTCGGGTTCCGCTACGAGGGGCTGCGGCGCCGATTCATCCACATCGCGGGGGACTGGCGCTACCACTACGCATTCGCACTGGTGCGCGAAGAGGTGCCCGAGGGTGTGCTGCAGCGGTGGGTGTCGGGGCGCGCGCCGGCGCATGCCGCAGACATCCCGCAGGCCGACCGGATCGGCTGACACCGGCATCCGATCCACGGCGCGGCGCCGCCGGAACCTTCAAGGTGAACATGAACCTCAGACACGCGGCGCGCATACCGGGCTGAGGCGGGCGGCGGCCCTACCGTGGAGCCCATGGGTGGACAGGTTCTCGGCGGCGGCGTGGTCGTCCTCGTCGCCGTCGTGCTCTGGCTGGTCTATCTGCTGCCGTCGTGGCACGGCCGCCATCAGTACTACGCCGCCGAGCGCAATGCCGTGCGGCTGAACCAGGCCCAGCGCGTGCTCGCCGAGACGAGCGAGACCCCGCAGGAGGTCCGGCTCGAACTGAACGCCCGCACCGCCCTCGCCCAGCAGCGACTCGCCCGCCAGGCGCAGTCCGAGCGGGAACAGGCCGACCTCGAGCGCGCCCGCGCCGAACTGGCGGTGGCGAAACTGCAGGCGAAGGCCGACGCGGCCGCCGCGCGTGAGCGCGCCGCGGCCGAGGCC
>JAEYAG010000015.1 GCA_023451265.1 Actinomycetes bacterium | reverse complement strand
CGAGCAGGGCTTCCTGGTTCTTCGACAGCGCCTCGGCCTCCGCCTCGATCGCGGCGGCGCGCGCCTCGCCGACGAGGCGCACCGCGTCGGCCTCGGCCTGGGCGCGCAGGCGCGTGGCCTCGGCCTCCTGCGCGGCGATCTGCGCACGCGCCTCGGCGGCCTTGACCTCGCCGTACGCCGCGGCGTCGGCCGCGCGCTGCCGCTCGTACAGCGACGCGTCGGCGACCTTCTTGATGTCGGCATCCAGCTGCGCCTGCTTGTTCTCGGCGCCCTGCAGGAGCACCGCCTGCTCGCGCTCCGCGCGGGCGAGCGCCTCGGCCTGCTCGGCCACGGCGCGGGCCCGACCGACCTCGGCGGCGGCCGCCGCGGAGTTCTTGTCGAACGCGGTCTGCTCGATGAGGTTCTGCTCGTCGGTCGCGATCTGGCGCGCCCGCACCTCGCGCGCCGCGTTGATGCGGGCGACGTCGGCCTCGCGCCGCACGCGCTCGACCTCGGTGGCGCCGAGCGCGTCGATGTAGCCGTTCTTGTCGGTGATGCCCTGGATCTGGAACGAGTCGAGGATGAGCCCCTGCGCGAGCAGGTCGCTCTTGATGCCCTCCGCGATCTGGTCGCTGAGCTTCTGCCGGTCCTTCATGAGCTGCTCGACGGTCAGCGTCGCGACGACACCGCGCAGCGCGCCCTCAAGCTGTTCGGTCGTGAACTGCTCGATCGCGCCGTCCTGGCTGAGGAAGCGCTCCGCGGCGCGGCGGACGAACTCGGGGTCGGAGCCGATCTTCACGAGCGCGACGCCCGACACGTTGACGGTGACGCCGTTGGAGGCCTGGGCCGTCGGCTCCATCTTGATCTGCCGCGCGCGCAGCGAGATCATCTCGGCGCGCTGGGTCAGCGGGTTCACGAGCGCACCGCCGCCGGTGATCACGGAGATCCGGGATGATGCGCCGTCGGCGCCCTTCTGGCTCTTGCCGACGATGACGAGCGCCTGGTCGGCCTTGGCGACCTTGTACCAGGCGCGCACCATGATCAGGATGAAGATGAGCAGGATGATGGCGGCGATGACCGCGATCACGCCCACCACCAAGGCTCCTCCGGCAGCGAAGATGTCCATACGTCTCCTTTGTCTGGGCTGTGACGACGGTCGTCTTTCGACCGTATCGGTTCGGGATGCCGCGGCGCCTCCGTCGTGCGGGGGATCACGCCCCGATGCCCCGCGCCCCGGTGTCCCGTTTCGGTGGATGACACCGGCGACATCTCCGGTTATCCCTCTGTGCGCGGCCGGGTCCCGGGCCCTAGGCTGACCCCATGACTATCCCGCCGAACCAGCCGCCGTCCCCGCCGTACGGCGGCGGCGCCCAGCCGTCGCAGCCGCTGAACCCCGCCGATGAGAAGCTGTGGGCCACCCTCATCCACGTCGGCGGCATCTTCTTCAACTTCATCCCCGCCCTCATCGGCTACCTCGTGCTGAAGGACCGCGGCCCGTTCGTGCGCGCCCACAGCGCGACGGCGCTGAACTTCCAGTTGACGCTGCTGATCGCCGAAGTGGTCGGATGGCTCACCAGCTGGCTCATCATCGGACTGTTCATCGTCGCTGCCGCCTACGTGCTGCGCATCGTCTTCTCGATCATCGCGGCGCTCAAGGCGAACAAGGGCGAGTGGTACACCTACCCGCTGGCCATCAAGTTCGTCAGCTGACGCCCGGCCAGCCGCCGGTCTCGGCGCCGGCGCGGAAGGTCGCCCGCAAGAACGCCAGCAGCAGGCCGTCGGGGTCGTCCGCTTCGCGCACCGTCCGATACGGCAGCAGGAACTCGCCGAGCCCGGCGTCGAAGAAGGCGCCGGGCACGCCGAGGTCGCGGTCGCGGAACCCCGCCGGCTCGGGATACGTGTACGAGTAAAACGCCCCCTCGTCGGCACCGCCCGGCCAGTACCCGGCGCTGGAGACCTCCGCGTCGTACGCCTCGTGCATGACCCAGTCGGGGCAGTTCGGCACGCCGCCCGGATGCCGGGGTGCGGGCCGCCCGCTGAAGCGCGAGGTCGCGAGGTCGAACGCGCCCCAGAAGAAATGGACGGGGCTGGACTTCCCCTCCCACTCGCCGCGGAACCGCGCCATGATCGGCGCGATCGTCACCAGCGACCGCCAGAAGCGGGCCGCCGCATCCGCGTCGTACGACGCATGGGTCTCGTCCTCGTCGAACGGGATGACCTCGGGCAGCTCGACCGGCACCGGGCGGATGCGGGCGGGAACCTCGAGCTCTGCGAGCACGGCGACGAACTCCCGGTAGAAGTCGGCGACGGAGCGCGGCCGCAGCGCCATCGCGCGCGTCACTCCGTCGGTGCGCGCGAAGACCAGCTCGTGCGCGACGAAATCGAACCGCACCTCGAGCCCGTGCGCCCCGGCGGGCATGAGGCCCGTCGTCAGCCCCCGCGCGTCCACGTACAGCGGCACGTGCCACCAGTGGTTCAGATGCGGGGCGAGCGCCATCCGCAGCTTGCCGACGATCTGCGTCCACAGCTGAAGCGTGTCTCGGGTGTCCTGCCACGCCGCGACCGGCAGTGCCGGCCATCTCGTCTCGCGCTCATCCATGCCGCCAGCCTGCCAGTGAGGGCGCCGCTTTCGTCAGGGGCCTTGACGGAGGCGCACCGGGGTGCGGCGGCTAGACTTGACGGATGCCGGGCGCACGCCCGTGACCGCGGCATCCGTTCTTCTCGCTCTCGCGAATCCGACCATTGGAGCCACCTGTGGCCGAGCAGTCCCGTCTCGACAAAGTCATCGCCCTCGCCCGTCACCGCGGGTTCGTGTTCCAGGCCGGTGAGATCTACGGCGGGTCGCGCTCCGCGTGGGATTACGGCCCCCTCGGCACGGAGCTCAAGGATAACATCCGCCGGCAGTGGTGGCAGACCTTCGTCCGCGGCCGCGGCGACATGGTGGGCCTGGACTCGTCGGTCATCCTGCCCAAGCGCGTGTGGGAGGCGTCGGGCCACGTCGCCACCTTCACCGACCCGCTCGTGGAGTGCCTGAGCTGCCACAAGCGTTTCCGCGCCGACAACCTGATCGACGACTTCGAGGCGCGCAAGGGCCGCGCCGCCGAGAACGGCCTCGCCGACATCCCGTGCCCGAACTGCGGCACGAAGGGGCAGTACACCGAGCCGAAGGCGTTCTCGGGTCTCGTGAAGACCTACCTCGGCGTCGTCGACGACGAGAGCGGCCTGCACTTCCTGCGGCCCGAGACGGCGCAGGGCATCTTCGTCAACTTCTCCAACGTGCTGACGGCGTCGCGCAAGAAGCCGCCGTTCTGCATCGGCCAGGTGGGCAAGGCGTTCCGCAACGAGATCACGCCGGGCAACTTCATCTTCCGCACGCGCGAGTTCGAGCAGATGGAGATCGAGTTCTTCACCCCGCCCGCCGAGGCGCAGCAGTGGTTCGAACACTGGGTGCAGGCGTGCTGGGACTGGTTCCTCGACCTCGGCATCGACCCCGAGAACATGCGCCAGTTTGACGTGCCCGAGGACGAGCGCGCGCACTACTCCGCCGGCACGATCGACTTCGAGTACCGCTTCGGCTTCCCGGGCAAGGAGTGGGGCGAGCTCATGGGCGTCGCCAACCGCACCGACTTCGACCTGTCGAGCCACATCGAGGCGTCGGGTCAGAAGCTGCAGTACTTCGACCAGGCCTCCGGCACGACCTACGTCCCGTATGTCATCGAGCCCTCGTTCGGTCTCACCCGGTCGATGATGGCGTTCCTCGTCGACAGCTACCGCGAGGAGGAGGTGCCGAACGCGAAGGGCGGCACCGACACCCGCACGGTGCTGAAGCTCGATCCGCGCCTGGCGCCGGTCAAGGTGGCGGTGCTGCCGCTGTCGCGCAACGAGAACTTGTCGCCGCTCGCGCGCCGCGTCGCCGACGACCTGCGCGCGCAGGGCTGGAACGTCGACTTCGACGACGCCGGCGCGATCGGTCGCCGCTACCGCCGTCAGGACGAGATCGGCACCCCGTTCTGCGTCACGGTCGACTTCGACTCGCTCGAGGACGACGCCGTGACCGTGCGCGACCGCGACACGATGGCGCAGGAGCGCATCGGCCTCGACGGGCTCGTCGGGTACCTCGGCGAGCGGCTGCGCGGCGCCTGACCGCGCTGTCCTCGGCATCCGTCGCGGGGCGACGTTGTCAGGTGGATGCCGTGGACTTCGCGGCGGCCTTCATGGCGCGCTTGTGTTCGCGGACCTTCGTGAGCGACTCGGGTGAGACGATGTCGGCGACCGAGCGGAACGACCCCTCTTCGCCGTAGGCGCCGGCCGCTTCGCGCCAGCCCGCGCCGGTGAACCCGTACTGCTTGCCCAGCAGCGCGAGGAAGATCTTCGCCTTCTGCTCGCCGAACCCTGGCAGCGCCTTGAGGCGCTTGAGCACGGTGGCGCCGTCCGGCCCCTCCACATGCTCGGGGACCGGGGTCGTCCAGAGCGCCGCGGCATCGCCGCCCCACTCGTCGACGAGGGCCTGACAGAGCGACTGCACCCGCGCCGCCATCGATCCGGGGAACCGGTGCACCGCGGGTGTTTCTTTGAACACCGCGGTGAGCGCGTCGGGATCGTAGGCCGCGAGCGTACCGGCATCCAGCGATCCGGTGCGCTGCTCGATCTTCAGCGGTCCGGCGAAGGCGGTCTCCATCGCGACCTGCTGGTCCAGCAGCATCCCGATCAGGAGGGCGAGCGGACTGTCGGTGAGCAGTTCGTCGGCGGCGGTGTCTCCGGTGATGTGCAGGGCCATGGCATCCATGCTCCCACGCGCTCTCGCTGCAGCGGCGTCGCGAAAGCAGGGGGAACCGGTGATCATGCGGCGCCAGCCGGCCGAAAGGTGCGATTCGCCCTGCTTTCAGAACGCCGCGCGGCGGCGCCGTGGGCGAGCCGTGGGGGAGGATGAAGGGGTGTCCGACCATGCTGCCGATCTCATCTCCCGCGCCCACGAGGCGCACGTCGTCGTCGCCGGCGGCGGAATCGCCGGGCTCGTGGCGGCGCTGGAGTGCGCGAAGGTCGGCATCCGCGTCACCGTGCTCGAGGCGAGCGACCGGGTGGGCGGCAGCATCCGCACCGAGGTCCTCGACGGCCTCGCGGTCGATCTCGTCGCCGATGGGTTCGCCCCGGGCGCTCCCGCCCTCGACGCGCTGATCGACGAGCTCGGGCTGCGCGACGCGGTCGAGACCGCCGCCACGGACACGACGGCGGTCGCCGCGGGCTCGGCGAATGCGATGCGGGTCGCGGCCATCCCGGTGGGGCTCGCGGGCATCCCGGCGAACCCGTGGAGCGACGAGGCGCGACGGTTCATCGGATGGCGCGGCGCGTGGCGGGCCTACCTCGACCGCCTGCGTCCCCCGCTCACGATCGGCAGGGAGGAGAGCCTCGGCGCGCTCGTGCGTGCGCGGATGGGAGCGCGCGTGCGCGACCGTCTCGTCGCCCCGCTCGCGTTCGGCCGGTACGGCGTCGACGTCGACGACGTGGATGCCGACCGCGCCGTCCCTGGGATCAGCACCGCACTCACCCGCGCCGGGTCGCTCGCCGGGGCCGTCGCTCAACTGCTGCCGGAGGATGCGGGGCCCTCCCGCGCCACGCTGCGCGCCGGGATGGGTCGTCTCGTCGACGCGCTTGCCGGACGGCTGGCCGATCTCGACGTCCAGGTCCGCACGGGTGCGCGCGTCGCCGGGCTCCATCGCGACGGCGCGCGCTGGACCGTCCGCGTCGAGGCTGCGATCCCGGATGCCGACGCTGCCCCGGATGCCGACGCCGCGCGGATCCCGGATGCCGACGCGGCCCCGGATGCCGGCGCAGCTCCGGCCGACGCGTCCCCGGATCCCGACGCAGCCCCAGCCGACGAGATCAGCGCCGACGTCGTGATCGTCGCGACCGACGGCGACGCCGCGGCATCCCTCCTCGCCTCAGCCGGGATCGCCGTCGTGGCCCCTGCTGCGCGGCAGCGCGACGTCGTCACCCTGGTCGTCGATGCCCCCGCCACCCCGCCCGTCGCCGCGACGGTGTACGCCACCCCCGCGACCGCATCTGCCGCATCCGGGATCGCCGCGGCATCCGCCGCCGACGCCACCGCGACCTGGCCGCACCTTGCCGCGGCAGCGGGAACCCGCCGGGTCCTGCGCGTCCAGCTCGACCCCGCCGATCCACCGCGACCGGGCCCCTTTTCGCCGAGCGCGCCCGCTGCAGACGGTGCAGAACGGGCCCACTCGGCGACAACGGGCGCACTCGCGAACAGCGCGGGCCCCACCCCCACCCCCACCCCCGACCCCGCCGCACCCGAGCTCGTGGCGCAGGCGCGGCGCGCCGCGTCCGCGCTGCTCGGTGCCGAGGTGGGG
>JAEYAG010000013.1 GCA_023451265.1 Actinomycetes bacterium | reverse complement strand
CGTGAAGCTGCGGTCTTCGTAGACCGTGATCTCCACGGGGATGACGTTGCCGCGCTGCGACTCGGTCGCGGCGTTGTACGCCTTGCAGAACTCCATGATGTTGACGCCGTGCTGACCGAGCGCGGGGCCGATCGGCGGAGCCGGGTTGGCGGCGCCGGCGTTGATCTGGAGCTTGATCAGGCCGGTCACCTTCTTCTTCGGTGCCATTGCTTTTCCTTTCCTCGAACGGATGCCGGGCCCTCGACAGGCTCAGGACCGGACCGCTCTCCCGCAGATCCGGTATCTCCGGACAGCGGTACGCCCGCGCGAACGCGGACAACCTCTCGATCTTAGCCGAGAGAAGCTGATTACTGCTTGGTGACCTGGTCGAACGACAGCTCGACGGGGGTCTCGCGCTCGAAGAGGGAGACGAGGACCGTGAGCTTGCCGCTCTCGGGCTTGATCTCGCTGATCGAGCCGGGCAGGCCCGCGAACGAGCCCTCCTTGATCGTGATGGTCTCGCCGATCTCGAAGTCGACCTCGGTGATGACCGAGCGCGCCTGCGTGGCGGAGCCCTTCGCGGCGGCACCCTTGGCGGGGGCCGTCTCGGTGACCTGCACGAGGGACTTCAGCATGTTGAAGGCTTCTTCGAAGCGCAGCGGCGTGGGGTTGTGGGCGTTGCCGACGAAGCCCGTGACACCGGGGGTGTGGCGCACGACCGACCAGGTGTCCTCGTTGAGCTCCATGCGCACGAGCACGTAGCCGGGGATCCGGACGCGCGTGACCATCTTGCGCTGGCCGTTCTTGATCTCGACGACGTCCTCCATCGGGACCTCGACCTGGTAGATGTCCTCTTCGACCTCGAGCGAGTTCTTGCGCTGCTCGATGTTGGCCTTCACCTTGCGCTCGAAGCCGGCGTAGGAGTGGATGACGTACCACTTGCCGGGGAGCTCGCGCAGCTCGGTGCGGAACGCCTCGTAGGGGTCTTCGGGGGTCTCGTCGGCCTCGCCGTTGACGTCGGGGCCGTCGTAGGGGGTGACCTCGTCGGCGGCGTCGGCGGCGCGCTCGGCCTCCTCCTCGGCGAGCGCGTCGGTCAGCACCTCCGCGGCGGCCTCGGCCTCGGCGGCCTCGTCGATCTCCAGTGCGTCGTTCACGATGGCGTCTGCCTCCGGGTCGTCGATTTCGATGTCGTCCAGGTCCGCGTCGTCGGCATCCGCCTCGTCATCGACGACGTGGATGGCCAGGTGCTCGGCGGGAGCCGAGGAGCGCTCCTCCTCGGCGAGGATGTTGCCCTCCTGGGCCTCGTCGTCCTCGCTGGACTGCTCTGCGGCGGTCGCCCAATCGGCGTCGTCGGCGTACTTCTCAGACACGTGCGTTCTCTTCCATCGGGGGTCGTGCGGTCACAGCGGCGCGCGTGCGGCCGCTCAGCTCGGAACGCCGAAGACGACCTGCACCACCCAGGTGAAGAGCAGGTCGAGGCCGTACACGATCGCCATCATCACGACGACGAAGCCCAGCACGACCGCCGTGAACTTCACGAGCTCCTGGCGCGTCGGCGTGACGACCTTGCGGAGCTCGGCGAAGACCTGACGGATGAAGAGGGCGATCCGCTGGAAGAAGTTCAGCTTCTTCTCACGGGGCGCGCCGCCTGCTGCGACGACCTCGCCGTGCGCCTCTTCCTGAACCATGTACCCACCAATGTGAACTGCTCGGACTTACTTCCGCGCCAGCGTGTGCTGGTGCGCGCAGGGCGGACAGGAATCGAACCTGCAACCTGCGGTTTTGGAGACCGCTGCTCTGCCAATTGAGCTACCGCCCTAGAGATCCGGAGATCTCGCGGGTCTGAAGTCGCACTCCCGCGCACGGGAACCACGCGGGAACCACGCGGGCACGGCAAAAGAATGCAGACTTCAACTGCACTGTCCAGTCTACGTCATGGTCCCATCCCTCGCGAACCGTCAGTAGTCCTGCACCCCGTAGCGGTCGGGCTCCTCGCCGCGCTCGATGTCGCGCCCGGACAGTGACGTGGCGGTGATGCGCACGTAGTTGTACTTGAGCGTCGGGATCCAGGGGCGCAGCGGCAGCTCGTCTGCGGCGCGCACCTCCTCGGGCGTGTCGAGGCGGCGCGCGGTGCCGCGCACCACGACGCTCCACGCGTCGGTGTCGGTGTACTCGTCGACCTCGAACAGCACCTGGTCGTTGATCGTGAGCTCGGTGAGCTTGCTGCCCTCGGCGGTGCGGAAGACGAGGCTCTCACCGTCGACGGTGTAGTTCACCGGGAAGATGTCCAGCACGTCGCCGACGTGGGTCACGAGGCGTCCGAGCTGCTGCTCGGCCAGACGGTCCCAGCATTCGTCGTCGGTCAGCAAGCGGACGGCATCCGTGTTCTCCATGCCTTCATCCTCCCGCGCGGGGCGCCGTCGCGCCAGGGCAGGATGCCGGGACAAACGCGGCCGACGCGCGTCACCCGGCGATGCGGACGAGCTTCTTATTGACGAACTCGTCGGCGGCCAGCAGCCCCATCTCGCGCCCCGTGCCGCTGCGCTTGATTCCACCGAAGGGCAGCTCGGGCGAATCGGCGAGCACGATGTTGACGTAGACCATGCCGGCGTCGATGCGGTCGGCGACGCGCTGCGCCTGTGCGGGGTCGGTCGTGAACACGTAGGAGCCGAGCCCGAACTCGGTGCCGTTGGCGATCTCGATCGCCTCGTCCTCGCCCGCCACCCGGTATACGACACCCACCGGGCCGAAGAACTCCTCCCGGTACGCGTCCATCTCCGGCGTCACGCCGGTGATCACGGTGCCGGGGAAGAACGCGCCCTCGCGTCCGCCGCCGGTCACGACCGTCGCGCCCTGGGCGACCGCGCGGTCGACCTGCTCCTGCAGCCGCTCCGCGGCGGCGAGCGAGGACAGCGGCCCGAGCACGGTGTCTTCCGCGAACGGGTCGCCGACCTTCGCCTCCGCGAGCGCGGCCGCGAACTTCTCGACGAACGCGTCGTACAGCTCGTCGGCGACGATGAAGCGCTTCGCGCCGTTGCACGACTGGCCGTTGTTGTCCAGGCGCGCGTCGACGGCCATCTGCACGGTGGCGTCGAGGTCGTCGGTCGAGAGCACGATGAACGGGTCCGACCCGCCGAGCTCGAGCACGACCTTCTTGAGGTTCCGCCCCGCGACCTCCGCGACGGCCGAGCCGGCGCGCTCCGACCCGGTCACCGAGACGCCGTGGATCCGGCGGTCGGCGATGACGGCGGCGGCCTGCTCGTTGGTCAGGCGCACGTCGGCGTAGGCGCCGGCGGGGAACCCGGCATCGGCGTACATCTGCGCGATCGCGGCGGCCGACTGCGGGCACTGCGGCGCGTGCTTGAGGAGGATCGTGTTGCCGAGCGCCTGGTTGGGGGCCGCGAAGCGGGCCACCTGGTAGTACGGGAAGTTCCACGGCATGATTCCCAGGAGCGGCCCCAGCGGCGCGCGGCGGATCACGGCGGTCCCCTCGCCCAGGATCTCCAGGGGCGTGTCGCCGGTGATCTTGTCGATGTTGTCGGCGTAGTACTCCGTGATGTCGGCGGCGAAGTCGACCTCGCCCTCGGCGGCGGCGAGCGGCTTGCCCATCTCGCGCACGATGATCGCGGCGAGCTCGTCGCGCCGTTCGCGGTGGAGCTCGGCGACCTTGCGCAGCAGGTCTGCGCGCTCCGCGGGCGCCGAGGTGCGCCCCCAGGTGCGGAAGGCCTCGTCCGCGGCCGCGAGGGCCGCCTGCACCTCGGCGT
>JAEYAG010000247.1 GCA_023451265.1 Actinomycetes bacterium | reverse complement strand
CCGGATGGGGGTGGGGGGGCATTAAACCCCCCAACACCGCCATAGGAGTACCTGTGCTTATCTTCATCCTCAGGCGGCTGGGGTCGGGACTCGTCCTGATCTTCATCGTGACCGCCATCACCTTCTTCCTCACCTTCGGCGCCGGTATCCCCGTGGCCCAGAACATCCTGGGTCCAGCCGCGAGCACCGAGCAGATCGCGACACTGAATGCTCAGCTGGGCCTTGACCGCCCCATCGTCGAGCAGTACTTCTCATGGCTTGCGGGCGTGTTCCGCGGAGACCTCGGCACGTCGTACTTCACGAGCGAGCCGGTGACTCAGGCGCTCGTGAACCGACTTCCTGTGACGATGTCCGTCGTGTTCGTCGCGTGCATCCTTACTCTGGTCGTCAGTGTCATCCTCGGTGTGGCTTCTGCAGCCCGCGGTGGCTGGCTCGACAACCTGCTGCAGGGCATCGCGACGATCTCGTACGTGTTCCCCGCTATCATCCTCGGCATCGTCCTGGTCTACGTCTTCGCCATCGTGCTCGGCTGGCTGCCAGCCATCGGATTCGTGCCATTCGAAGAGTCCGCGAGCGGGTGGCTCGCCTCCGTGATTCTTCCCGCGGTCGTGCTGTCCATCGGTGGTATCGCATCGCTAGCCGCCCAGGTTCGCGGATCGATGATTGACGAACTGAATCGGGACTACGTGCGCTCGCTTCGCAGCCGCGGATCCTCCGAGGCGTCGATTCTCCTGAAGCACACGCTGCGCAACGCCGCAGGCCCTGCGCTGACGACGTTCTCCCTGCTGTTCATCACCATGTTCGGTGCGTCCCTGTTTGTCGAGAAAATCTTCGCTCTTCCCGGGTTCGGCACCTACGGATACACGTCGACTATCCAGGGTGACCTTCCCGCGATGCTCGGCGTCTCGCTCTTCAGCGTCGCACTCGTCGTCGTCGTGAACCTCCTCGTCGACCTCGCCAATGGATGGCTCAACCCGAAGGTGAGGGTCTCATGACCGTCTATGACCCGTCTGACGCGAGTGTCGTCAACGAAATCGACGACCTCGCCGTGAGGAAGCGGGCGGGCGCGTTCCGCAGACTTCTTCGCAAGCCGCTCGGCGTCGGCAGCCTCGTCGTTCTCATCGCACTTGTGCTGATGGGAATCTTCGAGCCGCTGCTGACCACTCACGACCCCCTCTATGCTTCGCTCCAGCACATCAACGCTCCGGTGGGGACTCCAGGATGGCCCCTGGGCGGCGACCAGTACGGCCGTGACATCTGGGCTCGCGTACTCACCTCCATCAATGTCTCCGTCATTTCCGCGCTCATCGGTGCCGGTGTCGGCATTGTCGTGGGCACCGTATTCGGCCTCATCGCTGGATACGTCGGGAAGCGCACCGACGGAACACTGTCGTGGGTCTTCAATCTCCTGATGACCTTCCCCGCGCTGGTGCTCGTGATGGTGCTCTACCCGGTCATGGGCAGCAGCTATCAGGGCATGATGTTCATCTTCGGCCTCTTCCTCGCGCCGGGCATCTTCCGTCTCGTGCGCAACCTCGTCGTCGGGGTACGAAACGAGCTCTACGTCGACGCCGCGCGGGTGTCCGGGCTTTCGAACCGTCGCATCCTGTCTCGGCACGTCTTCTACGTCGTGCGGGGCCCGGTAATCATCTCCGCGGCGTTCCTGGCGAGCGCTGCGATTGGGGTGCAGGCCGGTCTCGCGTTCCTCGGATTCGGTTCGACGCAGACCCCCAGCTTCGGATCCATGACCAATGATGCGTTCCTGAACATCTACACCGATCCGGTCCAGTTGGTCTGGCCCGCGTTGTTCCTTGCCCTCCTCAACGGCGGCCTCATCCTCCTTGGCAATGCCTACCGCGACGTCCTCGCAGGACCGCAGTCCACCGCCGGGAAGAAACGGAGCATCGAAGAAGCGGTTGCCGAGCCGGCCACCAGCGCGATCCCCACCGACGGGCGAGGCGGATTGCTCAGCGTCCGAAACCTTCGGGTGAGGTACCCAATGCCTGACGGCAGCTATAAGGCGGTTGTGAAATCCGTCTCGCTCGACGTAAACCCCGGCGAGATCGTGGGCCTGGTCGGCGAGTCCGGGTCGGGGAAAACGCAGACGGCCTTCTCGGTGCTGGGGCTGCTCCCGAAGGAAGCGCGGGTCACCGCTGACGAACTCAGCCTCGCCGGTGAATCGCTACTCGGAAAGTCCGGGCGCGACATGCGGAAGCTCCGGGGAGGGGTGATCTCCTACGTTCCGCAGGAACCGATGGCGAACCTCGACCCGTCGTTCACCGTCGGCAGCCAGCTGATGGAAGGGCTACGGAAGGGAATGCCCAAGAAGGAAGCCAAGCAGGCAATCCTGGCACTCCTCGCACGTGTAGGGATCGCTGACCCCGAGCGCACGTTCGCGTCGTATCCGCACCAGATCTCGGGTGGGATGGCGCAGCGGGTACTCATCGCCGGTGCGGTGGTGTCGCGGCCGAAACTGCTCATCGCCGACGAGCCGACCGCGGCGCTCGATGTCACCGTGCAGGCCGAGATCCTCGACCTGTTGCGCGAACTGCAGGGGGAACTCGGCATGGGCGTGCTCCTGGTGACCCACAACTTCGGGGTCGTCGCGGATCTGTGTGATCGCGTGGTTGTGATGCGCGACGGCGAACTGATCGAAGACGGCAGCGTGCGCCAAATCTTCCATGAGCCGCAGGAGGCGTACTCGAAGGAGCTGGTCGGCTCCATTCTCGACGAGGACACCGTTCGTACCGACCCGCCAGCATTCGTGCCGGGCGGAACCGAGGAGGCAACCCGATGAACACGTTGCTGGAGGTCGCTGACCTGCGACTGAGCTACCCGGGCAAGGGGTTCCGGCGGAAGTCGCCGGAGATCCTGAAAGGGATCTCGCTGCAGATCGCCCCCGGCGAGACGTTGGGTCTCGTCGGCGAGTCGGGATCGGGAAAGACCACGCTCGGGCGGGCCGTGCTGGGCCTTGTCAGCCCGACCGCTGGATCCATCGCCTTCGACGGCCAAGACATCACCGACCTGGGGGCGAAGCAACGGCGCGGTCTGGCCAAGGACATCCAGGTGGTCTTCCAGGATCCCTACACCTCGCTCAACCCCGCGTTGCAGATCGAGGATATCCTCGCCGAGCCCCTCATCGCGCAGGGGATCGAGGGGCGAGAAGCACGCACGCGGGTGATGGCGTTGCTTGACCGTGTGGGTATGCCAGCGAACTCGGCGCAGCGGTATCCGCGTGAGTTCAGCGGCGGGCAACGGCAACGCGTGGCCATCGCGCGAGCGCTCGCGCTCCGGCCACGGCTCATCGTCTGTGACGAGCCGGTGTCGGCGCTCGACCTCACGACGCAGGCGCGGGTGATGGAGTTGTTCATCGAACTGCAGCGCGAGATCGGTGTCGCATACCTGTTCATTACTCACGATCTGGCGGTCGTGCGTCACATCAGTCACCGGGTCGCGGTCATGTACCGAGGTGAGCTGGTGGAGACGGGGCCGACGGCAGAGGTCACGAACAATCCACAGAACCCATACACGCAGGCACTTCTGCTGGCGGCGCCGACGTCAGATCCGGATCGTCAGCGGGAGCGCCGAGAAGCGCGTTGGGCGCTGAAGGCGAGTGCAGCATGAGTGGGGCAGCGCGGATCCGGTGGGGGATCATCGGCACCGGAACGATCTCGCGCAGCATCGTCGCCGACCTGCAGCAGTTCGTGCCGGATGCCGAAATCGAGATCGTGCAGTCTCGCGACCCGCAAAAGGCGGCAGCGTTTGCCGAGGAGTTCGGAGTAGCGCGATCGACGGGCGACTTCGATGCCGTCATTCATGACGACGCGGTGGACGTCCTCTATATCGCGACCCCGTTCGCGCTGCACCACGACATGGCCGCACGCGCGCTGCGCGCGGGCAAGCACGTGCTCGTCGAGAAGCCGATGGCGCTCGACGCGGCGCAGGTCGAGGATCTCTTCCGGATCGCCGCGGAGAACGATGTCTTCGTGATGGAGGCGATGTGGATGAAGTTCGTCCCCGTGTTCCGCGCGCTCCTCGAGCAGATCGAGAACGGGCTCATCGGCGACGTGCGCAGCGTGCGCGCCTCGTTTGCGCTCCCGTTCCCCGATGAGAGCGGTAGTCGTACCGACCTTGCTCGCAGTCCCGGTTCGCTGCTGGATCAGGGGATCTATCCGATCACGCTCGCGCATGTCATTCTGGGCGAGCCGCGCGATGTCTACGCGCGCGGCACGGTGCGTGCAGACGGCGTCGACTTCGCCGAGCACTACACGCTCGAGTACGACGACGGTCGCTTCATGCAGGGGGCGAGCTCCTTCATCGAGTTCACCGAGCTCACGGCATCCGTCGCGGGCACCGCCGGGTGGCTGACGCTCGTGCCGCCGTTCTGGGCCACGGATGCCATTGAAGTGCGCGCGGGTGGCCTGCGCCAGATCTTCCGCGAACCCGGCATGCTCGACTTCCCCCGCGAGGGCAATAACTACGGCCCGATGCTGCGCGGCGTGAACGAGGCGGTGCAGCGCGGATGGCGGGAGCACCCTACGCACACCGCCGCCGACACCATCGCGGTCTTCCGCACGCTGGACCGGATCTTCGAACAGATTCGCCCGACCACCGATGACAAGGGAGCACAAGATGACTGAGACGCTTCCTCGCCCGCCGTATGACCCAGAACTCGTCGCTCTTCAGGAGGCGCAGATTGCTGCGGTCGCCGAGACCGACCCTGCGTTGGCGGACCAGATGCGACGACCGTGGACGATCAAACTGGACTACCTCGCGCAGATACGACAGTCGACGGCAGCCCGCGACGCCGCCGCTCGGGAGCAGCTCGAGAGGTCTCTGCCGGGCCTGGGCATCGAGCACACCGATTTCACCGTGCCAGGTCTTGACGATGGCCCAGATGTGACCATCGCGGTGTTCCGCTCCCGTGAGGCGCGGACCGGCGCGCCGGCTGTCTTCTGGATCCACGGCGGTGGCATGTTGCTCGGTGACCGGTTCGGGCTCGAAGTCGGACTCCTTGACTGGGTCGTCCGATACGGCCTCGTGATCGCGTCGGTGGAGTACCGGCTGGCGCCGGAGAACCCCGACCCTGCACCGTTGCATGACGCGTACGCCGGCTTCATCGGCTTCGTGGACGCAGCCGATCGGTTCGGAGTGAATCCGGAGCGAATCGTCGTTGCCGGCGGTAGTGCGGGGGGAGGTCTCGCAGCCGGTGTGGCGCTGTTGGCGAGAGATCGTCAAGGGCCACGTGCAGCCGGTCAGCTGTTGATCTGCCCGATGCTCGACGATCGTAACGACACCATTTCGAGTCGCCAATTCAGCGGCACCGGGCTCTGGGATCGTGAGAGCAACGAAGCTGGTTGGACGGCGCTGCTCGGTGATCGTCGGGGTACCGACAGTGTCACCGGTTACGCCGCGCCCGCGCGGGCAACGGATCTCTCTGATCTGCCCCCTGCGTTCATCGACGTCGGGAGCGCTGAGGTCTTCCGTGACGAGGACGTTGCGTACGCGTCACGGATCTGGGAAGCCGGCGGTCAGGCGGAACTGCATGTCTGGCCGGGTGGCTATCACGGCTTCCACGCAGCCGCGCCTGATTCGAGCATCGGACGCGGAGCCAATCGGGTGCGGGAGGAGTGGGTGGCCCGGATTCTGGCCCTGTGATGGGAGCTCGCTGGAGCGTCGCGCGCGCATCGAGTGGCGCGGGTCACGAGTGTGTCCTGGTGGCACAGGTCGAAGGGCCTCTCGGAGCTCGCGGCTTATGCTGAGCGTGAACCGGGAACGCATCTTCCCGTGGCGTGAGGCGGGAGAGCATATGGGCAAGCGGCGGACGGTGTACGACGTGGCGGCAGCCGCTGGCGTGTCGATCGCAACCGTATCGTTCGCTTTCACCAAGCCGGAACGGGTCAAGCGGGAGACGCTGGAAATGGTGCTCGCCACTGCGGACCGCTTGGGATACGTGCCGAGCGCGAACGCCCGCGGGCTGGCATCCGGCCACACCGGAGCCTTGGGACTGTACGCGTTTGACTATCTGCTGGAGCCGGAGCCGGGGAAGCCGGCAACGACCCCGAATGCCCGATTGTTCCCGTTGTACTCGGATGAAGTACAACGTGGGGTGCAGCTCGAGTGTCGGCATCGCGGGTACGCTCTCATGCTCGGCGCCGGCCGCAACCCTGGACACCTGCCCCCGGTGATCGACGTCGCCGGCCGAGTGGACGGGCTGATCGCGTTCGCCGGTGCCGCATCAACCGATGTGCTCCTGCAGATGTCCCGCCGGATGCCGGTGCTCCAGCTAGGCGGCGACACCAAGCACGAGGGCCTACACACGATCCTCGTCGACGGAAACCAGGCGATGCGGAACCTCACCGAACACCTGCTCACGGTGCACGGATTCCGGCGCTTCGTCTACATCGGCACGGAAGCCACTGCGGAGTTCGTGGCCCGCTACGAGGGGTTCGCGCAGACGCTGGCAGCCGCGGGAGTCCCCGTGCCTCCATACACCGACAGTGAGCCCGGCGACGATGCGTCCACCGAAGCCGTCATCGGACGCGCGATAGCGTCAGGTGCTCTGCCGGATGTATTCGTCTGCGCCTCGGATCAGGAGGCGCTGGTCGCGATCGACTTGCTCACTCGCGCCGGACATGACGTGCCGGGCGAAGTCGCCGTGACTGGTTTCGACGGGATCCTCGCGGGCCGACTCACCCACCCCCAGCTGACCACGGTCCGCCAGCCGATGGAGGAGATCGGCCGTGCCGCAGTTCGCATCCTGGCGGACATCATCGGCGGTGACGATGAGGCTGACCGCTACGAAGTGCTCCGGTGCTCTCTTTCCATCGGGCAGAGCTGCGGCTGCAGCCGCTAATACCCGCCTTCCAGATAAGCCTTGCGCTCAGAATGTTATGCGCTTAGATTGTTAGCGCACGCGGCGCGCTCAGGACTTGCGACGCCGCGGCACCAACTGGTCCCACCAAGAACAGGAACGAAGATGATCCGAAAGAAACTGGTGACCGCCGCGGCTCTCACGGCCGTCACGGCGCTCCTCCTCGCAGGCTGTGGTCGCACCGATGAGGGTGCGGCCGAGCCCGATTCGACCGGGCTGACCGACGGGCCGGCCACCGGCACAGTAACGATCTGGGCGCAGGGCACCGAGGGCGAGGCGCTGCAGGAGTTCGTCAAGCCCTTCGAAGAGGCCAATCCCGATGTGACAGTCGAGGTCACCGCAATCCCCTGGGGTGACGCGCTCAACAAGTATCAGACGGCGGTCGCCGGGGGAACGACGCCGGACATCGGCATGCTGGGCAGCGACTGGATGGCGAACTTCGACGGCGCCCTGCAGCCTGTTCCTGCCGGGCTGGACACGAGCGGAATCTTCCCGGCGGCACTAGCGAACGCCGAGATCGACGGCGACTTGGCGGGCGTGCCGTGGTACGTCGACACTCGAGTCATCTTCTATCGAACCGATCTGCTTGAGCAGACCGGGATCGACGAGTTCCCCACGACCTGGGACGGTCTCTACGACCTCGCCAAGGCGTACCAGACTGATGCGGGCGCGACATGGGGGATGTCCATCCTGCCGAGCGGATTCAACGTCTTCCTGAATCTTCTGCCGTTCCTGTGGTCGAACGGCGGAGAGCTGATCACCGACGACAACACGCAGTGGACGATCGACTCTCCGGACAATGCCGAGGCGCTGGCCTTCATCAACTCGCTGTTCCAAGACGGCATCGCCGACAAGGACCTTCAGGACGGCATGTCCGATGCGCTCTTCGTCGATGGAACCACTCCGATGGTGATCGGTGGACCCTGGAACATTGCCGTCTTCAACGAGGCTGGCGGCGCTGGCATGGACGACAAGTTCGCTCTGGCTCCGTTCCCTTCCGGCCCGAATGGTGAGTCCACCTCGTTCATCGGCGGCTCCAACCTCAGCGTCTTCAAGGACGCGAAGAACTCGGACGCGGCGTGGAAGCTTATTCAGTGGCTCAGCGACCCCGAAACCCAGGTCGCGTGGTTCGACGCGGTCTCCGCACTGCCCAGTCAGCAGGCTGCCTGGGAGGCGCCGTCCCTCGCTAACGACGAGAAGGTCTCGGTGTTCGGAGCGCAGCTCTCCAGCGCCAAGGCGGCACCCACCGTCTCGACCTGGAGCCAGGTCTCCGCGGCCGGAGACACCGCGATCGAGCAGATGATCCGCGCCGGTAAGAGTCCGGAGGATACGGCCAAGGACATTCAGTCGCAGGCGGACGCGCTGGGCGTGGGCAACTGACGTGATGTCTCTTCTCACTCGGGATGCCGGAGCGCGCAGCCGCTCCGGCATCCGGAGCGCACCTCGGCGACGGGCAGCGTTGATCGCCTACCTGTTCGCGTTGCCCTTTATCGCGAGTTTCGCAGTCTTCATGGTGATACCGCTGTTGTCGTCGGTGGCGATGTCCCTCACCGACTTCCGCAGTAGCGACATCGGCAATCCGTTCGCGGTCGCCTTCGTCGGTCTCGACAACTTCGTGACGCTGTTCGCTGACCCGCGGTTCGTGCACTCCCTGCTCAACACTGCCTACTTCGTCGGTGTCGGCATCCCCTTGACGATGATTGCAGGGCTCGCGCTGGCGGTGGCGCTCAACAACGGCATCCGCCGGTTCCGGACGGTGTTCCGAGTCGGGTTCTTCGCCCCGGTGATCACGAGCATCGTGGCCGTCGCGGTCGTCTGGCGATTCATTCTGCAGCCCGACGGGCTGATCAACATCGTGCTCGAGGCCGTGGTTATCGAAGGCCCCAACTGGCTCGTCGACCCCGCCTGGGCGATGCCGTCACTCATCCTGATGGCGGTCTGGCGGAACACCGGCACGTTGATGGTGATCTTCCTCGCCGGCCTACAGGCCGTACCTGAAGACGTGTTGGAAGCAGCGGCGATGGACGGAGCGAATGCTTGGCAGCGATTTACCCGCGTTACGTTGCCCATTCTGCGTCCGACTCTGCTGCTCGGGGCAGTCCTCCTCTCGGTCGGATTCCTGCAGTTCTTCGAGGAGCCGTTCGTGATGACCAAGGGTGGCCCGCTCGACTCCACGCTCTCGGTCATCTACTACACCTATAACCAGTTCGGGTTCGGGAACTTCGGCCTGGCATCAGCGGCGAGCTACGTGCTGGTCGTGGCGATCGCCCTGCTGAGCGTGTTCCAGTTCCGAGCGTTCCGTTCCAAGGACTGAGCATGCAGACATCACTTGTCGAAGAGACGCCCATGCCAACACAACCTGCCCCATACGCGTCCACTGAAACCACGCGACCGCGGCGGCGCCGACCTCGAGGCCGTGTCGGACGGGCGGCCGTGTACATCGTGCTGACGATCGCGGTTGCCGCCACTCTCTTGCCGTTCGTGTGGATGTATCTGGGGTCAGTGAAGCCACAGAGCGAATTGCTGCGTCGGCCGCCGACGTTCCTCCCCGAGACGTTCACCTGGGAGAACTTCGTCACCTGGTTCACCCGTCTGGATTTCGGCACCTACTTCACGAACAGTGTCATCGTCGCCGGGTTTACGGTGCTCGGAACCCTCGTTTTCTGTTCCATGGTCGGCTACGCATTGGCCAAGCTCGAATTCCCGGGCAAGCGTGTGCTCTTCGGTCTCGTCCTGCTGACTCTCATGGTGCCCGCCATCGTGACGTTCATCCCGCTGTTCGTGGTGGTCGCGAAGCTCGGCATGGTCAGCACCTACCCGGCGCTGATCTTGCCGTTCCTGACCGCCCCGATCGGCGTGTTCCTGATGCGCCAGTTCATGCTGGGCATTCCCGACTCGCTCCTCGAGGCTGCGCGTATCGATGGGGCGGGGGAGCTGCGCATCTTCGCGCGGGTCGTGATGCCGTTGTGTGGTCCGGCGCTGGCCACGCTGGCGATCCTCACCTTCCTTGCCTCATGGAACAACTTCCTCTGGCCGCTCGTGGTTGCCCAAGACGAGAGCATGTACACCCTTCCGGTGGCGCTCTCGCTGTACTCGACCGGCCAGAACCAGACGAACTACGGAGTGCTTCTTGCTGGCTCCGTGCTCGTGATCACTCCCGTGCTGCTGCTCTTCCTCGCCCTGCAGCGGTACTTCATCCAGGGCGTTGCCGCGACAGGAATCAAGTGACGACGGAACTCATCCACCCGACCGACCATCACCAGCCGCGGCCGCGCCGCACCGAGCTCACGAGCATCGAGCCGATCATCGGGGGGTTTCACCCCGATCCGACGATCTGCAGGGTAGGCGATGACTACTATCTTGCGAACTCATCGTTCGAGTACGCGCCCGGGGTCCCGATCTGGCACAGCACCGACCTGATCAGCTGGAAACTCATCGGCAATGCGCTGTCCACCGTGCAGCAGTTCGCTCCCGGGCATGCGGCCGCAGGAATGGGGATCTATGCTCCCACTCTTCGCTACCACGATGGCCGCTTCTGGCTGATCACCACAGACGTCTCGCGTGGCGGCGGTCACCTGGTCGTCAGTGCCGAACACGCGGCCGGGCCCTGGTCGGAGGCCATCGTCATCGCGGGCGTGGATGGGATTGACCCCGATCTCGCCTGGGATATCGACGGGGCGTGCTACCTCTCCTATTGTTCGGGCACCCCTGACATGCCCGGCATCGCGCAGGTCCGCGTCGACCTCGATCGCGGTGTGGCTCTTGAGCGGCCCCGCATCATCTGGGCGGGTACCGGCCTCGCGTATCCAGAAGGCCCGCATCTGTATCGCATCGGCGAGTGGTGGTACCTGCTGATCGCTGAAGGTGGTACCGAGCGTGGGCACGCTGTCTCGATCGCCCGGGCGCGCACACCTCAGGGGCCGTTCGAAAGCAACCCCGGCAACCCGTTCTTCTCGCACCGCAGCCTCACTCGCCCGGTACAGAACACCGGCCACGCAGACCTTGTGCAGAACGCGGACGACAGTTGGTCGATGGTCTACCTCGGAGTCCGATCGGCTGGGCCAACGCCCTGGTTCCATGTGAATGGGCGGGAGACGTTCCTCGCTGGTCTTGACTGGCGCGAAGAATGGCCGGTCGTCGACGAGACGCGCTATCGCGCGCCGGTACCCGATCGGTCATTCGGGGATGACTTCACTGCGGCAACGCTCAATCCGCGATGGGTATCACCGGGGCGCGGGCGTGAGCTGGCTCATCGCGACGGCGGTCCGGGGCTGCTCCTTGCTGCCGCGGGCGACCCGCGCGATGCTCTGATGGCGCGCGTGACCGACCGGCGGTGGCGCTTCTCGGCAGAGATAATGCTGGCGGGTGCTGCGGGCAGCGTGATGCTTCGAGTCGATGATGAGCACAACACGACCGTCACAGTCGACGGCTCTACGGCGACGGCACGGCTTCGCATCGGCCCGTTGGACTCGACCCTCGGAGCGACGTCGATCGTCCCAGCGGGACGTGTGACTGTGTTCGTTACGGCGCACGAGTCAGCCGCTGGACCCGATGACATCGCACTGTCAATAGACGACGGTGCCGGTGAACAAGAGCTCGCTCGATTCGACGGACGCTACCTCTCGACGGAGGTTGCGGGCGGTTTCACCGGGCGAGTTGTCGGCGTTCGCAGCGATCGCGGCTCCGTGCGGCTCCTTCGGGTCCGATACGAAGCAGAGGACGCCTACCTGTTATGAATCCGCCAATGCGCCCGCTATGGCGTGGGGTCGACGCCGGCTTGGAGCGCGTAGGCGATGAGCTGTGCGCGGTCTCGGGCGCCGACCTTGTTCATGGCTCGGTTGACGTGGGTTTTCACGGTGAATGGTGAGACGCTCTCGAGTCGAGCGATGTCGTGGTTGTCGAGACCTTGGATCACCAGGTGAAGGATGTGGTGCTCGCGCGGGGTGAGCTGGTCGAACAGCCTGGCCTTGTCGGGGTCGGCGGGAGGGTCCGGTTGAGGATTGCTGATCTGGTTGACGACGGCGTCGACGGCGCGGGGGGAGAGGGCGCGCCTTCCGTGGTGCACGCCGCGGATCGCGGTGTGCAACTCCTCGGCGTCAGCGCCCTTGCTGAGGAATCCGGCGGCGCCGGCGCGGAGAGCGGCGAGGACGTTGTCGCCTTGATCGAAGGTGGTCAGCACGAGGACCGGGGGCGTGTCGGGGTGGGCGGCCCGGATGCGTTTCGTGGTTTCGACGCCGTCGATACCGGGCATCCGGAGGTCCATGAGCACCACGTCCACGGGGTCGGATGTGAGGTATTCGAGGGCAGCGTATCCATCGGGAACATCGGCGGCGACCGTCAGGTCGGCGGCCGACTCGATGACGACGCGGAGGCCGGCACGGATGATCTGCTGGTCATCAACGATCATCACGCGGATCATGCGGCGGCTCCGTTCGGGGCGGGGAGGGTGACGTGCACCCAGAACAGGTTGTTCTCGGTGCGGAAGGCGGCTGTGCCGCCCACGGATTCAGCGCGTTCGAGGATGCCGATCAGTCCGCGCCCGCCTCCGGTTGGGGCCGCTGAGGTGGTGGCGGCGGCTGAGGCTCGCGCGGAGGGGACGTTGACGGCGTCGATGACGATGTCGGTCGTGGTGGTGATGGTCAGGGTGAGGGTGCCGGTGCTGTGTTTGTGCGCGTTGGTGAGGATCTCTTGCACGATCCGGTAGACCGCTGCGCTCAGCCCGGCTGGCAGGTCCGGCAGGTCTGCGGTGGTGGCCTCGATGGTCAGCCCGGCCGCGCGGCTGGCGCGAAGCAGATCGGGGATGTTTCGGTGGTCGGCCACGGGACCGTTCGGCCCGGTGTCATCGCCGACGCGCAAGACCCGCAGGATCTGCTGGGTTTCGAGAAGGACCTGTTTGATGGCGACGCGGGCGGCGGCGAGATCCTCCGTGGCCGCGTCGGGGTCGGTGCGCAGGCGCTGCTGCGCGGCGGCGACATGCACGCTGACGACGGCGATCTGATGGCCGACTCCGTCGTGCAGATCTTGGGCGATGCGGACGCGTTCCTGCGCCACGCTGCGCTCAGCGGTGATCTGCCTGGTCGCTTCCGCGGCATCGGCCCGTTCCTGGGCGGCTGCCAGGTAGCGCTGTTGGTTGCGCAGACCCACACCCCATGCGGCGGCCAGGAGCGCCACGAACGCGCTCACCGTCGCGGACGAGTCGATCTGCGGGTTGATGGTGCCCGTGGAGATCCATGATGCCGTCAGGTTCGCGGTCGCCAGCACACCGGCAACCGCCCACCCGCTGGTGCCGCGGAGAGTGAGGAGCAGCGCGGCGAAGCAGGCCACCGACCAGAGCGCGGTCCCCTGCGCTCCGGTCACGGCGGCTACGACCGGACCGGCGGCGAACAGCGTCACCGCAAGCCACGGGGCCCGCCGCAACGCGACGATCCCTCCGGCCGTGAGCAGTGCTCCGAGGTAAGTGAGCGGCTCATAGCGGTGCGCGACGAACAGTTGCGTCCCGATGTCCGCGGCGACCGCGATCGTCATCACAGCGGTCAGAGCGCCCTGCAGCAGGCGGAGCCGCGCCGTCCACACTTCGCCGTGGGAGCGTCCACGGCGGTCGATGGGAGTCCTCGGCATGCCCCTATGGTTCCATCCCGCCTGCGCTGACTCGTACTACCAGTGCAGTACGTGAGGTGCGTCCATCCGCACGACGGCATCCGTTCCGCACGCGACGAGCATGGAGACATCGAGAGAGCCCACCCGGGTACTCGATCCCCGACACGAGGAGAAATCATGACTGACACCACGATCACCGGATCCGCTTCGGATGCCATCGTCTACGAGCACACCGCGCTGCGGGTGCCACGTGAGCTGGAGAGCGTGTACCGCGACACGAGCCCGAACTTCGGATGGGTGATCGACAGCGTCGAATCTGGCCGGGCGGCATCCGGGCACACCACTTTGCGACTCAAGCGCGACCGGCGGATCCGCAACCGGCCCATTGTGCAGGAGCTGCAGCGCGCGAACCGTGCCGCGCTGACCACCATCGACGCGCTGGACCGGTCCAAGAAGACCGTTCCGATGGCGATCGCGATCATTATCGGTGTCATTGGCTCCGCGTTTCTGGCCGGGTCGGTGTTCGCCCTCCAAGCTGACGCGATGGGCATCTCGATCGTGCTCGGCGCGATTGGTTTGCTCGGCTGGCTCGGCGGGTGGGTCAGCTACATCGTGGTCAAGGCCCGTCGCGCTCCCCAGGTTGATGCGGCCATCGATCAGCAGTACGAGATCGTCTACGACACGGCCCAGAAAGCCGCCGCGCTCCTGTGACCCTGCTCCCTGGCCCGTCGCCGACCACACCTCAGCCCGATTCGCCGGCCCCGCACGCTCTCACGCTGCGGGGCGCGGCCTGGGGCATCCGGCATTGCGTGATTCATGCCGTGGCAGAGAGGGTCCGGTTGCCCTGGTGGCTCGGCAACGTCCAGGAACGCGTCGTGTTCTATGCCGGGACCGCGGCCATCGGCAGTTTCGTGCTCGCGATCGCCAAAGCGGCCCTTCTGGTGAACTCTCCTTCTCTGTTTCTCCTCGCCAACGTGCTGTTCACGCTGGGGATCAGCGCGGCGAAAGGCGTGGTCGTTGTCCGCTACCGCCGCGTCCCTCGTGCCCATACCGGTCGCGGCGTTCTTCACCATCCGACGGCCGTCATTGCCGGCATCCTCCTCGCCACCGTCTCCGCGGTCTACGTCGCACTGTGCCTGCCGCTGTTGATCGGCGACAAGGGCACCCCGTACTTCGACCAGGCTGCCGCGATCGGGCTGGCGGCGATCGCGTTCGTCGAGTTCGGTATCGCTCTCACGGGTACGCTGCGCGCGTCTCGGAAGCAACCGGTGCTGGTCATCACCCGCACGATCAACCTCGCGAACGCCCTGGTCATGATCGCCCTCGCGCAGGCGGCACTACTGTCGTTCAGCGCAACCGGCGACTATGCGACCGGGCTCGGCATCACGAGCACCGCGTTCGGTACCGCGTCCGCACTCCTGGGCGTCGTGTTGGTGTGGCGCTTCCGGCCTGTCGGACGCGCCCGTATCGGCTCGACCGACGACCGCTGAGCCTCAGAAAGCAACGAGAAACGCGACCTAATCGTCGGCAGAGAGCGAGGCGTTCTGGCGGTGCAGGACTTCCCGTTCCCGCATGTCGAGAAATCTGTGCAGGACGGCCGCGGCGTCGATCGTGGTGCCTCGGTCGTACAGCCATTGCGTCTGAAGGCCATCCATGAGAGCCGTGAAAGCCACCGCGAACTCTTCGGGATCGGCCACCCCCGCCGACCCAAGAGGCTGTGCGCTCAGGAACGTGGCGAACTGCTGCGCTGCGTACTGCCGAAATGTCACGTACCTGCGGGCGTAGTACTCGTGTCCGGGGTGCGACGGATCTGCCGCTTCTGCCGACAGGATCGCGTAGAGCTCGACGACGTGGTTGCTCGACATGTCGCTGGCGATCACGTCGACGAGTTGGCGGAGTGCGGGCATCCCGCTGCCCTTCGGCAGCAAGCCTCCGACATGGGAGTCGTAGCCGGCGAGCACCCCGGCGAGCACCTCTTCCTTCGAGGCGAAGTGGTGGACCAGCCCGCGCTCGCTGATGCCGGCTCGCGCCGCGATCTCTTTCATCGTGGCGGCCCGGTAGCCGGTCTCGGCGAAGAGTACCCACGCTGCGGCGAGCACGCGCCCCCGCACCGCGGCTGTCTTGGCGTAGGGGCCCCGTGGTGTGCCGTGCGATTCAGTCATCGCCATAAAAATACCATTGCACCGCGAATTTCGGTTAGAGTATTCAAAATCGCGCAGCGACGGTAATTTCAGGTCGCTTCCATCGCCACAAAGGGGTGTGGATTCATGAGTCCTTCCGATGTCAATCCGACGGCCACCGCAGATGCCGCGAGGGTGAGTGAATCAGCGCCCGCCGGGATGAGTGCTCGCGAAGTCGTGCTCATGCTGGTCGGCACGCTGGGGGCGGCGATCGCATACCTTGTGCCGATGGTCTTCACGCTTGCGTTGAAGCTCGATGCGCTCGAACCCGGCAATCAGGCGGCGCTCGGGATCATCATCGGCGTGGGGTCTGCGGTGGCCCTCGTCACCGCACCCCTTACGGGAGTGCTGAGCGATCGTACGCGCACGCGCTGGGGGCGCCGGCGGCCCTACACGCTGGCGGGCATGGTGCTCGGCATGGGGGCGATCGCTCTCATGGCCTTCGCGCCGGACATGTGGCTGCTCGGACTCGGCTGGGTGTTCGCCAACCTCGGCTGGGGGACGACCCTGGGATCGATCGGCAACGTTCAGGCCGACCGGCTGCGGCCCGAACAGCGGGGCAAGGTCGGCGCATTGGTCGGCGTCGTGACGCAGGTCGCTCCCGTCACCGGCATCCTCCTCGTCAGCCCTTTCGCGGCCGACGTGTCGTTCACGATGTGGTTGCCCGCGATCGTCGGGCTGCCGTTGGTGCTGGCGTTTCTGGTCTGGGTGCAGGACGATGACTCGCGCGCCATGGATGTCGGCGCGAAGCTCACGGTCGGGGCGCTGGTGCGTAGCTATGGGTTCCGGCCGCGCCTGTTTCCGGACTTCGCGTGGAACTGGCTGGGTCGCTTCCTCTTCTTCGCGGGGATCGCGTTCACCTCGACGTATGGGACGTTCTTCTATTCGGCGCGACTGGGGATCGCCGTGGATGCCATCGCGCCGACGGTCGCATTGATGTCGGCCGTGACGACCGCGGTTTCGGCTGCCGGTGCGATCGCCAGTGGATGGCTGTCCGACCGGCTTGGCCGGCGCCGGCCCTTCATCGCACTCGCGGTCGTGGTCTACGCGGTCGGGGCCGTCGTCTCTGCTGCGGCGTACGACCTGCTCGTCTTGATCGTCGGGGCGGTGCTGTGTTCGCTCGGCGTCGCGGTCTTTCTCGCGGTGAATCAGGCCATGGTGCTCGATGTGCTGCCGCACCGCGACACGCAGGCCGGTCGCTTTATGGGGATCACGAGCTTCTCGCAAAAGATTCCGAGTGCGCTCGCCCCGCTGGTCGCGCCGATCATCCTGGCGGTGGGGGCGACCAGCGCGAGCAATTTCGCCCTGTTGTACCTGTGTGCGGGAGGACTCGTCCTCGCGGGCGGCTTGCTCATCGCGTGGCGGGTGAAGGCTGTGCGGTGAGGATCAGGCGGTCTCTCCCCAGACGACGCTGAGCGCCGCGGGCGTCGGCCGGTTCACGGGCGCACCGGCGCGGAGCGCGGCCAGCAGTCCGGCGGTCCCTTGGCGGGCGGCTTCGCGAAGGTCGTACTCGATCGTGGTCAGTGCGGGGGCCGTGACGCGCGAGAGCGGCGTGTGATCCATCCCGATCACGGCGACATCGCCGGGCACGTCGAGGCCTTCTGCCCGGGCGGCGGCGAGGATCGCCATCGCGACGTCGTCGTTGTAGCAGGCGAGTGCGATGCCTGGAGGATTCACCTCGCGCAAGGCGCGCACGGCCGACATGAGATCGATATCGGTGTGGGTGACGACGATCTCGTCCAACCCGGCATCATGCACGATCCGGCGAACGCCATCCTCGCGAGCCTGTCCAAACGGGTCCTCGCGCGCGTCCTTCAGGTGGACGAAGCCGATCCGGCGATGCCCACGGCTGAGCAGCGTGCGTGCTTGCAGGATCCCGATCTCACGATTGAAGTCGGTCATCGAAGCGCTGGGCGGATCGATCGCGAGGATGCCCCGGGAATCGAGCATCGCGCGCTCTTCGACGGTGAACGGTGCGAGCGAGAAGATTGCCGCCGGCTTGAGACTGCCGACGACCTTGTCCAGGGTCTGAGTGGGTGACGTCGACATGCGCATCACGAGGTACAACCCATGCTCTTCGAGCTGAGAGTCCATCTCCTCGAACAGGTCCTGCAGGTTCGTTCCGAACGTCGTGTGCGGAAGCATCGCGATCACGAAGTCGCTCGACCCGCGCCGCAGTGCACGGCCGACGGCGGACGGTTCGTAGCCGAGTTCCTTTGCCGACGCGAGCACATTGGCAGCCGTTGCCGCAGCGAATCGGTCGGTCTGTCCGTTGAGTATCTGGCTGACGGTTGCACGGGACACTCCGGCGTGCCGTGCAACGTCGGCGCTGGTCACGGACACGTGGGCCGTCCGGGGTTGCTCGGGGGGTGCCTCATACCTCAACAGTACCGATTGACACGTGATACTTCTTGTGGTGAAATACCGTAACACGTGTTACTAACTCCGCCTGATTTGCTGACGAAGATCACGTGCGTCACCCACGCAAGACAAGGAAGTCATCATGTCCGAACAGCCGACGCCGGCCATCTCGACGCCCGCATCGCCCCTCGCGGAGGGCTCCGCAGTTCCCGCAGAAGCCGCGGGCGAACATACGCCCACCGGTACGCTCCGCACGCGCGTCAGCGCGGGTTACATCTGGCTTCTCATCCTCGCCACGCTGGGCGCGTACGTCGCGCTCGTTGCTCCCATTGGGATCTCGCTCTCGCTGCGCGTGCAGCAGCTTGCCCCCGAAAACGTCGAGGTGCTTGGCTATGTCATCGGTGTGGGCGCGCTTGCCGCTGCGGTCTGGGGTCCCATCGTCGGCATGTGGAGTGACCGCACGCGTTCGCGGTTCGGCCGCCGCCGTCCCTTTGCGCTTGCCGGCGCACTCGTCGGGGTCGTCGCGCTGGCCTTCCTCGCCGGCGCACCGACCATCCCCTTGGTCATCGTGGCATGGGTGTTCACGCAGCTGGGCTGGAGCACCGTGATGAATTCGCTGCTGTTCTCGCAGGCCGATCGACTGCCCGAAGAACAGCGTGGCAAGGTCGCTGGCCTCAGCGGGTTCGTGCAGATGATCGCCTCGGTGCTCGGTACTGGAATTGCGAGCGCCTTCATCGGCAACAACTTCCTCGTGTTCCTGGTGCCGGGCGGGATCGGGCTCGTGCTTGTGCTGCTGTGGGTCGTGCTCGTCAAGGAGTCCGACACGCGTGAGTTCAACGATGCCGCCAAGCTCACCCTGCGCACTGCCCTCAGCCACATGGTTTTCAACCCGGCCGCGCACCCCGACTTCGCCTGGAACTGGCTCGGACGCTTGTTCTTCATGTTCGGCGTCACGTTCGCGACCACCTTCACCACGCTGTTCTTCGCTTCGCGCCTCACGGACAATGGCCAGGTCGATCAGATCGGTGGCTTGATCGTGATTCTCTCCCTCCTCGGTGTCGTGGCGACGGCGGGCGGCGCGATTCTGGGTGGGTTCCTCTCTGACAAGATCAAACGTCGCCGCATCTTCGTACTGCTTGCGGGCCTCGGGTTCACCGCCGGCGCGGTGATCATGGCTTTCGGCGGTTCGAATGCCACTCTGCTTTTCGTCGGATCCGTCGTCACGAGTCTTGGCCTGGGTGTGTTCTCCGCCGTTGACCAGGCGATCGTGCTGGATGTCCTGCCAGATCGCGACACCGAAGCCGGCCGCTACATCGGCATCAATGCGTATTCCACGACGCTCGCACAGTCGATCGCGCCGATTGTCGCGGCGCCCCTCTTGCTGATCGGGGTGAGCGGTGCGGATAAGAACTACGGCCTGCTCTTCCTCATCGCCGCGGCCTGCACGCTCGTCGGCGGAACACTCGTGATGCTGTTCGTCCGCAAGTCCAACTGAACCGTCTGCCCGAGAAGGAGACCGACATGACTGAGAAGACCCTCACCGCAAACAGCACGATCGGCGAGTGGCTGGAGCACCCCGTCGGGGGAGACATCCTCCGCGGCTTCCTGGCGAAGGCGGGTGGTAGCGAAGACAATCTGGCGCCGGTCAAGGCGCTTCCGCTGCAGCAGATGGTGGCGCTGAGCCAGGGGCAGATGCCCCAAGAGGCGATCGACGGCCTGGTGCGTGCCGCAAACGGTGGCGAAATCCCGGACGGGGACGCGGTGACCGGATGGAGCGAGAAAGTCACCGGGGGCCGCTTCGCAGGCAAGACCGTGATCGTCACCGGCGCGGCCTCCGGCATCGGTCGCGCGACCGCCTCGCGCGTGGCCCGCGAAGGCGCTCGCGTCGTCGCCGTCGACGTCTCTGCCGATCGTCTCGCCGAGCTCACGGCGGCGCTGACTGAAGCGGATATCGTCCCGATCGCGGGTGACATCACCCAGCAAGAGTCGATCGACGCCATCGTCGCAGCCGCGGGTGGTCGCGTCGATGCCCTTGCCAACGTCGCGGGCATCAACGACGACTTCTCGCCGTTGCACGAGACCAGCGACGTCATGTGGGATCGCGTGATCGGCGTCAACCTCACGGGCGCTTTCAAGCTGACCCGCGCGGTGTTGCCCGCAATGCTCGACGCGGGCGCCGGCTCAATCGTGAACGTGGCCAGCGAAGCAGGGCTGCGCGGCAACGCGTCGGGCAACGCCTACACCGTCTCGAAGCACGGCGTGGTGGGTCTCACAAAGTCGGCGGCCTTTATGTATGGCCCGAGCGGAATCCGGGTCAATGCTGTCGCTCCCGGCGGCGTGGCCACCGGCATCCCGTTCCCGGCAAACGTCTCCGAAGCGGGCAAGAGCCGCCTGCAGCCGTTCCAATCGCAGATTCCGACGATCGCGACGGCCGAGCAGTTGGCTGCGTCGATCACGTTCCTGCTCTCGGACGACGGCGTCAACATCAACGGGGCGATCCTTGCCTCGGACGGCGGTTGGTCGGTCCAGTAACCGATCCCGAACTCACAGCACAGACAGACAGGACGACGATGACCGCGCAGCTCTCCGATGGTTTCCTCTGGGGAGCCTCCACCGCCCCGCACCAGATCGAGGGCAACAACATCAACAGCGACTGGTGGGCGCGCGAGGGCCTCATGCCCGGAATGGAGCTCTCCGGCGACGCCGACGACAGCTACCACCGCTATCGTGAAGACCTTGAACTGCTCGCCGGGGCGGGGCTGAACGCGTACCGCTTCGGTATCGAGTGGGCGCGCATCGAGCCCCGCCCTGGGCAGTTCTCGAACGCCGAACTCGTGCACTACCGCCGCATGATCGAGACTGCCCTCGACCTGGGCGTCACACCGGTCGTGACCCTCAACCACTTCACGCTGCCGCGCTGGTTCGCCGAGCAGGGCGGGTGGAGCGGTGACGGGTCGGCCGAGCGCTTTGCCGCGTTCGCCACGAAGGCCACCGAGATCCTCGACGGTGTGGAGTGGGTCGTCACGATCAACGAGCCGAACATGATGGCGATGATGATCATGATGCAGGAGGCGGCCCGCGCCGGTCAGATGGGCCAGTGGCAGAGCCCCACCATGGACGGGGATGCCGAGCGCGAGCGCATCGCGGCGAACCTGCCGGTGCCCGGCCTCGAGTTCTCCAGGCCGCTGATCGCGGCGCATCACGCGGTGCGGGACATCGTGCGCGAGCGCACCGGTGCGCGCGTCGGCTGGTCAATCGCGAACGGCGCATTCACGGCCGCGCCCGGCGGCGAGGAAAAACTCGTCGAGGTGCGTCGCCAGTACGAGGACGTCTACCTCGAGGCATCCGCCAGCGATGACTTCATCGGTGTGCAGTCCTACTCGTCGCAACAGGTCGACGCGAACGGACTCATTCCGCACCCGGAGCACCCCGACAACACGCAAACGGGCGCGGCCTACCGCCCCGACGCGCTGGGAATGGCGATTCGGCACGCCGCCGAGGTCACCGGGCTCCCCGTGCTCGTTACGGAGAACGGCATCGCCACGACCGACGACGCGCGCCGCATCGACTACACGACGGGCGCCCTGCAGGGCGTCGCGGCAGCGGTGGCCGACGGCATCGATGTGCGCGGCTACCTGCACTGGTCGTTGCTCGACAACTACGAATGGGGTCACTGGGACCCGAAGTTCGGTCTGATCGCGGTCGATCGCGAGACGTTTGTCCGCACGCCCAAGCCGAGCCTGGCGTGGCTCGGTGGTGTGGCTCGCACCAACGGCGCATCGCTCTAGCCCCGGAAGGAACCCGTCGTGGTCACTACCCTGTTCACTGCCGATTGGCTGTTCCATCGTGACGACGCAGCGCCCGTGCCCGTGCGCTTGCCGCACGACGCGATGATCGGTGAGCCGCGCTCCGCCGCTGATGGCACCGGAAACCACGGCGGTTACTTCCCGGGCGGATGCTACCGCTATACGAAAGAATGGAGCGTCCCGGACGACGCGGCGACCCGCTGGTACTCCCTCTTCTTCGAGGGTGTCTACGGAGCGGCCATCGTTAGCGTCGACGGTGCCGAAGTCACCCGGTGTGACAGTGGGTACCGCGCGTTCGCTGCACCGTTGACCGGGCTGGTCCCGGGAGAGACCGTGACGATCCAGGTGGACGTCGACAACAGCGCGGTGCCGAACAGCCGGTGGTACACCGGATCGGGCATCTATCGGCAGGTCTGGTTGGAGTCCACCGCAGCGACGAGGTTCGCGCGGGATGGCATTCGGTTGGTGACGCGAGAGCTCGCTCCGAGTGCGGTCATCGACGTCGATGTCACTCTCGAGGGTCCCGTGGACGGCCACCGGGTGCGCGTCGAAGTCGCCGATGGGCATGCCGTCGTCGCTGCCGGCGACCTGGCGATTATCGGGCGCACTGCCGCTGGCGATCTGGGTATTCCGGGTGCGCGGGCATGGTCGGCGGACGATCCGCACCTCTACACCGTGACGGCTCGGCTGCTCGACCCTGTCGGGGCGGTCGTGGATGAGCGAGTCATCCGCACCGGGCTGCGGACGGTGACCGTCGACCCTGCGGAGGGGTTGCGGATCAACGGGCAGGAGGTGAAGCTGCGCGGAGCGTGCGTGCACCACGACAACGGCGTGTTGGGTGCTGCCACGATCCCTGAGGCCGAGCGCCGCCGTGCACGCCTGCTCAAAGACGTTGGCTTCAACGCCATCCGTTCGTCGCACCATCCGCTGTCGCGCGCGTTCCTGGATGCCTGCGATGAGATCGGCCTCTACGTCTTGGACGAACTGACCGACGTGTGGTTCCAGCACAAGACAGCGCACGACGCGGCCGATCGGTTTGAGGAGTCGTGGCGCGACGACGCGCGCGCGATGGTCGCCGAGGACCGCAATCGGCCGAGCGTTATCATGTATTCGCTCGGCAACGAGATCGCCGAGACGGCGGCACCGGCCGGCGTCGACGCGACCGGTCGCCTCAACGCGTACGTCCACGACCTCGACCCCACCCGGCCGACCACTCTGGCGGTCAACCTCATGCTCAACATGATGGCGGCGCGCGGAAAGTCGCCGTTCGAGGGCGAGCACTACGCAGGGGATGCCCCCAGCGACGCCCCCGAGAAGCCGAAGGCCACCAGCACCGCCGCCAACGCGGCGGCCGCGTCGCTCGGCAAGATCATGCAGACGATGTCGCGCCTGCCCGCTGCCGACAAAGCCTCACGCGACGCCTTCGCACAGGTCGACGTCGCCGGCTACAACTACGCGTTCAGTCGGTACCGCGCAGATCGGCGCCGATACCCCGAACGCGTGATCCTCGGCTCCGAATCGATGCCCGGCGATCTGCCCGCCATCTGGCGGCTTGTTGAGTCGGTGCCGGGTGTGATCGGTGACTTCCTGTGGACCGGGTGGGATTACCTTGGCGAGGCCGGGATCGGCGTGTGGGCATACGGCGACGAGTTCGGAGGGATCAACAAACCGTTCCCCGCACTGCTGGCCGGACCGGGAGCCATCGATATCACCGGTCTACCGGGCGCACCGGCGATGCTCGCGCGCGCGGTGTGGGGACGATTGGATGCCCCTGCGATCGCCGTGCGCCCGCTCGACCGCGTCGGGCAGAAGCCCCGCAAGACGCCGTGGCGCACCACCGATGCCATCGCCTCATGGTCGTGGCGCGGCCTCGCCGGCAAAGCTGAAATCGAGGTCTACTCGGACGACGACGAGGTGGAACTCCTCCTCAACGGACGCTCGCTCGGGCGCCGGCGGGCCGGCGCGAAGGTCGGCTTCATCACGCGGTTCGCTACCGTCTATGAGCCCGGCGAACTCGTGGCCGTCGGATACCGAGCTGGGCGCGAAACGGGCCGTTCATCACTTGTCTCGGTGGTGGGGGTGCAGCTGATCGTGCGTGCCGAGTCCGATGTCGTGGCGGGTCCGGACGGGCTGGCGTATGTGTGGGTTGAGCTGGCCGATGCGGCAGCAACGGTTGACACCGCGGCATCCGACACCGTCACAATTTCGGTGGATGGGCCCGGCGAGCTTGCCGGATTCGGCAGCGCAGCGCCGCTGACGACAGAGTCGTTCACCGGCGACACCCACACCACGTGGTACGGCCGCGCGCTGGCGATCGTGCGGGGCACTACCGCGCCGGGCGAGATCACCGTGACCGCCACCAGTCGTCGACACGGCACCGCAACGTACACCCTGACCAACGTCGCTGCGGCGGCGCTGACCGCTGACTCGCTGACCAGGAGAGCACCATGACCGCCATCCCGATCATCCCCGGGTTCCACCCCGACCCCTCGATCTGCCGAGTCGGCGACGACTATTACATCGCGAACTCGAGTTTCGAGTACGCCCCCGGCGTGCCGATCTCGCACAGCCGCGACCTCGTTACGTGGACGCTGGTCGGCAATGCCCTCACCAGGCCGTCGCAGTTGACACCGTCGGCGGGTGCTGCCAGCGCGGGCATCTATGCGCCGACCCTGCGTCACCACGACGGACGCTTCTACCTCATCACGACCAACGTCGCCGAGGTGTCCCGCGGACACCTCATCGTGTCGGCCGATGACCCCGCGGGGCCCTGGTCGGAGCCCGTCCATACGCGCGGGACGGTCGGCATCGACCCCGATCTGTCCTGGGACGAGAACGGCATCTGCCACCTCACCTGGGCATCGTTCCACCCGGCGCTGCAGGGCATCGCCTCGGTACCGGTCAACCCAGCGACCGGGGAACTGCTGGGCGAACCACGGCTCCTGTGGCCGGGTACGGGACTGAGTCACCCCGAAGGGCCGCATCTGTACCGCATCGGCGACTGGTGGTACCTGCTGTTGGCCGAGGGCGGCACCGAACGTGGCCACGCGGTGACGATCGCGCGTGCCCGTACGCTCGACGGCGAGTGGGAAGCCGCGCCCGCGAACCCGCTCCTCACCCATCGCAGCCTCGACCTGCCGGTGCAGAACACCGGGCACGCCGACCTCGTGGAATGCGCCGACGGCTCCTGGGCGATGGTCTACCTGGGTGTGCGCCCCCTCGGGCAGACGCCGAAGTTCCACCTGAATGGTCGTGAGACCTTCATCGCCGGGGTCGACTGGGCCCATGGCTGGCCCGTGGTCGACGAGACGCGGTTTTCACCGGCTGTGGCAGATCGCTCGTTCTCGGACGACTTCTCGGGCACGCTGCACCCTCGGTGGATCGCACCGGGAGCCGGGGCAGAACGGTTCGCGAGCAGCGCCGGCGCATCGGGGCTCGACCTGCAGGCCGACGCCGATGACGTTGCGCCGCGACTGCTGGCCTGCCGTGCCGAAGATCTGGACTGGACTGCCGAGGTACACCTGGATGCCTCAGCGGGCGCGGCGCGCTTCCAGGTACGGCTGGACGCAGATCACCTGTACGGCCTCACCGTGCGCGGGAGCGAGATCCAACCCGTGCTGCGGATCGGCCCGTCAGAGTCGGCGCTCGTGGCGCTCACGATCGACGAAGGCGAAGCCGTGGCGCTGCGTCTTCGTGCCCGCGTGCCGCAGGGCGATCCGTACCGCCTCGACCCGGCGCCGGACCGCATCGAACTCACCGTCGTGCGCGCCGACGGCACCGAGCATTCTTGGGGTGGGTTCGACGGCCGCTACCTCTCCACCGAGGTGGCTGGCGGTTTCACCGGCCGCGTGATCGGCGTCGAAGTCCTCGATGGCCGGGTTCGCCTCGAACGATTCACCTACGACAGCATCATCACCGAAGGGACCTCCGCGTCATGACTACCGATCTTCCGTTCCGCGACCCGTCGCTGCCCGTCGCCGATCGCGTCAGCGACCTGCTTGGTCGCCTCACGCTGGAAGAGAAGGCCGGCCAGCTGAGCCAGTTCTTCTACTTCGGCTTGGGTGAGATCCCGGCCGATCTCGATCTTGACGCGCTGCCACCCGAGCACCGCGCTTTCGTCGAACAGCCGCTCATGGTCCAGCGCGCCGCGGGGTCGGGCAACGCCGGATCCGTATTGTTCGTGAAGGATGCCCGCACCGCCAACATGCTGCAGGCGCTCGCCGTCGAGGAGTCACGCCTCGGTATCCCGCTGCTCTTCGGCTTCGATGTGATCCACGGGTACCGCACGATCTTCCCCGTGCCGATCGCGCTCGCCGCATCGTGGCAGCCCCAGCTCATCGAGGACGCGCAGGCGACCGCCGCGACCGAAGCGCGCGCGGTGGGCATCCGGTGGTCGTTCGCGCCGATGGTCGACATCGCACCCGACCCGCGGTGGGGGCGCATGATCGAGGGTGCGGGCGAAGACCCCGTGCTCGGCGCAGCTGTCGCTGCGGCCCAGGTGCGCGGTTTCCAGCGTGATCTCCAGGACAGCGGCCTGCTCGCCGGTCCCAAGCACTTCGTCGGGTACGGCGCCTCGCGCGGCGGTCGCGACTACGACGAGGTCGACATCTCCGATTCCGAGCTGTACAACGTCTACCTGCCGCCGTTCCGCGCGGCGATCGAGGCCGGGGCCGCCAACGTCATGAGCGCCTACATGGAGTTCAACGGTGTGCCGGCGGTCGCGAACAAGCGCCTGCTTACTGACATCCTGCGCGGCGAGCTCGGCTTCGACGGGTTCGTGGTTTCGGATGCGAACGCCGTGAACAGCCTGCAGACGCAGCACCTCGCGAAGGATGCCGCCGATGCCGCGGCCCGCGCCGTCGACGCGGGGCTCGACATGGAGATGACGATGCTGGAGCCGTCGTTCTACGCGATCCCGGCCGCCGTGGCAGCTGGGCAGTTGGCGGAGTCGCAGGTTGACGAGGCCGTGCGTCGCGTGCTGACCGCGAAGTTCCGGCTCGGACTGTTCGAGCAGCCGTACGTCGATGAGGCCGCCGCCGAAGGCATCCTTACGACGGAGGCGCATCGCGATCAGGCTCGCGATGCCGCGGCGCAGACGTTCGTCCTGCTCAAGAACGAAGGCGGTGCGCTGCCGCTGGAAGCCGGGGCGCTCGCCTCGGTCGCCGTCGTGGGCCAGCTGGCTGACAGCAAGCGCGACACGCTGGGACCGTGGGTGTTCGACCACAACACCGACGAGACGGTGACGATCGTCGCGGGTCTGCGGGCTCGCCTCGGTGACGGCGTGCGCGTCGAGTGGACGCCGGGTGCGGGCATCCCGAACCGTGTCTTCCCGTCGCAGTTCGACCGCATGGACCCGACTGTCGTGGGGACGCCCGACGACTATGACGACGAGGCCGAGATCGCGCGCGCCGTCGAGCTGGCAGCGGGTGCGGATGTTGCCATCGTCGTGGTGGGGCAGCGGCAGAACCAGATCGGCGAGGTCGCCTCGGTCTCGACGCTCGACCTGTCGGGGCGTCAGCTGGAGCAGTTGCAGCGCATCGCCGCAACCGGCACGCCCGTCGTGCTGGTGGTCATGACAGGTCGCCCAGTCGACCTGCAATGGGCAGACGAGAACGTGCCCGCGATCCTCGAAGTCTGGTATCCGGGCAGTCGGGGTGGCGACGCCGTTGCCGCCGTGCTCGTGGGCGACGAATCGCCCGCGGGGCGGTTGCCGTTCACCTGGCCGCGTCACGTCGGTCAGGTGCCGATCACCTACCGGCACGCGCGCACGTTCGCACCGCAAGACCAGGACAAGCGGTACTGGAACGAGCCCAGCACGCCGCTCTACCCGTTCGGGCACGGCCTGTCGTACACCACACTCGAGTACTCCGACCTGCGCGTGAGTCGCGATGCGATCACGGTCGGCGAGACCGTCACTGTCACGGTGACCGTCACCAACGCGGGTGACCGCGAAGCCGACGAGGTCGTGCAGCTGTACATCCACCAGCGCTACGGCACGAGCGTGCGACCGGTGCGTGAGCTCAAGGGATTCGAACGGGTGCGGCTCGCCGCAGGCGCATCGCGTGAGGTGCAGTTCGAGCTGGGCCCTGACCAGCTCAGCTATTGGACGAGCGTCACCGGTTCGTTCACGCAGGATGCCACCACGATCGACGTGTGGGTCGGGGGCAGCTCGGTCGCCGACCTCGGCGCCTCGTTCGCCGTCACGGCTGAGTGAGGATCCTGTGACCGAACCGATCAACCGACGCGCACTCGTCACCCGCCACACCATCGAACTCACCGCGCCGCACCCCGAGCACGTGCTGACGGTCGGCAACGGCGACTTCGGGTTCACCGCCGACATCACCGGCATGCAGACGTTCACGCAGTTCCACGACCCCGCACGGGCGATGGCGGAGGGAAAGGTCGCGGTCAACACCGCGACCATGAGCAACGCCGGGTGGCACGAGATGCCGAACCCGGACGGGTTCACGATCGACGACGCGATGACGACGTACGAGACCGAGCGCGGCCCGGTGCGCTACCTCGACAAGCACGACATGATGGGCGCGATGACGGGCAACGTCGCGGAGGAGTTCCGCGCCGGCGCCTGGCTCAACGCCAACCCGCAACGGCTGGACCTCGGCCGCATCGGGCTGGAGCTGCGCCCCGCGGCGGATGCCCCGATCGAGACGGATCCGGCGGTCCTGGCCGACGTGCGGCAAACCCTCGACCTGTGGTCGGGTGTGATCGTCAGCGAGTTCTCCTACGCGGGCGAGACTGTGCGCGTCGAGACGGTGGCGGCGCCGGATGCCGCGATCGTCGGCTTCCGAGTGACCTCGACGCTGCTCGCTGATGGCCGGGCCCGCATTGCGCTGCGCTTTCCGTACGCGAGCGACGGGTTCTTCCAGACCGACGATTGGAACGCTCCCGAGCGTCACGTCTCCGTGCTCGGCGGCGACGGCACGATTTCGCGTCGACTGGATGCCGCGGAGTACGTCGTCGAATCGGCTGCCTCGACGGGCGCGCTCGTCCGCACCGGCCCGCACGAGTTCGTTCTCGACACGGATGCCGACAGTGTCGAGTTCGTGCTGCGCTTCGGGGCCGCTGCCGAGGGCGGTCTGCCGTCGTTCGTGGGGCTGCGCGAGGCATCCGATCACGCGTGGCAGGCCTTCTGGCGTAGCGGCGCCGCACTCGACCTCGCCGGCAGCGCCGACCCACGCGCCGCCGAACTCGAACGTCGCATCGTGCTGTCGCAGTACCTGACCCGCGTGCATGGCTCCGGGCATCTGCCCCCGCAGGAGACCGGGCTCGTCACCAACAGCTGGCAGGGCAAGTTCCACCTCGAGATGCACCTCTGGCACGCAGCGCACTTCGCCGTCTGGGGGCGACCCGAGCTGCTCGAGCGCAGCCTGCGCTGGTACCGCACGATCCTCGATGAAGCGCGGGCGACGGCGGCGATGCAGGGCTATCCGGGCGCGCGCTGGCCCAAGCAGACCGGGCCGGATGGGCGCGAGAGCCCGAGCGACATCGGCGCGCTGCTCGTGTGGCAGCAGCCGCACATTCTGCACCTGCTCGAGCTTGTCTGGCAGGCCAGCGACGAGACCGAGCGCGCGCGGCTACTGGACGCGTACGGCGAGGTCGTGGATGCCACGGCGACGTTCATGGCCGCATTCGCGGTCGAAAGCGACGGCGTCTTCCACCTCGGCCCGCCGATCATGCCTGCGCAGGAGTTCTACGACGCCCGCACGACCATCGACCCGACGTTCGAGTTGGCGTATTGGTGGTGGGGACTCGACATCGCGCAGGCCTGGCGCGAGCGTGCCGGTCTCTCGCGGCACCCGGAGTGGCAGGCTGTGCAAGACGGACTCGCCAGCCCCGCCGCCTCGGACGGCACCTACCGGGCCGTCGCGACGAGCGAGCCGCTGCGCCGCGACGACCACCCGTCGCTGCTCATGGCGCTCGGTGTCGTTCCCGCGACGCCGCTGATCGATCCCGAGATCATGCGGGCGACGCTCACCGACGTCTGGCAGACCTGGGAGTGGCCCACCGCGTGGGGGTGGGACTTCCCGGTCATGGCGATGACCGCGACCCGGCTCGGCAACCCGGCGCTCGCGATCGACGCGCTGCTGCGCGACGAGGAGAAGAATCAGTACACGGCGGTCGGACACAACCCGCAGATGCGCGGCATCCTCCCGCTGTACCTGCCCGGCAACGGTGGGCTGCTGCTCGCGGCCGCACTCTTGGCACAGAGCGTCGACGAGGTGCCGGAAGGGTGGAGCTGGCGCGCTGAGGGCTTCGCGCCCTTCCCTACGGGCCACGACTTCGACCCCCGCCGCGTGCCGCAAGAAATCGTTTCGAGCGGGGATGCCGCGGCGGCCGAGCCGGTCGCCGTGGTGCTGACGGCAGAGTCGACGATCGGGGAGTGGCTCGACGACGCCATCGGCGGTGCGATCTTCCGTGAGTTCCTCGCCCGGGCGGGCACCTCGGCAGAAGGCCTCACTCCGCTGAAGGGCGTTGCGCTACAGCATTTGGTGGCGCTGAGCGGGGGATCGATGCCGCAGCACGCCGTCGACGACCTCGTTCGATCGGTGCAGCAGTCATGACGAGAGGTAATGAGGTGGAAGTGCATGACCCTGACCTGCAGGCGTCGATCGATGCCGTGCGCGCCGATGTGGCGCGGCTGCATGCTGAGTTGGTTCGCTACAACCTGATCGTGTGGACGGGGGGGGGGGATTTTTTGGGGGCGGTTGCCCGGTGCGGCCGTTTGGGGTAGCACCCCGG
>JAEYAG010000146.1 GCA_023451265.1 Actinomycetes bacterium | reverse complement strand
AAACCCAAATGCCCCGGGGGGGGGGGGGGGGGGGCCCACCCCCCCCCGCACCGCTATCGGGATGTCAGTCAGCCGGGGCGAACGGCTGGACCGTCTGGTTGCCGACGACGGGCGGCGTGTAGGTGACGGTGTTGGGCACGACGTAGAGCGACGTGATGTACACCAGCGGGGCGAACCAGGCGTTGTCCACGAGGTACTCGTTGACCGCACGGAAGGCGTCCTCGTCCTGCGACACGTTCGCCTCGGCAGTCAGCGTCTGAAGCTCCGGGGTCGTCGAGCGGAACGGGTTGAAGACGCCGGACAGGCTGGCGTTGTAGTCCTGCGCGTCCGAGCCGCCGAAGCCGTTGTACATGAAGAACATGCCGTAGCTGCCGCCGAACACCTTGGCGTAGAAGTCCTGGAACGGCACGGACTCCCACGTCACGCGGATTCCGATGTCGCCGAGGGATTGGGTGAGCGTCGCTTCGAACTGCGTGCTGACGACGGTCGACGGCATCGTGACGTCGAAGCCATCGGCGTATCCGGCCTCGGCCATGAGGCTCTTGGCTTCTTCCACGTTGAACTCGTACGCGCCGTTGAGGTCGTCGCTGTACGCACCGCCGGTGGGGCTGAAGATCTGCTCTGTCGCGTTCATGAAGCCCGCGCCGAGACCCTCTGCCATACCCTCACGGTCCAGGGCGAGGTTGATGGCCTGTCGCACCCGCTCGTCACCCAGCGCCGGCACGACGGTGCCTTCGCGGTCCACCAACCACAGCACGCCAATCGCGCCGGGCAGGTTGTTGCCGGTGGTGAAGTCTGCCTCCGGGAACTGCGTTGCCTGCGACTCGGAGCTGAGTCCGGTGTAGTCGAGCTGACCAGCACGGAGGGCGTTCTGAGTGGCCGTTGGGTCCTGGATGATCTGGATCTCGACCGTGCTGTAGGGGTACTTGTCAACGGCGTAGAAGTCGTCGTTGCGCTCCAGCACGTACTTCGAGCCGGCGGTGGTCGCGGCGCTGTCGAGGGTGTACGGACCCGAGCCCACCGGTTCGAGCTGCGAGCTCTCAGCCGTCAGCACCTCAGGTGCACCGATGGCTCCGACGGTCGAGCTGAACGCGGGCACGATGGCCGCGTCAGGCTGCGACAGCGTGATGAGCACGGTCGCGTCATCGACAGCCTCGACGGAACTCACCGATGCCAGGTTCTGCGACGTGGACGAGCCCTGTCGGGCGACCTCGAGCGAGTCGACGACCGCGGCGGCGTCGAGCGCCTCGCCGTTGGTAAACTCCAGGCCGTCCCGGATGTGCAGGGTCAGCTCAGTGAGGTCCTCGTTGTACTCCCACTCTTCAGCGATGCCGCCGGAAAGTGATCCATCGAGCTCCCGGTGCACGAGGGTGTCGTAGACGGACAGGAACAGCGTCGCGTCACCACCCGACCAACTGCCAATCGAGAAGTTCGCCGGAGGGGCCTGCAGCGAAAGCCGCAGCGTGTGATCCTCGTCCGGGGCGGACGTCTGGCCCCCGCCTCCGCCGCCACTGCATCCCACCAGCGCCAAGGCTGCAACGGTCGCCGCGGCGACCCCCACAACCCGCAGTCTCTTCGCAAACGTCATTTCAGGACTTCCTTGTCAATGCTGTGCGTGACCGGCCGGGCTCTTCCCCTGGCCAGTGTCACGCGTTAGTGTCGCGTGTTACTAATGCGTGACACCGATGGTAGGGCACACGTGTTACTAAGTCCAGGGTCAACCTGGAGGCGGGGTAACAGTTCAGTTATCAGCGCTGCATTCGCTTCATGGGAGGATGACCGTATGACCACCACGGAACGACGGAAGCGCCCCGCGACCAGCGCCGATGTCGCGCGCCACGCCGGAGTGTCCCGCTCCACGGTCAGCAACATCCTGAACGGCAATGACGCACGCTTCCCCGAACAGACCCGCCGGCGCGTCCTCGACGCAGCGCGCGAGCTGTCCTACCAGCCATCAGTCGCCGGGCGCTCCCTTGTCAGCGGTCGGAGCGACACCATCGTGGTCCTCGTCGCCAACGCCAGCTTCGCGGCGCACTTCCAGGATGCTGTCGACCGCGTCATGGAGAACACACGCCACATCGGCGCGAATGTCGTCATCCGCCTCGCGGGCGAAAGCGCTCGGGCGACCTCCGAGGCGGTGGGGATTCTCCGGCCCCTCGCGGTCGTGGACTTCGGCGTGCTGGCCGAGGACGAGCGGAAGTGGCTGGAGGATCGCGGCACCCTCATCGTCCCCTCGTTCTCCGGCCCAGGCTCCACCGCACCTGACGGCGGTATCAGTGACCTCCAGTCGAGCGCGCTCCTGACGCATCACCCGAGCAAACTCTGGTTCGCCGGCATCGCCGAGTACACCCGCGATCCGTATGCACCCAGCCGGTACGCGGCATTGGAGGCGGTGTGTGAGCGAGAGAACCTGCCCACACCCGGCAGCATCATGGTTCACCTGACTGTCGAAAGCGGCATCGACGCAGTCAAGGAGATCCTGGCCGGACCCCTTCCCGCTGGTGTGGCCTGCTACAACGACGACGTCGCACTGACCCTGCTCGCGGCCGCACGGGCCCTCGAGGTGGACGTGCCCGGAACTCTGGCGGTGGTCGGCGTCGACAACTCGCCGGTCGGTCAGATGTGGAATCCCCGTCTGACGACCATCGACACCGGACTGCGGGAGATGGTCGACGCCATCGCGGTCGAACTTCGAATCCGACTCGGGGAGGCCGAGTTGGAGATGCCGTCCACCCACACCCGTTTCACCCTGGTGCCCGGCGAATCCGCGTAAGGGGTGGCGGGGGCGTTCGCCCCGGCCACCCGCAACCGCGCACTAGCCCGCGGTAAGCGAGAGAGCCGCGTCGGCCGCGCCTTCGGCAGACGCGGTCAGTGAGATCTCGCCGGGACCGGTTACTCGCAGGACCGCGAGCGCACGACCGTCGAACGTGGTGTGCTCCGCATCCGTGAACGACTCCGCAGTCACCGGCTGCCCGCTGGCGAAACCTTGCAGATGTGCCGGGCCGGCGACGGTGAGCGAGACAAGACGGTCGGCGGTGTTGTGCACAACGCCGTTGCCGTCTTCGAGCAGCACCTCCACGTACACCAGGCCGCCAACCTTCGCCTCATCCTCCGCCCGAAGCGCGAGTCGCACATCCGGCTCGGCCGTGGTGAGGGCGAAGCGTCCTGCCTCTGCACCTGCTCGGTAGGCAACGGCGACGAGCTCTCCGGGCTGATAGTCGATCTCGAACTCCGCACGAAAGGCGCGCGACTGGCCCACCGATTTCCGTCCGAGGCTGGCTCCATTCAAGAACAGCTCGACCTCATCCCCGTCGCTGTAGACCTCGACCTGAGTGCGGGTTCCCTCCGAGCCTGGCCACGTCCAACTGGACACGATGTCGCTCCACGCCCACGGCGACTGGGCGATGAGCTCCTGTCCGTACCGTTCGGGACGGTGCACCGCCATGTACGGCTCGTCGCGCAGCCCAAAGACGGTCTCGCGGTAGTACGAGACGGGTCGGCGGAAGCCGGTGATATCCAGGTCACCGGTGAAGGCGGTGAGACCGGGGAAGGCCGTTGCGAACGTGACCCGGTTGTCCCCGTTCGCCTCCTTATAGCGCAGGACTCCAATGCCGGCCTCGCCGAGGTAGTCGAATCCGGTCCAGGTGAAGTCTCCAAGCACATGCGGGTGTGCCGTCACGAGCGCCCAGTTCGCGTCGATGTCACCGGGCCACGTCTCGGTTCCGACAATCACCCGCTGGGGGAACAGTTCGCGGTCGATTTCGTATCGGGCGACGCCATAGTTCATTCCCGCTACGTCGAGGACAGCGAAAGACTCCTCCGTCCGGCTGGTGACCGGCGGTGACGCCTGAATCTGATTCATCATCGCGCCGATGGCGCCCATCATCGTGTTGACGCCGCCGCCCTCTGCAGGCGCAGCCTGCTGTGCCGCGGCTTGTCGCCGCCGACCTTCGAGGACCATGTCCAGAACCGAGACGAAGCCGTTGATGCCGTTCGTAACGATTCGGGTCGGGTCGAGTTCACGCACCTTCTCCGCGAGGCGCCTGCCCCACAGCGAACCGAAACGGTCACCCGTCTCGGGGATCTCGTTGCCGATGGAGTAGAAGATCACCGACGGATGGTTGATGTCCTTGGCCACGAGCGCCTCGATGTCACGCTCCCACCACTGGGGGAACTCGAACGAGTAGTCGAACGCGGTCTTCGCCTGCGTCCACATATCGAAGCTCTCATCCATCACCAGGACGCCGAGGCGGTCACAGGCATCGAGCAGGGCGGAACTGGCGGGGTTGTGCGCGCTGCGGATGGCGTTGAACCCGGCCGCCTTGAGCAGTCTCACCTTTCGCTCTTCGGCGTCGCGCGACGCCACAGAACCGAGCGGGCCGTTGTCATGGTGCACGCAGGCACCACGCAGCTTCACCGGGACGCCGTTTATGCGCAGCCCGCGGGCGGGGTCCACTTGGATCGTTCTGATGCCGAAGGTGGTGTCCGTGGAGTCGACGGCCTCGCCGACCTCGACCTCCACGCGTGCGCGATACAGCGTCGGCGCATCCACGCTCCACAGAGAAGGGTTGCCGACGAACAGCTGCAGTCGAGCGACCTCGGTGGTGTTGGGGAGCAGCGTGACCGGTGTGCTGCGACGTCCGACCTCGGAGCCTGACTCGTCCTCGATGATGGCGACCACGCGAGCGGTGGTCGTGGTCGGCAGCAGGCTCTCGATCTCCGCCGAGACGACCACCGTGGCCCACTCGTCGTCGACATCCGGCGTCGTGACTCGCAACCCGTCCAGAGCGACGTGCACGGGGTTGCTCACGATGAGGTGGACATCGCGGTAGATGCCCGCGCCGGTGTACCAGCGCGAGTCCAGGTGGGTGCGAGCATCCACGCGGATCTCGTTGTCCGCGCCGAAGTTGACGAAGGGGTCGACGCGAACGAGGAACCGGGAGTAGCCGAACGCGTCCTGTCCGGCGAGGGCGCCGTTGACGTATACGTTCGCGTCGCGGTAGACGCCGTCGAACTCCAAGGCAATCAGCTTGCCTTTGTCCTCCTCGGCGATGTGCAGCGTGCGCCGATACTCGAACGCGCCACCCGGGAAGTAGCCGGTGGTCTCGCCTCGGGGCGCATCCGCGGAACGCGTAGTTCCGATGAGCGCATCGTGCGGCAAGGCGACCTCGACCCATTCCGACCCGTCGGCCCCACCGATCTCTTGGAAGGCGGTCGCCTTCTCGCGGTAGCTCCAACCATCGTTGAATGTCGTGCGCGTCATCGGACTGCACCCGACGACGGACGTGCTGTGCTCTTCATTGAGGTCTCCTCTACCGACAGTGGTGTCGCGTGTTACTAGAACACTGAAACATACGTCAGTAACACGTGTCAACACCGGTCGTTCAGCGGTCTTAGGTGGGAGGACCTGCGACCGGCGCGTGTACTGCAGACGCAGTAGAGAACTTCGTCCGAATGGACGGTTTGGCTTGCCGCTTTCACCGGGATTCTGAGATTCAAACCTCGCAGTCCCTCAACCGAAAGTGACCCCATGTCAACGTTCTTGTTCTCTGTCGGGCGACTCAGCGCCCGATTCCGATGGGTGGTGCTCGTCGCCTGGCTGGTGATCTTCTCCGCCCTCATCGGTGTATTCGCTGTTGGCAGCAGCACTGCCTCCACCCAGGAGGCCGAGACCTCCATCCCCGACTCACCGGCATCGCTCGCCCTCGAGCGCATGAACAACGAGTTCCCCGCGACGGACGAAGGGGGCGCGACCCTGCAACTGGTGTTCCACCCCGAACGCGGCGATGTCACATTGGCCGCCACAACAGCCGAGATCGCATCGGTCCTGGCAGAGGCGGAAGACCTGCCCGGTGTGCAGTCGGTCAGCGATCCCTTCGACTCGGCGCGGCCCTACATATCGGAGGACTTGACCCTCGCCGTCGCGACGCTCACCTACAGCGACCTGACTGAAGACGAGGAAAAGGAGTACTACGACGCGGCACTTGAGTTCCAGGAGAACGCGCCGCCCGCCCTCGGAGTCGAACTCGGCGGAAACCTGGTCCCGCTGGGCGCACCTGCCCCTGGACCCGGGGAAGGCGCAGGTGTGATTATCGCGTTCATCGTGCTGGCACTGACCTTCGGATCACTGCTGGCGGCTGGCGTGAACCTACTCATCGCCGTCTTCGGCGTCGGCGTGGGCTTGATGGGCATCCTCGCCTACGGCTCGCTCGTCCCCATCGGGGACAACACCATCATCCTCGCGTCGATGCTCGGCCTTGCGGTCGGCATCGACTACAGCCTGTTCATCCTCTCTCGCTTCCGAACCGAGCTGCGCGGAGGACGCTCGGTGGACGATGCGGTCGCTCGCGCGACGGGGACGGCCGGGACGGCTGTCGTCTTCGCCGGTCTCACCGTCATCGTCGCCCTCGTCGCGTTGCTGGTCGCGAACCTCAGCTTCATCACAGAGATGGGTATCGCCGCCGCGTTCGGCGTACTCGTCTCCGTCCTGCTCGCGCTCACTCTGCTACCTGCGTGCATGCGATTCCTCGGGTTCAGCGCCCTGTCCAAGAAGCAGCGCAAGGCGCTGGAGCGCGGCGAGCTGTGGAGTGAGGGCCAGAAGCAGAAGCGCGGCGTAATGCGTGGATGGGGCAGCTTCGTCGTGAACAAGCCGGTTCTGTCCCTGTTCGCCGGCGTTCTGATTCTGGTGGTCGTCGCGCTGCCGATGCTCAGCATGAAGACCGCGTTCAACGTTCCGGGCGGGTCAGACCCGTCGACCACCGAGCGTGCCGCGTACAACCTCATCCTCGACAAGTTCGGAGGGGTTCAGAGCCCGCTCATCGTGCTGGCCGAGGGAGACGGAATCGCCGACGAAACCGCCGCCATCGAAGATGACCTCACACAGCTGGATGGTGTGCAGCAGGTGGTCCCAGCCGAGATCAGCGCCAGCGGCGACTTCGCCCGTATCGTCGTCATTCCCGAGAGAGGCCCCATCGACGATGCCACGAAGGACATCGTCCATCAGATCCGTGAGGACGCCGATGCGATCTCTGGGGTTCACCTGGAAGTCACGGGTGAGACCGCAATCGGCATCGACCAGGATGAGCAACTCATGCAGGCACTCATCAAGTACGTCATCGTGATCGTCGTGATCTCCGTCGTCCTGCTGATTGTGCTGTTCCGATCTCTGCTGATCCCGCTCGTAGCGACCCTCGGCTATCTCCTGTCCGTGGGCGCGGCCTTCGGCGCGAGCGTCGCGGTCTTCCAGTGGGGCTGGCTGGATGCCCTCATCGCTGCTCCTCAGGGTGACCCCATGCTGAGCCTGCTCCCGCTGCTGCTGGTCGGGGTGCTGTTCGGGCTCGCGATGGACTATCAGGTGTTCCTGGTGTCACGAATCCAGGAGATGCACCGGAAGGGAATGGATCCGAAGCCAGCTATCCGGGAAGGGTTCGCTCGTTCCGGCCCCGTCCTGGTCGCAGCGGCAACCATCATGATTGTCGTCTTCGCGGGGTTCGCGACCAGCCACTTCGCTGTCGGTGCTTCCATCGCGTTCGGCCTGATGGTCGGAGTCGCCGCAGACGCGTTCATCGTTCGCCTGGTTCTCATGCCGGCGGCGCTGTCCCTGCTGGGTAAGTCCGCCTGGTGGATTCCGAAGTGGCTGGACCGCATCATCCCGGACGTGGATGTAGAAGGGCACTCCCTGGACGCAAAGACCGAGACGGCCAGTAAGGAACCGGTGCTCACGACATAGACCCGCTCCAAGAGGAGGGGTCGCTGCCAGCCGGTAGCGACCCCTCCTTTGCGTTCGCCGTCCGCTCCCTATTGAGTGCGCAAGCATCGCCATGCCAGGGCGGATTACCGAGCTGGAAGGGCGAAGCGGCCCGACGCGTCACGCGCGATATCGCCCTGCGCGGTGGGGTACGTGACACGTGACAGTCACGATGGGCTCATCATCCGTGGGGACGAAGACCGCTCCGCGGTCGGCTGTGTCTTGAAGAGCGACCTAGTGACCGGCGAGCCCTGCGCGGTACGCGAAGGCGACCAGCTGGGCACGGTCTCGCGCCGCGACCTTCGACATCGCGCGATTCACATGGGTCTTGACGGTGAACGGCGAGACGAACATCTCCGCAGCAATCTCGTCGTTGGACAGCCCTCGCGTGACGGCGATGACGACATCTCGCTCCCGTGGCGTTAGAGCCTCGAACCGGTGAGCGAGAGATTCGTCGACGCGCTGCGAGGGCGTCTCGGCGACTCGAGCGATGACTGCGTTCGCGGCGGCGGCCGAGAGCGCACCGCCGCCGGTCATAACGTCGGAGACGCTTGCGATGAGTTCGACGGGGCCGACGCCTTTACCCAAGAAACCGTTGGCGCCGGCGCTCAGGGCTGCGTAGACATTCTCGTCCTGCTCGAACGTCGTGAGGATGATGATCTTCACCTGCTCGGACGAGTGATCCCGTCGTATCCGCGCGGTCGTTTCGATTCCGTCGATTCCGGGCATGCGGATGTCCAGGAGGACCACGTCGACCGGATTCGTTTCCAGGTACTCCAGGGCGAGGAATCCGTCGCCGACATCGCCGACGACGCGCAGCTGCGGGCTGGAGGAGATGATGGTGCGCAGACCAGTCCGGATCATCTCCTGGTCATCGACGATGAGCACTCGAATCATCCCCTTGCCTCCTTCGTGGGTAGTTCGACATGCAGGACGAAGGCGCCGTCCGTCCGCGTCACGCGAAGGACTCCGCCCGCGGCTTGCGTCCGCTCCCGAACACCGACCAGACCATAGCCCGGGCGCGCGGAGCTGCCGTGCGACGGACGGCCTCCGGCGTCGTTGGTGACGTCGATGACGAGCCACCCCGGGATGGCTTTCATAGTCAATCTGGTACGCCCGGATCCATGCTTGGCTGCGTTGGTGAGCGCCTCTTGAACGATGCGGTACGCGGCGGCGGACACGTCGGCGGTGAGCACTGGAAGTGGGCTCGCGATGTCCGACGCCACTGGAGTGCCGGCACGCCTGACCCGCTCGACCATTGCCGGAATGTGCTCAACGACAGCGAGTTCCACGCGGTGCGCGCTGTCGCCGTCCGTGCGTCGGAGGAGATTGAGGATCTGTTGCGTCTCCTGAAGTGTGCGCTGCAGTCCCAGACGAGCAGATCGAAGAGCTTCTCGCGACGCATCACTGTGGTCTGGGAGCGAGATCTCCGCGACTCCGACATTCACGTTGACGACGGCGAGCTCATGGCCAATCACATCGTGCAGGTCGCGGGCGATGCGAAGGCGTTCGTCGGTGACGGCTCGCTGCAACTCTGATGCCTGCGCCGCCGCGAGATCACGGGCGTGTTGCCGAGCGGCATTCCACGAGTCGGTCTGAAGGCGCACGGCACTCCCGGCGGCACCGGCCGCGACACAGAAGGTCGCGGCGACGAGTGCGACAGGAGCGTCGAACTGCCCGTCCTCCCGCAGCACGAGAGCGAAGTACATCGTCAGGGAGGTCAGCGCGACGGCGGGGATAACGAAGCGACCTTGGCGTGCAAAGAGGAACGTGGCGAACACGGTGACGGTCCACACACCGATGTACTCATCGGCGAACAAGATGCTGGCGATCCCACCAGCGGTGGTCAGCATGAGACCAAGCCAGCGGGCTCTGAAGATCACAAGAAGTCCGACAGCCGACAGTCCGATGCCGACGTATCCCAGGGTCTCGTCGCCAGCGATGAGCATGACGGAAAGTTCGGTGACCAGTGCCGCGACGGCGGCGAGCGTCACTATCGCGGAGAGCAAAGGGCCGCGCAGGAACCAGGTCTGCCTTGGCCATGGCCAGTCTGAAGACGACACACGGGTCATCTCGACATCATCCGCCATCGTCGTCGACGGCGAGAAGAGCGACGCGTCTGCGCGGAGGGCTCGTGTGACGAGCCGAAGCGGCACCGGGACGCCCCGGTGCCGCTTGGTGAGTCACGTGGCGGCTCGCGCGCGTCGCACCCCGATGATGGTGCCGACGGTGGCGAGAATGCCGACCACCGTCACTCCTACCGTCAACTTCCTCCGCTTGCTCATCCGATCTCCTTGCCGTCGCGCCTGAATGGGCTGGTTTCGACTCTTTCGTCTGCTCAGCTCGAACACGTCATCCATTGGAATCGGATGCCGTACTGCGGTTGCGGTATGTCGAGCAGGGCAGTGCTGCGCATCATCTGTTCGGTCCGTCGTTGGCACCTCAGTCGACTACTGCAACTGAACGACCACGGTTCGTCTCCCCGCACGACGTGTGTTCAAACCGTCCCCGCGATGGTGGGGAGCATGACAAACGACAGCCCATCATTTCCTGCTCGCACCAGTTCGACCCCCATCGGTCATCCTGCGTACAGCCTTCTGAGCTTGGTCGCGGGCTCCCTCATCCAGGTGGGAACAGTCGCGACCGGCTATGTGAGCAGCTGGGACCTCGCGCCCCGGTCATCTCGGCGGACGGTCCCCGCGTCATGAGCACGGGGGTTGCAGCGCCGACAGTTGGTGACCGCGTGTTCATGGTGGCTATGAGTGTGGTCGAAGCAGGGGTGCTCGTGCTCACCGGAGTGGTGATGACCGGAATCGTCATTACCTCGCAAGTGGTCCGTGTCGTGCAGTTGTCGGCCGAGCGACGACGCACACGTGCGTGTGAGGTGGACGGACCTTCGGCCTACGCCGGAGCCTGGGCGGGCACGCCCGCATGCTCGGTGATGCCGAGTGAGCTCAGCAGATAGGTCATGCTGCCGACAACATCCACGTTTCGGTCCAGCATCCATTGCATCTGCAAGCCATCGAACGCGGAGACAAGCAGGACCGCCGCCGCATCCGGATCACCATCAGCGGGGAACTGTCCGCGCTCCTGCATCGTGCGCAGCGCGGCGGCGCTCACCTGCCGGAAGGCTTCGTACCTGTTCTTGATGAACTCGTGCGCGGCGTGCTCCTCGTCGGTGGCGTCCATGACGAGCGAGAGGAGAAGTTGGCTCATCCCCGCCGCACTGATGTTCGCGGCGACCGCGTCTACGACGCGCGTAGTGAGGTCGACCGCGAAGTCGGTGTGTTCGGGGTCTACCTCAACTTCGATTCTGGCGCTGTGGTGACGGAGCACCTCGACGAAGAGCAGGTCCTTTGAGCCGAAGTACCGCAGGAGGCCGTTCTGGCTTAGCCCCACGGCGTCTGCAAGTCGCTTGACCGTCGCGCCGTTGTATCCCTCACGGTCGATGACGTCGAGGGCGACGTCGAGGATCTCCGCGCGCTTAGCGATCCCCTTGGCATAGGGGCCGCGTTCACCTCGAGTGCTGACCATAATCATGCATGTTATGCGCTTTTGGTATTGCGCGCATGAAAAGTGCATGGCATGCTTCTTTCACCCGGCCAGTTGGGTGCGACGGAGTGGTTCGCATCGGCGTCGGACATCACAGTCGATGGGACCTGCAATGAGTGAAACGGTGGCACCCGAGCCGAAGGCGAAGGGTCCGAAGAATGTCGTCCTCGAACCGGCGCACCCTGGCACGTCGCCGATCTTGGTCAGAGGGAAGCTCTCGCGGCGCTACCTGACCTGGTACACGCTGCTCTCGATCTCCATCACCGCGGTGTGGGGCGCCGTACTGGGCATCCTTCTGCCGAATCAGGTGCAGATGCTGGAGTTCGCGAACTGGTTCACCGGCGCGAACGCAGGTATCGACCTGCAGCAACTCACGATTCTGCAGCAGCAGATCAGCGCCGGCACCGCCACGGCCACGCCAACGCAGGCGGAGCAGTTGGCGATTCTGGCGCAGTTCGACTCCTCGCGCGCTACATCGCTGGCCATCATCACGTCCATCGGCGTCGTCATGACGATGCTTATCCAGCCCATCGTCGGAGTGTTCGCCGACCGTACGCGGACTCGGTGGGGTCGTCGGGCGCCGTGGATCCTCTTCGGCACGCTCGCTGGCTCGATGCTCCTCGTCCTCGTCAGATTCTCGCCGACCATCGCGCTCCTGGCTGTCGCGTTCATGCTCGCGCAGGCGGTCATCAACATCGCCCTCGGTCCGCTCACGACGACCGTCGCCGACCGGATGCCCGAGAACCGGCGCGGTACCGCCTCGGCGTTGGGCGGATTCGGCAACTTCGCTGGCGGCGTCCTCGGTGGCGTTCTTGCAGGGGCCTTCTTCGCCACGCTGGGACTGGACTTCTACTTCGTCATCGCGGCCGCCGTCGCCTTCACCGGTGTGATGTTCGTGCTGTTCGCCCGAGACGCCTCCTCGAAGGATCTGGTCGTCGAGCCTCTCAACTGGAAGAAGTTCTTCCTCGGCTTCACCATCGCGCTGCGCTCACGCAACTACCGGTGGGTGTGGGTGGCGCGCATTCTGCTGACGTTCGGATACACGGTCTCCACCGCGCTCGCTCTCTACATGCTGCAGAGCTACGTGCGTCCGGCGCTAAGCCAGCTCGAAGCGACACAGCTATCCCCGTTGCTTGCCCTGACCGGCGTCCCGTTCACCATCATCGCCCTGTTTGTCGCGGGCAAGCTGTCCGACAAGGTCGGCAAGCGTCGCATCTTCGTGGTCATCGCGTCCATCCTGATGGCGGTGTCGATGCTCATCCCCATCATCTCCCCGACGGTGCCCGCCTTGTTCATTCAGGGCATCACCGCTGGCATCGCATTCGGCATCTACCTGCCGGTGGACCAGGCGCTGTTCATCGACGTGCTGCCCGACCAGGAGTCCGCGGGACGGGACCTGGGTGTAGCCGGCCTCGGGTCCAACCTCGGCCAGGCCCTGGGGCCCATCCTCGCCGGCGCCGTCGTGGCGTTCACCGGCGGTTACGTCGGCGTGTGGGTCGCGGCAGCTGTCCTCGTGGTCCTGGCCGCCGTCGCGCTGATTCCGCTGCGCGGCGTGAAGTAGCCATCCGCCTGCTGGCCCGCCCGCGTAGTCCGGGCGGGCCAGCAATCCCACATGCTCACCCTCGGATGGATCGACGACCATGACACCCACCCCGCCCAATGCGATGACCTCCCACGCCAAGATGGTGGCCCCCTCCGCGACGCTGGACAGCGCTCCGCAACTTCGTCGCGCCTTCGCCCTGGACCAGGGACACGGGCGCGTCGTTGAAGCCGAACTGTTGGCCACCGCACACGGACTCTGCGATGTGACCATCAACGGGATCCCCGTCAGCGACGATGTGCTCACACCGGGATGGAGTTCCTACGAATGGCGCCTTCGCTACGCCCGCTGGGATGTCACCACGTTGCTACGCAGGAACAACGTGCTCGGGATGCTTCTGGGCAACGGCTGGTACTCAGGTCACCTGGGATTCGGTGGGAAGAAGGGCCTGTACGGTAGCGAGCCGGCGGGCTGGGCCCAACTGGTCATCCGCTTCGCCGACGGGCACACGCAGCGGATCGAGACCGACTCGTCGTGGCAGTGCGGACCGAGCGCGGTCCTCGCGAACGATCTGTACCACGGGCAGACCATCGACGCGCAGCGCCGCGATCTCAGCTGGACCAACCCCAGCACCGAGCTGCCGGGATGGGTCGGCGTGAAAGAAGTCGATTTCGATGACGTGACCCTCACTCCATACGTCGGACCACCTGTTCGTCGCCAGCAGGAGCTGTACCCGCAGCGCGTGTGGACCTCGCCGACCGGGAAGACGCTCATCGACTTCGGACAGAACTTCGTGGGCTGGCTTCGGCTTGAAGTCCAGGGAGACCCGGGCCAGCAGATCACCATCCGCCACGCCGAAGTCCTCGAGCACGACGAGATCGGTGTCAGGCCCCTACGCACAGCGCAGGCGACGGACCGATTCATCCTCTCCGGCGGGGTTGACGTCTTCGAACCCACTCTGACGTTCCACGGGTTCCGCTACGCCGAGATCAGCGGGTGGACGGGTAGCGACGAAGAGCTCGCCGCGGCAGTCTGCGGTGTCGTCATCGGGTCAGAACTGACCCGCACCGGAACGTTCAGCTGCTCCAACCTGATGCTCAACCAGCTCCACTCCAACATCGTCTGGGGCATGCGCGGCAACTTCGTGGACGTCCCCACCGACTGCCCGCAGAGAGATGAACGGCTCGGCTGGACTGGCGACCTCGCTGCGTTCATCGACACCGCCACCTACCTCTACGACGTCGACACCTTCCTGAGGGACTGGCTCCTCGATCTCAGCGCCGAACAGTTCCACACCGACGACGGATCCATTCCCGTCGTCGTCCCCGACAACATCAAGTACGAAGACATCGACGGGCTCGCACCAGCAAGTGACGACCCGTCGGCCGTGACGCTCATCGCCCTGTGGAACGACGCGGCCGCCTGGGTGCCATGGGCGCTGTGGGAGGCGTACGGCGACCTCACCGTGCTCGAACAGCAGTACGCGTCCATCTCCGCTTACGCGCGACGGATTCGTTCCGCGCTCACCGCAGAGCATGTCCTGCACGGAGGCATTCAACTCGGTGACTGGCTGGACCCCACCGCGCCACCGGACGCTCCCTACCTCGCCAAGTCGGATGCGTGGGTCGTAGCGACCGCCTGCGTCTACCGGTCAGCGGTCGTAGCCACCGACGCGGCGCGTCTGCTCGGCAACAACGAGGAGGCCGATGAGTTCGAGCGACTCGCCGGCGACATCAAGACAGGTTTCAACTCCCAGTTCGTCGAACACGGTCGCATTAAGAGCGACGGCGCGGCCGTCTACGCTCTCGCCATCGTCTTCGGGCTCCTCGACGAGAACACCACGCAGGCCGGTGACCGCCTGGCTGAGCTCGTCGCAGAAAGCGGCCACCACATCATCACCGGGTTTGCCGGCACGCCATTCATCAACACCGCACTGACGATGACCGGGCACACCGACACCGCCTACCGGCTCCTTCTGCAAACGGAATGCCCCTCCTGGCTCTACCCCGTCACAATGGGGGCCACCACCATGTGGGAGCGGTGGGACTCGATGCTTCCCGACGGGACCATCAACCCGGGCGAGATGACCAGCTTCAACCACTTCGCCTTCGGCGCCATCGGCACCTGGATGCACAGGGTCATCGGGGGCATCCAGCCGCTGCAGCCCGGCTACCGGCACGTGCTCATCGCCCCTGAACCGGGCGGCGAACTGACCTGGGCTACCACCAGCTTGGACACCGCCCACGGGACCATCACGTCGCACTGGCAGATCGACGACACCGGATTTCATCTACAAGTGACCGTTCCACAGGACGTCACAGCCACCGTCCGGCTCCCCGGTCAACCGGACACCACCCTCGACGCCGGAACGCACCGCTTCGACGTCCCCAACCATCCATCACTCATCGAGGAGCCCGTCTCATGACCACCACCAACACCGTCTCCCTCGTCGAGGTCCAGTGGGAACCCGACGCCGTCGATGACCTGTTCGCTGGCGGTTACGTAGACGTCGACGAGGTGCGGGACACCCCTGTCCCGCACCGATATGTTCACGGCGGGTTCGCGGGAACCGACACCCGGTTTTCGCTCTACTTCCCTCCCGCGGAGCAGTACGAGGGTCGATTCTTCCAGCACACCACGCCCGTCCCGCAGAGTGAGAACCTCGCGCAGGCGGACCTGACTGAGTACAACAAGATCGCCTTCAGCGTCGACAGCGGCGCCTACTTCGTTGAGACCAACGGCGGGGGCCCGACGGCCGCTGACCCGATGGCCGGTGGTGACCTCAGTATCGGCGCGTACCGGGCGTCGGCGGCATCCGCTCGCTTCTCCCGGCAGGTCGCAGCGCGCGTGTACGAATCCGCCACCCGCCCATACGGCTACCTGTACGGCGGATCGGGTGGCGCATACCGCACAATCGGAGCCTCCGAGAACACCACCGACGTGTGGGACGGATTCGTGCCCTACGTCCCCGGGAGCCCCATGGCGATCCCGAACGTCTTCAGCATCCGCATGCACGCACAGCGAGTGCTTCGCGACGTGCTGCCGCAGATCGTCGACGCCTACGACGTCGGTGGGGACCCGTCCGACCTCGACCTCACGGATGAGCAGCGGGCCGCGCTGGACGAGATAACCCGGATGGGATTCCCGCCCCGGTCATGGTTCGGGTGGCGCACCATGGGCATGCACGCGTTCAGCGTCCTCTACCCCGGCGTGATGCTCGCCGATCCGTCCTACGCGACCGAGTTCTGGTCCGCTCCCGGATATCTGGGCGCAGACCCGACGTCGTCGATCCACCAGGACCGCATCCAGCTCGACACGGCCATAGCCGAGCTGCTGAATGAGACGACCGTGGCCGGCGAGAACCTTGCGGCGGGGGGCGTCGACGAGTCGTTCCTGCACACCGCGAGCGGGCTCGTCGCGTCACGCATCCGGCTCGTCGAAGCGCCCGCCGGCTGGGGGCTGGGCGCTCAGCTGCACGTGCGCAGTGGAAAGGCGGCGGGGAGCACGCTGCGGATCTCCGAGATCGACGGAGACGTGGTGCACCTCGAACCTGGCCAGGACGACATCGCGGCCGCGCTCGAGGTGGGTGACGAGGTGACGGTCGACAACTCGACCTTCCTCGCAGCTCAGACCTATCACCGCCACCAGGTGCCTGGTCCGGAGTATCACGTGTGGGATCAGTTCCGGGGCGAGTACGGCGACCCGGTCTTTCCGCAGCGTCCGTTCCTTGTCGGTCCGCTGTTCACACAGAACGCGTCCGGGGCGGTCCCCACGGGACAGATCAGCGGCAAGATGATTGTCGTGTCGTGCCTGCTCGACCGTGAGGCATTCCCGTGGCAGGCCGACTGGTACCGGGCTCGCGTCTCGGAGCACCTCGGCGATGCCGCCGACGACCGCTTCCGCCTCTGGTTCGTCGATAACGCTCTGCACGGCGACGACGACCCGCAGGAGTTCCCCGACCACACCGTCGCCTACGTGGGGGCGCTCGAGACTGCGCTGCGACAGCTCGCCGCCTGGGTCGAACAGGGTGTGGAACCGACCCCCACCTCCTCGTACCAACTGGTCGACGGTCAGGTGACCATCCCCGCATCCGTGTCTGAACGACGGGGTGTCCAGCCCGTCGTTCAGCTCACGGTCAACGGAGCATCAAGCACGGTCGTGGATGTCGGCGTGCCTGTGGAGGTCGAGCTCACGGCTGTCGCCCCCGAAGGAGGAGTCGTGGTGGAGGTGCGCCCAGACTTCGAGGCGAGTGGCGTACTGGGTGAGGTGGAATCTATCGCCCCCGCCCGCACGGTCTCGCTCAACCGTGTCGTGGCGTTCGACAAGCCGGGCGTCTACTTCGTCTCAGCCCGGGTCTCCGCGCAGTCAGGCGGGGACGCTACCGACACCCACGCACGCGTTCAGAATGTCGCGAGAGCGCGCGTAACCGTCAGCTGAATCGGGTGGCGGTTGGAGTTCCTCTGTGGCTTCCACCGTGGCTGCAACGTACAGGTCCGGGCGCATATCAAGCATTCCCTCGAAACGAGCTCGTCTCCCCTGGCTCGCCCCCCTTATGTGGCTCCCGAGGATTTCCTTCCCTCGGGCTCCACCCTTGACAATGGGATGTGCCCGTGCAGCAGACCCCCCAGCAGCAGCTGAGCGATCTCTACGATCGAGCGCAAGGCACCATGGTTGCTTTCATCGACGAGTCGTATCGAGCACCCTCGCAAGCCATCGGTGGTGGCAGTTTCTACCTGCTCACGGCAGTCCTGTTTCCTCGTGCTCACCTCGACGCGATTCGGACCAGTCTGGAGACACTCTCCGGGGGCGGACGATGGCACACCACCGACGAAGCGCAGACCGAACTCGGCCGCGAACGCATCATCAAAATGTCCGCGCAGATCGCGAAGTGCGGCGCCGTGGTCGTAGCCATCCAGGATTCGATACCCGCTGGTGACAAGAACGCTGAAGCCGCCCGCGAAAGATGCTTCGAGGTGTTGCTGTCGCAGCTTTGCGGGTCAGGATCGCTCGATCCTGACGGTCTGGTGGTGTTTGAGCGGCGACGGGACAGTCATCAGCGAAACTCCGACAACGCCACCATTCGCTCTCTACGACGGGAAGGTCGCATACCTCAGAGCTTGCTCGTGCATCCGGCATCCCCTGCCGACGAGACCCTGCTTTATGCGCCCGATATCGCAGCGTGGGCACTGCGCCGCGCCCACACGCACGACGAATCCCAGTTCATCGATCCGATCGCGAAGACTGAGCTTCACAGGCTGAAAGCTAAGCCCTAGAAAAAAGCAACCCCAGGCTGCCGCGGCTACACCTGGGGTCCTAGCGCCAATCGAGTTTCCTGAACGAGCGCGAGTTGCTTCCCCCATTATCCATCTGTAGCGCCAGGACGTCAATCGAGGTCGCCCATACCCACCCTGCGGCGACTGCGAGTGCGCGCTGAGTGGCGCTTAGATCTATGGGCGCGCCTCGCGCCGGCGCCGGCATCGCACCAGGATGATTACAACCACCAAGATCCGTGTGGGTGGTCGGAGGTAACCTGTGTTCATGCGGGCTCACGATGACGATCTGGCGCTGCTCGCGCTGGCGATGCGCCCAGGCTTCTCCTGGGCGCAGACACGTCTGCAGATCGAGCAGCTCGGGTCGCCGATGGCGGTCCTCGACGCGGCGTACGATGGCCAGCTCGTTGTCAGCGATCGCGAGGGAGAGCTGCGCGCTGCTGCTGAGCAGCTCGCCAAGCTAAGTGAGCGCGGCATCCACGTCGCGGTGATCGGGGGCGATGACTACCCGGCCGCTCTGCGGACGGTCCACGATGCACCTCCCGTCCTCTACTGGCAGGGTTCACTCTCCCCCCTCGACGCCAACGCAGTCGCCATCGTCGGCACTCGAGCTCCGTCGCCGGCAGGAGCTGCCTTCGCTCGAGACCTCGCATCGAACCTCGCTGCGGAGCAGATACCGGTCGTGAGCGGGCTCGCCCGAGGGATCGACACCGAAGCCATGCGGGCCTCTCTTCGCGCAGGGGGACGCACCATCGGCGTGATCGGTACCGGCCACGGCGTCTACTACCCCCGCGAGAACGCGGCGCTTCAGGACGAGATCGCCACGTCCCATCTGCTCCTTTCGCAGTTCGCCCCCGGATCCTCAGCGACAAAGAAGACCTTCCCGATGCGCAACGTCGTCATGTCTGGGTTCTCCTCTACGACTGTGATCGCTGAGGCCGGGGAGACATCGGGCACACGCATTCAAGCGCGGGCGGCAGTGAAGCACGGACGCCCCCTCATCTTCAGCGAACGCGTGGCTGACAGCGTCGCGTGGGCGCGTGATCTGATCTCGACCGGCTACGACGTCTCCGTGGCGCGCAGCGCGGCAGAGGCCGCTCAGCTCGTTCTCCAGCTTCACCGGCGGCGGAGTGCGGCGGCGGCCGACTGGTCACTCGGCTCGCTGCTCTCAGCGTGACAGCGCCTTCCCTCGACCAGCTCGAGAGGACTATCCGCGGCGCATATCGAAACGTCCCGCCGTTCCACCCAGGACTGTGCCGAGAGTGCACGGCGCCCACCACATCTACGGACTATCTGCGGTGCAGGGCGTGTGATGGGTACTTCGCACAGCCCTACCCCCGCGCAGTCGGAGGCTCCGTCGCGCTGAGCTGGGCGCCGATGGACTCTCAGGGCTATCAGGACCTCCGCCAGTACAAGGAGCCCGGAGCAACGCCCGACCAGATCGGTCGGCTCCGGACCTTGTTCGCGCTGTCGCTCACTCGCCACCGCGAATGCATCGTCCGCACAATCCCCGGACGCCCGTTCGGCGTGGCGCACGTGCCGAGCACGAGCGGCATGCGGCCGGGACCTCACCCCATCGAGACCCAGTTCCTCGCGATGCTGTCGCCGGAGATCCCTCGAACCGTGCCTGTCTTCGTCGGAGCGACGGAGACCGACCGAAATGCACGACGGCAGGTGAATCCCGACAACTGGTCGGTGGAGCCCCCCGCCGAGGGCATCGATCGAGTGTTGGTCATCGACGACTCCTGGGTGACGGGTGGCCACGCCCGCTCAGTCGCATCCGCATTCCAGCGCATCGGTGTGGCCGCGCGAATCATCGTCCTGGACCGGGTACTCGACCCGACTCGCAACGACCACGGGCGGTACTTACGCGAGCATCCCGCCGAGCCCTTCGACAGCCGGCGATGCCCCCTGTCCGGCGAGATCCACGACTGACGGCCAGACACACAGGAGTCGCCGCTGTCGCTGTGGCGCCGTACCAGTCTGGATAGCCCGCTCAGCCTACTGCGCCCGTTCGAGACCTAGCCGAGGTCCCAAGAAGTCGCGAACGCACGTCTATCCGATCCGGCGAGAGCCCCTCAGCCGGGCTCGCCTATCGTTCCTCGCGTCCTGCCCGGCTCGGATTGTCGGGGCCGGATGGCTCGGCGTTCTCGTCGAGGCTACGAACCACCTCGTCAGCCTGCTCATTGCGGTACCTGCGAGTCCCCCAGAGCACGGCAACGATGAACGCGACACCGGTCACGAAAGCCAGCGGCCAGAGCGTCGAGGCTGCCAGCAGCACGGTAGCCGTGCCGAGAGGGGTAGGGACGATCAAGAGGAAAAGTTGCGCTCCCGAGGTATGCCCGTCAGCCATCTTCTGAAGTTAGCCGCGGCAGGCCGCCGCCACCAGCGCCGCCCTGCGAGCCTCGGCTGGCACATCACATCGAGCGATGGCGAGAGGCTGATCACGAGCGGCACTATCGCGCGTGGGTAGCCGCCCCCTACGTTAGGTCCATGACCGCCGCCGGTGACCCAGAGCAGGACCGCCGGCGGCTGGAAGAAATCCGAAAGGAACTCTCCGTCGCCTCGCTCCCGAACTTGGGCTTCGACTGGACGCACCTGGACTACCGCGACAGCCTCGAGCATGAAGCCGCGCAGATCCGTGCACGGCTCGGCGTGGAGGACGAGCGGCCTCCCCTGCCTGCGAGCTCGAGCTGGTGGGGCTGGGCGCTGCTTGTCCTGGGCGCCGTCGCGATCTTGGTCTTCATCGCGGCCGCGGCGGGAGTGTGACGTGCGTCGGGTGATGAGCAGTCTTCGCTATCTCCGGACGATTCAGCTCGTCAGCTTGACGGCGTGGCTGGGTGCAGTGGTGCTGTCCGCTGCCGACGAGGGGCCATTCCGCCCTGTCTGGATGGTCACGTGGATGGTCGCGTTCGTCGTCTTCCAGGTCACTTTCTGGCGGGCGATGTGGCTCGTGTATCAGCCTCGGATGCCGCGGGACGACTGACCGAGGCTACATAGCAACCGCCTGGCTTAGAACTCACTTTAGGTGTTGGGCTCGACGCTCCGCGAGGGCGGACGATCATCCAGCTCGCCCATCGGCGCGTTGGTGCCGGGGCGTAGGCGGCCCCGGCGGTCGAGGTCATGACGCTACTGCCCACCAGGTCCCCGCTGCTCCCAGTCCAGTGCCGAGAAGTATCGAGCCCAGATTGCTCGGCGAAGTTCTTCGGCTGGCCGTTCGGGTGAGGCGAAGAGATCGGCATATGTCTGGGCGAGGCTGGTGAAGCCGTTGATCCAGTTGCGTTGGGCGCGAGCGTCCATTCGGACGACCCGGACCTCCTCGCCAGCGGGAAGGTCGGACAGGTCGACGGCTTCGGGAAGGTAGACGAGCCACTGCCCGAAGTCCGCGAATGAGCTGACATTCCCCAGGTGGGTGACTGCGGCGTCGGTTCCGCCGATCGCGTAGGGGTGCGAGGAGCGGTCGAGGTAGGGCCAGATCCCGGCGACGGTCGTGGTGACGAGGGTGTCGTGTGTGAGGTTGCGATGCGCTGCGAGGATGGTCAGCGTCTTTTCGGGGTTCGTCGTGGCGATCCCTGGTGACCGAGCTTCGACGGCGCCGACTTCGATGAGTTTCTCGAGCGCAAGGTAGCCGGTTCGCGACGGGACACCTGCCTCGTCTGCGAGTTCTCCGACACTTGCCCAGCGGCGCCGGCCACCTAGTGCCGCGTCGGCGAGAGTTCTCCAGACCAGCTCATTCCCTTTCACGGCAGGCATCTCTTTTGCATGTTTTCCTGCGAAGTGATTTGCAGGTATTCCCGCGATTCGTGAGGGGTCGCCGGGCTGATGCTTGAGCGGAGGTATCTGCCGTCAGGCTGGTGCGCGTCGTCCTGGTACCTCGACCCAATCGCCCCGGACACGCCGATATACGCGTTGTGGCGGAAGCGGGTCATAACCATCGGGCCAGCCACTGCTCACACTTGTCCGCGTCGGCCTGAGTGAATCCGCGTTCGCGGTCCGTGACGCGGTGGTAGCGGGTGGCGTCGCTTCCGCCTTGACGTCGGGTGAGATGAAAGGCGCCTGCCCAGGTGGGTTCGATCTCGTCGTCGATCCAGAGCAGCGGGTGGCCTGGTCGGTACTTGGCGAGCTGCCTCGCCTTCCAGATGATCGCGTCCTCGTCGCGGATGCCGTCGTTGACAACAGCGACGGGCAGGGGCGGGAGCCCCAGCGGGCCGGCGAAGTGCTGGTTTACGTAGTCGACCCAGGTGGTGGCCCAGACGACTTCGATGTCCCGGGCCAGGAGGCTGCGGATCCAGTCGACGGCGACGCCTGAGAAGGAATGCCTTTCGCGCCAGAGGCCATGCTCATCCCAGAGGGGTGGCATGTGGTGCTCGGCGGGGAACGCGTCTTCGCTGATCTCGATCTCTGCGGTGAGGATGTGGTCGCGGTACTCCATGCCCAGTCTCGCGTTCGGGATGCGGACCACGCCGTCGAAGTCGAAGGCGATGACGGGGCGGCTCTGTTCGTTCATTCGTCTGTCTTCCTGTTCGGGTCGCTCTTGCGTGCGCGGTCGGCTTGCTCGATCACAGCCTCGATCAGACCCACGATCTCGTTGACGGAGCCGAGGTCAGCTAGGTCGTACCCGCGCTCCTGCAGCGCGGCCCGGATGCCGTCGATGAGTTGCGTGACCCACGCGTCCACGATCGGGAACCGCGCGTTGAGGGAATCGACTTCAGCCACCGGAGGGAGGCGTTCCCCGATCTGAAGGGGTCGCCTTGTGCCGCGGCGGCGGCGTGCAAGCATCCTTCGTCGATGACGTCGCAGCGCCTCCTGACCTGGCGCCGTGCGGGCAAGGGCGAGCCAGGCGTCCATCTCCGCCATCGTGTCGAGAGTGCGCTCGTCGGACCGGGTGATAGTCCGCAGCGCGGTGATGGCGCGGTCAACAGGACGGCGCGTGCCGATGTACTCCTCCTCACCCATTCGCGGCCGGAGGTTGGTGACGAGCAGCAGCGGGCGCCCGGTTGCCCTGGCTTGAAGCGGAGACTCCGCAAACTCCTCCGCGGACGGGTCGCCGGACTGTTCGGGATCTCGCGCGGAAGGCATCTGGGGCAGTCCCGGGTCGCGACCGAAGTAGCCGTCAGCGGAGTCGTGCCACCGTGACCACCAGACAACCTCGATGCCTCGGTCGAACAAACTCAGCACCCATGAACGGCCCTCCGCGGACAACCACGCCCACCGCTCCCCGCGACCAGGCTCATCACCCTCGACACTGGCCGCATCGTCGGCGTCCGGATCACGGGACATCGCTGACTCCCGTGGATACTTCATCGTCGCGAACCGGTAGGGCGGATCCTTATCGACAGCGAGGAGACCTTCCAGCTCGATCGCGACGACGGGTCGGAACCGGTCGTCGACGGGCTCGTTCTCCGTGTCCGCGCTCACCCCTACTTCTCCGACTCGGCGTCGTGGGCGCGGAGCTCACGCAGCGACGGCACCTCGACGGTCAGATCCCGCAAATCCACGATCGCGACATTGCCTTCCTGCCCGTTGCAGCCCAGACTGATCAGCCGACGGCCGTCGGGGGTGGTGCCCCCACCTGGGGCGTGCATGTGCCCGTGAAATGCAAGCTTCGGGTTGACGGCATCCCACACCTGACGGACACGCACGCGCGACGCGGCCGACTCGACGATTGACTCGCGGGGGAAACCGAGGGGGTTTGTTCGGAGAATGTGACGGACTGCGCGGACCGGGGTGTCGGACGGGGATTCGTGGGTGACCATGATGTCCGCAGGCCCCCCGCTGATAGCCGCGGCCACATCCTCATCCCGGATGGTCTCGTCCGACGACCACTCATTCGCGAGCCGCCAGTACCGGTCGACCGAGGTGGCCCCAGAGAGGGCCAGAACGTTCCGACCGCTCACACTCATCCTGAAAGGTCTGGGCAACAGCCAGGAGCTCCGACTCACCCGCATCGCCACGCCAGGGTGCGCGTTCAACACCTCCGACAGAGCGGGATAGTCGTGGTTTCCCGGAACCACATAGACGCGCTCGATTCCGAACGCGCTGCAGATCTCGTCACTCTTGCTGAGGTTCATCGACCAGTCGCCGGCATGGATCACAGTAGACACGTCCGGTGCGATCCGCGAGAGGCCCCTGAGCACCAGCCGGGCCCAGCCAGCCTGACCGTGCCAGTCTCCGCAGACTGCGACGCGGCGATCAGGGAGGTCGAACGTCGCCGCGGTCTCCAAGACCTTCATGTGTCCTCCTTGATGCTGGGCGGGTCCCGTGTCGACTCAGCATGACCGGCCACATGTATCAGGTCAAGTATCCGCTATTCCGCTGGCTCTCTCTTCGCTGCCTGCGTTGATCAGGAGTGTTCGCACGCGTCCGGGATCACGAGCTACTCGGGATAGGCCCACCCAGGCATGCTCTCCACGAACGCCTGCTCAAAGGAGTTCAGTCGATCCCGGCGCTGATCAGTCATCCAGCGGAAGTGCCGAGGCTCCGCCCCCTCATCTTCGGGTCGCGGCATTCTGCCAAGGGTTCTGGCCAGGAACCAGACCTCGTTACCCAGTCGCGCCCATCGTCTGAGGGTTGGAGAGCCTCGGCCACACGTCTGATCCATCACCTCGATCAGCGACGCGCACGCCGCCTTCTCGTCCGTTGTGAGCTCCGCCGGCGCACGCAGGAGGAGAGCCTCGAAGGGGGCAGCGAAAGCGAACGGGTCAGACTCCGGCCGTTCCGAATGGAACTGACGAGACTCACCGGGGCCCGGCCGACGTGGCACTGACTGCGTTCTCGCGTTGGTGGGAACGGCGGCGACGGATAGACGGTTGTGCTTGAGGTGTTGGCCCATATGGACTTCATGCGCGGTCGCTCCGGAGAGCGTGACCATGAAGGTGCCCGGGCGAGCCGACTCAGAGATCTGCCGCCATGAGAAGACCGGACACGCTGATGCCGAAGACGTCGGCGAGGCGAGTGAGTGTGGCCATGCCGGGGTTCGACGGACCCGTACTGTCCTTCGCTCCCGATGACCTCCCCGCCTCGATGATCTGAAGCTGATTCTTGGTGATGCCGGACAAAGTCGCCAGCTGCTGCTGGGAGAATCCGGCCCTCAGGCGGAGTGCTCGAACGGCCGCTCCCAGACGACGAGCGCGATCATCGTCCCAAGTCACCGCGGGGACACAGTCTCTGCACGAGGCTTGAAAACCCGGGGTTGCCTGACCTTTTTCATCAGGTCTAACATGCGGAGGCATGTCGATGCCGGCGGGAGCACCAAGTGTGTGGTAAAGCCTGCCGTCATGGCTTCCGCCTCGCAGGTCGCCCGGGCCACTGGCGCTGCTCCTGCTGCACGCGCAGCGCCCGCTGCTCGAGCTCCTCACGCTTCTCGCGTTCCTCGCGCTCCTTATCCCGGATACGCTCCGGCTCCGTCACCCACCAATCGAGATACTCGTTGAGCCGCTTGAGCACATGGGGGAAATGGCCACCCCAGAACAGAACGTCCGCGATCGTGAGGATTTGCTCGCCGCGGAGTACCCGCCCCATTCGTCCGGCGCTGAGGCTCCGAATCTCCGCGAAAGGCTCGAGGAACTCTCCCCGATGGCGGCCCCGAATGCGAAGGTTCTCGTTCACGGCGTGGGCGAATAGATGCTGCGCGACGGCAGCGCGGAATCGCCAGTCCGACTCTTCCACCCCGTCGGCAACAGCAGGCACCGTGTGCACCGAACCGAAGGCTTTCGGCTGCGCGAACATCTCGCGCGGCACGAATCCCACCTCGGATTCTCGCGTCGCCATTCCGTGCCCTCCGATCGAGAACACTCTGCGGCCAGATACTGACGCCATTCAAATGCAGATGCCGTTATTCCGATTCACGTTTAAATATCGATCAAACTGGTCGCAGCATTTTTTGTCGGGCTGCCTAGGGGGGAGGTGTCCGACGAATATCAGAACAACAACGAGTCCACCCCGTCCGCCCCTATCTACCGCAATCGCCTCTCCCGCTGGGGCGACACCTCGGAGGCCGCTCGGCACTCCGAGACGCTCGCAGAGCACATCGGCGAGTACGCGAGCAAGAACCTGCCTAAGCGCCTCGCCCGCACCATCTCGCGGTGCAGCTACGAAGCCCTTCCGCCGGAAGCGCTGAACGTCGTGAAGGGTCAGAAGCTCGGAGACGACTCCGCTGACCTGCACGACTTCATCCGCGACTCCGTCGCCCTCGCCTCACCCCACACCGCATACGCCGCGACACTCCTGATGGAGACTGTGACCCGCTACGTGAAGTGGTGCGTCCGCGACAACGGCTGGCCGCTGAACCCCCACGTCATCTGGTCCGTCCGCGCCATCGACATCTACTCGACCACCGCGAACCGCGACCGGAGCGAGGGCACGCGCCGCAACTACCGCTCCCGCCTCATGCGGGTCAGCGAAGTGCTGCTGCCCGAGGAACACCCAGAGAAGCCGACGCCGCTGAACAAGCGGAAAGCCGGCGCCCCCTACACCTCGGCCGAGATGGCGGCGTTCCGGGAATGGGCGACCAGTCAGCTCACCGACAAGAAGCGCGACCGTGCGATGGTCATGCTCGTCCTGTGCGCTGGCGCGGGAATCCGCCCCAGCGAGATTCCGCTCATCTACCCGCCCGACATCACCGTCGACGACCACGGCATCCTCATCAACGTTCGAACCGACGAACCCCGCGTGGTGCCGCTGATGGCGGAGTGGGAAGAGTGGATGCTCGCGCTGCTCAAGCGCACCCCGGCCGACGAGACCCTGTGGGGCCCCATCACCCGCAGCACCACCAACAACCTCACCTCCGTCTTCACCGAACGCAGCAACGGGAAGCCTCCGCGCGCGGACCGGCTCCGCCACACCTGGGTTGTTCGCCACCTCGAGGCGGCCGTCCCCCTCAAGGACCTCTACCGCGCCGCGGGAGCCAGGAAGTGGCAGGACCTCTGGCTGATGCTCGAGTACATCGAGCCCAACTCGGACGCCGATTACCGACGCGCACTCCGCGGCGAGGTCGAGGCGTGACCGCCGTGGTCGCCGCGGCGGAGACCGCGATGGAGCGCTTCGACCGTCACATGGTCGAGGCCACCGGGTATGTGCTCGAGGACTACAGACTCATCCGAGACTCTCCCCTCACCTGTCTCGAACGCATGCAGCTCTACGGCACCCTCGTGGATGAGTCCGGCGCCGTTCAGGCACTCGAGAAGTACGACCGGGAGGACCGGAAGTCCAACGCTGGTCGCAAGCCCCTCTTCACCTTCAGGGCCGTGCTCATCCTGTACATGATGCACATCGACGACAAGAACAACCGCTACGACCACATCGCCCGTACCCTGTATGCCCAGATGACCCCCGAGACCCGGGCGTACCTGGAGCTGCCCAAGAAGTGGGGTAGCAAGCGGGACTGGTACTGCCGGTACTGGCGCGCGATGAACCGCGTGCTGGAGCTCTGCGAGCCCTGGAAGGTCGACAAGAAGCACCACCTGACCGCGAAGCAGTACAAGCGTGCGCTCAAGTCGTACTCGCAGTCCAAGCGTGACCGGATGGACGAGCTGATGAACATGCTGGTCCATGCCACCGTCCGCCGCCTCCCCGCAGACATCCGCGCGACGTACAGCGGAAACATCGCCATCGACGGGACCCTCATCGAAGTCGCAGGTCGACCGAACCCGGGAAAGAACTACGACCACGAGGACCGTCGAAACCTCGACGCGATGAGCGGCCGTTATCGCCGAGGCGGCAAGCACGACGGAAAGGGGAAGGTCACCGATAAGGCCGGCTGGGAGATGCAGACCGTGGTCACGGTCCCCAACAGTCCCAAGCAGCCGAACAGCTTCCCCATCCTGACCACCGGGCTCGCGTTCCACCAGCCCGGCCGCATCAAGCACGGACCCCGCATCGCGATGGAAGCCCACGCCCGCGAGTTCACCGAACGCGGTTACATGATGGCCGACCGCGCCTACAACGGTTTGACGACGCCGGGGTTCCAGCTGCCCACCCGTCAGATGGGGTTCCGCGGTGTCTACAACTACAAGAAGAAGGAGTCAGACGTGCAGGGCGCGATTGACGACGTCATCTTCATCGGCGGTCGCCCCTACGTGAAGTGGATGCCGCCCGCACAGAAGACCGCACGCAAGGACTTCCTCGACGGCAAAATCACCCGAGAGGCGTACGAAAGCCTCATCGAGAAGCGCAAGGCCTACGAACTGAAGGACAAGGGAAAGCCCGCAGCGGACGGCAGCCAGCGCTTCACCTATCCGGACCTGTCCAAGGCCATGTGCATCGACCCCGCCACTGAGGACCGCGTCGTCAAGCCGAAGCTTAAGAAGACAACCTTCACGCTCCATCCGAACACCGAAGAGGCGATGCGGGTCATCAAGCACCTGAGCGGCTTCGCCTTCAAGTCGGAGCAGTGGAAGGAATGGCATGGTCTTCGCAGCCACGTCGAGTCGAACAACCAGTACGTGAAGGCCGACGCGGAAACCGACCTCGGTAACCCCGAGAAGCGGCGAGCGCGCGGATACGCGTACCACGCACTCACCTCAGCCATGGCGTTCGCCGTCTCCAACATGCGACGCATCGTCAGCTTCATCGAGGCGCAGGCAGTCGCGGCGCTCGGCGAGAGGGAGCTGAGGCAGCGAATGAGGAATCGGACCGAGTAGCCCTTCCCACGGGGCACCGAAGCCCAACACGAACTGAACAAAACCGAGCAGCCCCGAAAGGGGCTACTCGTGTTGAGCAAGTGCCCTTCAGACAAAGAAGATCAGCATTCAAGACGGCCGATCGGCCAAGAAACGACGAAGCCGGTCGGGATTTTTACCACCGACCGGCTTTGCCATTCTATTTCCACACAGCTACTGCCTGTATTTACACACAGACCCATGTGTGCGCGAGGGGGGAGTTGAACCCCCACGCCCTTTCGGGCACTGGCACCTGAAGCCAGCGCGTCTGCCTATTCCGCCACTCGCGCGAGCCGCGGCATCCGAAGATCCCACGGACTCAACTTCCCGAGGATATCACGGCGCGCGCGTGGGCCCGAATCCGCGCACCGGCGGGGGTTTCCGTACTCGCTCAGGCTGTACAACTAGCATGTACCCACCGGTCGGCGAGCCTGAGGAGCCCCGTGGGACTACTGGACAGCTTCGAGAAGGGACTCGAGCGCGCGGTCAACAGCGCGTTCGCGAAGTCCTTCCGCAGCGGCATTCAACCGGTCGAGATCGCCGCCGCCCTGCGCAGCGAGCTCGATGCCAAGGCCGCCGTCGTCAGCCGTGATCGCATCCTCGCACCCAACGCCTTCGAGGTGCGCCTGGCCCCGGCGGATGCCGAGCGCATGCGCTCTCTGGGCTCGACGCTCGACGACGAGCTGCTCGCTCTCGTCCAGAAGCACGCCAAGGCGCAGGGCTTCAGCTTCGCCGGGCCCGTCACCGTCTCGCTCGCCACCGACGAGCAGCTTTCCACGGGCACCCTGCGCGTCGACTCGCAGACCGCCGCCGGCCAGGTCGCCTGGCGCGGCGTCGTCGACATCGCCGGCGCCCGCCACCCCCTCGCGAAGGGCCGCACCGTCATCGGGCGCGGCAGCGACGCCGACATCACGATCGCGGATGCCGGGACCAGCCGCCGGCACGTCGAGATCCTGTGGGACGGCGAGCGCGCCATGGTCCGCGACCTCGGCTCCACCAACGGCACCGAGCTCGACGGCCGCAAGGTCTCCGAAGCCCCCCTGCCGCCCGACTCCGTCATCACCATCGGGCGCACCGAGATCGTCTTCCGCGTCGTCGCACAGGCCACCCCGCCTCGCCCGAGCGTCTCGGCCTCTGACGCCACCCGCGCCTTCGGGCTCGACGGACCCCGCTTCGATGGGGGAAGCCGATGACGAGCCAACTGACCCTGCTGCTCCTGCAGATCGGTTTCCTGATCCTGCTGTGGTTCTTCGTCTTCGCCATCGTCTACTCCCTCCGCGCCGATCTCTTCGGCGTGAAGGTGCGGAAGCTCCCCGACCCCGCGCCGGCCGCAGCACCGGCAGCATCCGCGCCCCCGCCGCC
>JAEYAG010000028.1 GCA_023451265.1 Actinomycetes bacterium | reverse complement strand
GGCCGCGCCGGCGACGGCGCCGCCGCGGCTCCGCTCGTGTTCGTCGCCGGGGGCATCGGCATCACGCCGGTCCTGCCGCTCGCCGCCGCCGCGGCGGCGAGCGGGCGTGACGTGACGGTGCACTACTGCGGGCACGAGGAGCGCATGCCCTTCCTGGACGAGTTGGCGCGCACGCACGGCGACCGCCTCCGCCTCCACGTCAGCGAACGCGGTGAGCGGCTCGACGTCGACGCGCTCATCGAGGATGCCGCCGCCGCGGGCGCGGAGATCGTTACGTGCGGGCCCGCACGCCTGCTGGACGCCCTGCAGAGCGCGGGCGCGGCGCGCGGGGTGGGCGTGCACCTGGAACGCTTCGAGGCGGAGCCGCTCGCCGCGCCCGTCTGGGAGGGGGCGTTCGAGGTCGAGCTGTCGCTGACCGGCGTCACGGTCGAGGTGCCGCCGGACCGCTCGATCCTGCAGGTCGCGGAGGAGGCGGGGGCGCTCGTCCTCTCCAGCTGCACCGAGGGCACGTGCGGGACGTGCGAGACCCCCGTCCTGGAGGGGGCCGTGGACCATCGCGACTCGATCCTCACGCCCGCCCAGCGCGCGCGCAACGACACGATGTTCGTGTGCGTCTCGCGGGCGGCATGCCCGCGCCTCGTGCTCGAGCTGTGACAGGCCGGCGCGCCCGGAATCACACGCTTGTCATTCCGGGGGCGCATCGGCGATAATGGGCGCATAACTGCAGAGCCCGCCATGCTCCGGCACTCAGGTCGTAGGGGAAGACGTACCTGAAGAAACGGAGAATGCGATGGCGACCACGTCGACCCTGGCGCGCGGAGTGATCTACATCCACTCCGCGCCGCGAGCGCTGTGTCCCCACCTCGAGTGGGCGGTCGGTCGCGCCCTGGGGCGTGCGGTGAGCTTCGACTGGGCCGATCAGCCCGTCCTCGCCGGCAGCCGCCGGGCGGAGTTCTACTGGGAGGGTCCCGCCGGCACCGGCGCGGCCCTCGCGACCGCGATCCGCGGCTGGGAGCACCTGCGCTTCGAAGTGAGCGAGGATCCGACTCCCCGCAGCGACGGCGGCCGGTGGATGCACACCCCTGACCTCGGCATCCACTTCGCTCAGACCGATACCGCCGGCAACGTCGTCATCGGCGAGGATCGCATCCGCTACGCCCTCGAGATCGCCGCGGGCGACGCGTTCGACCTGCAGCGTGAGCTGCAGGTCGCGCTCGGATCGGCGTGGGACGAAGAGCTGGAGCCCTTCCGCCACGCGAGCGATGACGCCCCGGTCGTCTGGCTGCACAAGGTCGGCTGACACAACTTCACAGACCAGGCGGCGCGGAAGCGCTCGTACCGGCCTCGGACGGCTTCCCGGGGACTGGGATCGCGTGTCGGCCGCCTCACCCGAGAGAACCCCCTCCGCGTGGCGGAGGGGGTTCTTCGCGTCATAGTCGGCCGTCGGGAACCCGAGACCCGCTGGTCGGTCAGGCCGAGGCGAACGCGGCGACGGCGTTGTGACCGCCGAAGCCGAACGAGTTGCTGATCGCCAGCTGCGCACCGTCGCCCAGCGGCTGCGCGGAGCCGGAGATGCGGAAAGGGACCGCCGGGTCCTGCTCGGTGATGTTGATCGTCGGCGGCGCCACACGGTCGCGGATCGCGAGCACCGTGAAGATCGCCTCCAGCGCGCCCGTCCCGCCGAGCAGGTGGCCGGTCGAAGCCTTCGTGGCGGATACCGGGATCTCGTCGATCCGGTCCCCGAAGACGCTCTTCAGCGCGACGTACTCGTTGGGGTCGCCCACCGGGGTGGACGTCGCGTGGGCGTTGACGTGCGTCACATCGTCGGGGGAGGCATCCGCCATCGCCAGCGCCATCGAGACCGCGCGCGCCGCGCCCGTGCCCTCGGGGTCGTTGGCGGTGATGTGGTACGAGTCGGCGGTGACCCCGCCGCCCACCACGACGGCGTAGATCTTCGCGCCGCGGGCCTTCGCGTGCTCCTCGGTCTCGAGGATGAGCACGCCGGCTCCCTCGCCCATGACGAACCCGTCACGGTCGATGCTGCCGGGGCGCGACGCCGTCTCGGGGGAGTCGTTGCGCTTGGACAGCGCCTGCATCGAGGCGAACGACGCGATCGTGATCGGGTGGATCGCCGATTCGGTGCCGCCGGCGATGACCACGTCGGCCAGGCCGTCGCGCAGGTGCTCGACGGCGTTGACGATCGACTCGGTGCTCGAGGCGCACGCGCTGGCGACGGTCCGCGCGTACGCGCGGGCACCGAAATGCAGCGAGAGGTTGCCGGCCGCGGCGTTGGGCATGAGCATCGGCACCGTCATGGGCATGACCCGACGCGGTCCCTTCTCGCGCAGCGTGTCCCACGCGTCCAGCAGTGTCCACACACCCCCGATGCCCGTCGCGAAGTCGACGCCGAGACGCTCGGGGTCGACCTCGGGGCTCCCGGCGTCCGCCCACGCCTCCATGGCCGCGACGAGCGCGAACTGCGACGAGGGGTCCAGGCGCTTGGCGATCGGGCGCTCCAGGACGGTGTCGGGACGCACGGCGGCCTGCGCCGCGAAGGTCACCGGCAGCTGGTACTGCTCGACCCAGTCGTACTCGAGCGTGCGGGCGCCGGAGGCACCGTCCAGCAACGCGGACCAGCTCTCGGGCGCGGTCCCGCCGATGGGGCTGGAGGCGCCGATGCCGGTGACGACGATTCGGGGAATGCTCATGGTCTCCTCAGATGCTCCGGTGGGGGCGTGAGCCCCCACCGGGGTGCAGGTGGCCGACCCGTGTCAGGCCTGGTTGGACGTGATGAAGGTGACGGCGTCGCCAACGGTCTTGAGGTTCTTGACCTCTTCGTCGGGGATCGTGACGCCGAACTTCTCCTCGGCGTTGACGACGATCGTCATCATCGAGATGGAGTCGATGTCGAGGTCGTCGGTGAACGACTTCTCGAGAGCGACCTCGTCGGCCGAGATGCCGGTCTCGTCGGTGATGAGCTCGGCGAGCCCTGCGAGGACCTCGTCGTTGCTGAATGCCATGGGATTCTCCTTGTTTATCGGGGTTTCACCGGCCCTGCGGGGCCGACGTTCAGTCTAGGTGCGGCGACCGCCGCGCCAGGGTATCTCGGGCCGTCAGGGGAGGACGACCACCTGCGCGCCGAAGACGAGCCCGGCGCCGAAGCCGATCTGCAGCGCGAGTCCGCCCGACAGCTGGGGATGCTCGGCGAGCAGGCGGTGGGTGGCGAGGGGGATGGATGCCGCAGACGTGTTCCCCGTGGTCTCGATGTCGCGGCCGATGACGACGGTGTCGGGCAGCTTCAGCTGCTTGGCGAACTCGTCGATGATGCGCATGTTGGCCTGGTGCGGCACGAAGGCGGCGAGGTCCTCCGGCTGGACGCCGGCCTCCTCGAGGGCCTGGCGTGCGACCTTCACCATCTCCCACACGGCCCACCGGAAGACGGTGGGTCCCTCCTGGCGCAGCGTCGGCCACGGCGCCTCGCCGTCGCGGAACTCCACGAGCGTGTGGTTCATGCCGACGGCGTCGGCTTTCGATCCGTCCGAGCCCCACACCGTCGGGCCGATGCCGGGGAAGTCGCTCGGCCCGATGACGACGGCGCCGGCGCCGTCGCCGAGGAGGAAGGAGATCGACCGGTCGGTGGGGTCCACGACGTCGCTGAGCTTCTCGGTGCCCACGACGAGCGCGTAGTGCGCGGCACCGGCGCGGATGAGCGCGTCGGCCTGCGCGACGCCGTACGCGAAGCCGGCGCACGCGGCGTTGACGTCGTACGCGGCCGCGGGGTTCGCACCCACACGGTCGGCGACGATGGCCGACACCGAGGGCGTCTGCTTGGGGTTGGAGATCGTGGCGACGATCACCGCGTCGACCTGCGACGGGTCGACACCGGAGCGGGCGATCGCCTCCGCCGCGGCGTCGGCCGCCAGGTCGATCGCCGTGGTCTGCTTGTCGGCGCGGGCGCGCGTGACGATGCCGGTGCGCTGCCGGATCCACTCGTCGCTGGAGTCGATCGGGCCGACGAGGTCGTCGTTGGGGACCGCGTTCTCGCCGCGGGCGGCGCCGTACGCGTAGATGCGCGTGTGCGCGGGCCCGGTGGGCTGGGTGAGTGTGGGGCGCCGGGTCGGCGCGGCGTTCGTGGGCGCGTCGGTCACGCGTCGCCTCCTGTCAGCAGGGCGGCCGCGGCCGCGAGGTCGTCGGGGGTCTTCACCGCGACGGTGGGGATGCCGCGCAGCGCGCGCTTGGCGAGGCCGACGAGCGTGCCGGCCGGGGAGAGTTCGATGATGCCGGTGACCCCCGCCGCGGCGAAGGAGTCCATGCACAGGTCCCAGCGCACCGGCGACGACACCTGGTCGACCAGCAGGTCCAGGGCGGTGCGGCCCTCGGTGACGAGCGATCCGTCGCGGTTGGTCCACAGCGACACCTCGGGGGCGGATGCCGGTACCTCCGCCGCGGCGACTCGCAGGGTGTCCACGGCCGGCGCCATGTAGGAGGTGTGGAACGCTCCGGCGACCTGCAGCGGGATGACCCGGCTGGCGGGCACCGGATGCGCGGCGAGCTCGGCGAGGGCGTCGAGGGCGCCCGCGGCGACGATCTGGCCGGCGCCGTTGTGGTTCGCGGGCGTGAGGGCCAGTTCGTCGAGCAGCGCCAGCACCGCGTCACGGTCGCCGCCGAGCACGGCCGCCATGCCCGTCGCCTCCTGGGCGGCGGCCTCGGCCATCGCCCTTCCACGCAGCCCGACCAGCCGCATCCCGTCGGCCGCGGTCACGACACCGGCGGCGACGAGCGCGGCGATCTCGCCGACCGAATGCCCGGCGACGCCGCCGGGGCGGGTGCCCGCGGCATCCGTCAGCGCGTCGTACGAGACGAGACTCGCCGCGACGATCAGGGGCTGCGCCACGCTGGTGTCACGGATCTGGTCGGCATCCCACTCGGTGCCGGCGGCGACGAGGTCGACGCCCGCGGCGGCGGAGTACGCCTCGAGGCGATCACGGACGCCGGGGAGCTCGAGCCAGGGGGAGAGGAAACCGGGCGTCTGAGAGCCCTGCCCGGGGAAGACGGTGATGATCACCTGCCTATCCTCCCAACTTCTGCGGACCGACGGTGGCGAACCCGTCACAACAAACGCGGAATGCTTTGTGCGTGCCCTACAGCCTTGCGCCGGACGTCAGGCGTTCCCGGCGCGACGCAGCCCGGCGTTGCGGCGCCGCGTCACCTCGGTGCCGATCGAGCCGATGATGAGCGCCGTCTGCAGGATGAGAGCCTCGCGTGGGCCCGTCGCGTCCCATCCGATGACGTCCGAGACGCGCTTGAGCCGGTAGCGCACGGTGTTCGGGTGCACGAACAGCTCCCGCGCGGTCGCCTCCAGCGACCGGCCGTTGTCGAGGTAGCTCCACAGTGTCGTGACGAGGTCGGCGGAGTGTGCCTGCAGCGGACGGTAGATGCGCTCCACGAGCGTGGCCTTGGCGACCGTGTCGCCGGCCAGCGCCCGCTCGGGCAGCAGATCGTCGGCCTCGACCGGCCGCGGGGCGTTGCGCCATGCGCCGGCGACGGCGAACCCCGCCAGCGCGGCGCGGGCGCTGAGGCCGGCATCGACCAGGGCGGGGACGGTCGGGCCCATCACCAGGTGGCCCGGTCCGAACCCGGGCTCCAGCCGACGGGCGATCTCCGGGAACGGCAGCTCCTCGGCGGTCGTGTCACGACCGGGCAGCTCGGCACGACCGATCACCACCACGAGGCGCGACCCCTGCACCCCGATGAGCACGTCGACGCCGAGCTTGCGGGCGAGACGCCGCAACTGGTCGACGTCGAACTGGGGCGGCGTCGTGCCGACGAGCACCGCGACCTCGCCGTGACCGTGCCAGCCGAGGGCCGCGATCCGGCTCGGCAGCTCCTCGTCGGCCTCTCCGGTGAGGATCGAGTCGACGACGAGCGCCTCCAGGCGTGCGTCCCACAGTCCCCGCGCCTCGGCGGCCCGGGCGTACACGTCCGCCGACGCGAAGGCCACTTCCCGGGAGAACAGCAGGATGCTCTCGCGCAGGTCCTCCGCGCGGCCGGCGACCCGCTCCTCGGTCACCGCGACGGTGACCCTGATCAGCTGCAGCGTCTGGGTGAGGCTCACGCTGCGCAGCAGCTCGCGGGGAGCCGCGGCGAAGATGTCGGCGGCGATCCACGGCGTCGACTGCGGGTCCTCGTACCACTGGATGAACGACGCGATGCCCGCCTGCGCCACCAGGCCCACCGCGGAGCGGCGGGCCGGTGGCATGTCGGCGTACCACGGCAGCGACTCCTCGAGCCGCTTGATCGTGGCCGTCGCCAGGTCGCCGGAGATGCGGCGGAGCCACGCGAGCGTCTCCGCCTTCTCCTGCGGCGTGGGCCGGGCCGGCATCGAGCGGGTCAGCTTTCGCCGCCGGCGTTGCCGGTCGTCCCCGCCGTCACGTCGTGCAGCCGGTAGCGCTCGATCGCCTGCGCCGACAGGGCCCGGTCGACGAGCCCCTCCTCGGCCAGCGCCTGGAGCGTGCGCACCACGATCGACGGGCCGTCGATCTTGAAGAAGCGTCGAGCGGCGGCGCGGGTGTCGGAGAACCCGAAGCCGTCGGCGCCCAGGGTCGCGTAGCGACGCGGGATCCACGGGCGGATCTGGTCCTGCACGGCGTGCATGTAATCGCTGACGGCGATGACCGGACCGGCGGTGTCCTGCAGCTTGTGCGTGACGTACGCGGTGCGCGGCTCGGCGAGCGGGTTGAGGAAGTTGTGCTCGTCGGCGGCGAGACCGTCGCGGCGCAGCTCGGTCCAGCTGGTGACCGACCAGACGTCCGCGACGATGCCCCAGTCGTCCTTCAGCAGCTGCTGGGCCTCGAGCGCCCACGGCACGCCGACGCCGGAGGCGAGCAGCTGTGCGCGGTGCCCGTCGCCGGAGCCCTCGGAGATGCGGTGGATGCCGCGGACGATGCCGTCCACGTCGACATGCTCCGGCTCCGCCGGCTGCACGAGCGGCTCGTTGTAGAGCGTGATGTAGTACATGACGTTCGGGTCGGGGTGGTTGCCGCCGTACATCCGCTCCAGGCCCGAGCGCACGATGTGCGCGATCTCGTACCCGTAGGCGGGGTCGTACGAGACGGTCGCCGGGTTGGTCGACGCGAGCAGGTGCGAGTGGCCGTCGGCGTGCTGCAGGCCCTCGCCGGTCAGCGTCGTCCGGCCGGCGGTCGCGCCCATGATGAAGCCGCGCGCCATCTGGTCGCCCGCCGCCCACTGGGCGTCGCCGGTGCGCTGGAAGCCGAACATCGAGTAGAAGATGTACACCGGGATCAGCGGCTCGCCGTGCGTCGAGTACGACGTGCCGGTGCCGGTGAAGGCGGCGACGGCACCGGCCTCGTTGATGCCGACGTGCATGATCTGGCCCTGCGGGCTCTCCTTGTAGGCCAGGAGCAGCTCGCGGTCGACGGACGTGTAGTTCTGGCCGTTCGGGTTGTAGATCTTCGCGGTCGGGAAGAACGCGTCGAGGCCGAAGGTGCGCGCCTCGTCGGGGATGATCGGGACGATCCGGTGTCCGAAGTCCTTCGAGCGCAGCAGGTCCTTCAGCAGGCGCACGAACGCCATCGTGGTGGCGACCTCCTGCGTGCCCGACCCCTTCTTCGGCAGCGCGTACGCGTTGTCGTCGGGGAGGGTGATCGGCACGTGGTGGGTGCGGCGCTCGGGTAGGAACCCGCCGAGCGCGCGGCGTCGCTCGACCATGTACTGGATCGTCTCGTCCTCGAGTCCGGGGTTGTAGTACGGCGGGAGGTACGGGTTCTCCTCGAGCTGCGCGTCGGTGATCGGGATGCGCATCGAGTCACGGAAGTGCTTGAGGTCGTCGAGGGTCATCTTCTTCATCTGGTGGGTCGCGTTGCGGCCCTCGAAGTGGTGACCGAGCCCGTAGCCCTTGATCGTCTTGGCGAGGATGACGGTGGGCTGACCCTTGTGATCGGTGGCTGCCTTGTAGGCGGCGTAGAGCTTCTGGTAGTCCAGGCCGCCTCGGCGCAGGCCTCCCCAGATGTAGTCGTCGGAGAGGTCCTTGACCATCGCGGCGGTCCGCTCGTCGCGACCGAAGAAGTGGTCGCGGATGAACTTGCCGTCTTCGGCGCGGTAGGTCTGGAAGTCGCCGTCGGGCGTCGTGTTCATGAGCTTCACGAGCGCGCCGTCCACGTCGACCTTGAGCAGGTCGTCCCAGCCGCGGCCCCACACGACCTTGATGACGTTCCAGCCCGCACCGCGGAAGAACGCCTCGAGCTCCTGGATGATCTTGCCGTTGCCGCGCACCGGACCGTCAAGACGCTGCAGGTTGCAGTTCACGACGAAGGTCAGGTTGTCGAGGCCCTCGTTGGCGGCGACCTGCAGCTGACCGCGCGATTCGACCTCGTCCATCTCGCCGTCGCCGAGGAACGCCCACACCCGCGAGTTCGAGAGGTCCTTGATCCCACGGTTGGTGAGGTACTTGTTGGTCATGGCCTGGTAGATCGCGTTGATGGGTCCGAGACCCATCGACACGGTCGGGAACTGCCAGTACTCCGGCATCAGGCGGGGGTGCGGATACGAGGGGATGCCGAGGTCGCCCTTCGACTTCTCCTGGCGGAAGCCGTCGAGCTGGTCCTCGGACAGCCGGCCCTCGAGGAACGAGCGGGCGTAGATGCCGGGGGAGGCGTGACCCTGGATGAAGATCTGGTCGCCGCCGCCCGGGTCATCCAGGCCTCGGAAGAAGTGGTTGAAGCCGACTTCGTAGAGGGAGGCCGACGACGCGTAGGTGGAGATGTGGCCGCCGACGCCGATGCCGGGGCGCTGGGCGCGATGCACGGTGAGCGCGGCGTTCCAGCGGATCCAGCGGCGGTAGCGACGCTCGAGTTCCTCGTCGCCGGGGAACTCCGGCTCGTTCTCCGGCGCGATGGTGTTGATGTAGTCGGTGACGGGCACCTGCGGCACGTTCAGCTGCAGCTCGTGCGACTTGTTCAGCAGGCTCAGCATGATCTCGCGGCCGCGGCCGGCGCCCTTGGCGTCGACCAGTTGCTGCAGCGACTCCGCCCACTCACTGGTCTCTTCGGGATCGCTGTCCTGCGGGCCCTGCGAGTACGGATCCTGATCGTTGACAGTCACGGGAGACCTTTCTTCATCTGGCAGATCGTGCCAGGACGGGGCTTCGGATGCGGTCGGCTTTTGTTCAGCAGCGACAACGCACCATCGATCAGCCTAGTCACATCCGTCGCGATGACGGTCGCGTCGGCCCCGCCCCGAGCGGGATGCCAGGATGGTGCCGTGCCGCACGTCGCCGCCCTGTTCCGCTACCCGGTGAAGGGGTTCACCCCCGCGGCATCCGACACCCTGCGCGTGCAGGACGACGGCCGGATCGCGGGGGACCGCGTGCTCGCGTTCCGGTTCGCGGATGCAGCGACGCCGGAGGAGCGCGACGGCCTGGACTACTGGCCGAAGGCGAAGGGCCTCGCGCTGCAGGATTTCCCCGCGCTGGCGGCGCTCCGCCTGCACTTCGACGATGCGGGACTGCGGGTGCGCATCGACTACGGCGACCGGATGCTGGTCGAAGCGGGGCTGGATGCCGAGGGGCGTCGCCGCCTGACGGCTGCCGTGACCGCGTTCGTCGCGGACTCGCCCGAGGGAGCACGCCTGCAACGGCCGGGCCGACTGCCGCTCGTCCTCGTCGGCGACGGCATGTCATCCCGGTTCCAGGACCGTCCGCGCGGATACGTCTCGCTTCACGGGCAGGGCAGTGTCGACGCGCTGGCGGGAGCGCTCGGCGGCGCGGTGGACCATCGCCGTTTCCGCTCCAACATCGTCGTGGCCGGTCTCGACCCGTGGGAGGAGCTCGACTGGTCGGCGGTGCGCATCGGCGACGTCGATCTCGTCGCGGAGGGACCCATCGTCCGGTGTCTCGCGACGCACGCCGATCCGGACACCGGCCGCCGCGACCTTCCCGTGCTCACGACGCTGACGCGCGGCCTCGGGCAGTCCGAGCCGACGCTCGGCCGACTGCTGCTGCCCGTCGCGGGCGGGGGAGTGATCCGGGTGGGCGATGAAGTGCGGCCGGTGAGGGCCGCCGTCGCCTAGACTCGTCGCCGCGGGCCTATAGCTCAGTTGGTTAGAGCACCTCGTTTACACCGAGGGGGTCGGGAGTTCGAGTCTCTCTGGGCCCACTGCATCGCCCGATCAGTCGCCGCGCCCCACGACGCGCGGCGTCGCCGGATTGTCGTACTCCCCGGCATCCTTCCCCAGCCGGGAGTGACGCCGGGAGTAGGCGAAGTAGATCACGAAGCCGACGACCAGCCACACGAGGAACCGCAGCCACGTCTCCACCGTCAGGTTCAGCATGAGGTACACGCAGATGAGGGCCGAGAGGATCGGCAGCACCGGGCTCCACGGCACGCGGAAGCCGCGCTTGAGGTCGGGGCGCGAGCGCCGCAGCACGACAACCCCTACCGACACGAGCACGAATGCCGAGAGCGTGCCGATGTTGACCATCTCCTCCAGCACGCCGATCGGCGTGAGCCCGGCGACCACGGCGACGATGACGGTGACGACGATGGAGATGACCCACGGCGTCCGCCGCGTCGGGTGCACCTTCGCCAGTCGGTGCGGCAGCAGGGCGTCGCGCGACATGGCGAAGATGATGCGCGTCGCCCCGATCATCAGCGTCAGGACGACGGTCGTCAGCCCCGCCACGGCGCCGGCGGAGATGACCGTCGCCATCCACGCCTGCCCGTGATAGGCGAAGGCGTTCGCGAGCGCCGCCGCCGGGTCGAGTTCGTCGTAGCGGACCATTCCCGTGACGACGAACGCCACCGCGCAGTAGAGGACGGTACAGATGATGAGCGAGGCGATGATGCCGATGGGCAGATCCCGCTGCGGGTTCTTCGTCTCCTCCGCGGTCGTGGCCACGACGTCGAACCCGATGTAGGCGAAGAACACCAGCGCCGCCCCCGCGAAGATGCCGCCGACGCCGAACGCCATCGGCGCTGAGCCCGACAGGAACTGCAGCAGCGGCTGCGTGAGCCCGGTCGCAGCCTCGCGCGGCGCGGCATCCGGAACGAACGGCGAGTAGTTGGCGGGGTTGATGAAGAGGATGCCGGCGACGATGACGAACAGCACGATGAAGAGCTTCACGCCGACGAGCACGAGGTTCACGCGCATCGACTCGCGGATGCCGAGGGTCATGAGGCCGCCGAGGACGACCACGAGCAGGATCGCCATGAGATCGACCGTGCCGCCGTAGCCGATCGCGGCGGGGATCGGCATGCCGAGCTGCTCCAGCAGCACGCCGAGGTACGCACTCCACCCCTGCGCGACCACGCTCGCGCCGAGGAACATCTCCAGGATGAGATCCCACCCGATGATCCAGGCGAACAGCTCGCCCAGCGACGCGTATGAGAAGGTGTAGGCCGATCCCGACACTGGCACCGTGGAGGCGAACTCGGCGTAGCACATCGCGGCCAGCCCGCACGCGATGGCGGCCACGACGAAGCTCATCACGACGGCCGGGCCGGCCACGTCGTGCGCGGCGCGTCCCGTGACCGTGAAGATGCCGGCGCCGATGACGACGCCCACGCCGAAGACGGTGAGATCCAGCGCCGACAACGACTTGCGCAGCCGGAACTCCGGCTCCTCGGTGTCGGCGATCGACTTTTCGACGGACTTCGTTCGCATGACGCTCATGACAGCTCCTTCGCGGTCCACCGGAGCGCGACGCCCGGCGTCAGGCACCACATGGTAGCGGCACCGCGAGCCCGCCGGGAGTGGTCGGCGCCGCACCGCGGTAGGTTGGGAGCGTGAAGTCCCGACCCGCCGATCAGCTGCTCCTGCTCGAACTCGCGAGCCTCGACGCCACCATCCGCCATGCCGACAGCGCACGACGCAATCCCGAGCAGACCGCGCGCGTGCAGGAGCTGATCGCGGAGCGGCAGGCGCAGTCTGCCGAGCTGACGACACTCCTGGGAGTGCGTGACGATGCCCGCGCGGAACTGGCGCGCCTCGAGTCCGATGTCGCTCTGGTCGATGCCCGCGCCGCCCGCGACACCGAGCGTCTCGCCGCGACGTCGAACGTCAAGGAGGCGCAGGGGCTGGAGCACGAGCTCGCCTCGCTCGCCAAGCGGAAGAGCGATCTGGAAGACGCGGAACTGCAGATCATGGAGCGCCTGGAGGACGCCGACGCCGCCGTCGCCGCGCAGGAGGCACTCATCGCCGCCACCAACGCCGAGGGCGCCCGCCTGAGCGCGGAGGGCAAGGAGGCCGTGGCCGCCGCCACCGCGACGTGGGAGGCCGCGACGCGCGACCGCGCCGCCGTCGCCGGCCGTGTGCCCGCCGATCTGCTGGGGCTGTACGAGCGGGTCGCAGCGCGCGGCGTCGGCGCAGGACTGCTGCGCCGCCGCACGTGCGAGGGGTGCCACATGGTCCTCTCCGGCACCGACCTGGGGGCGCTCCGTCAGGCGGCGGAGGACGACGTCGTGATGTGCCCGGAGTGCGGCTGCATCCTGGTGCGCACCGACGAATCCGGGCTGTGACCACATCCGGCGCGGCGCCTTCGGGTTCGCCGCGCTGGCGGCTGCTGGCCCACGACCCCACCCGTCCCGGAGGCGCGGTCGTCCTCACCCTGACGGAGGATGCCGCGGTCGTCGACCGCGAGCACTGCACGATCGACGACGTGCCACGGATCGTCGCGGATGCCGGGGCGAGCGCCCGCTGGGTGTGGAGTGACACGACCCGCTGGTACCCGGCGATCCTCGCGGCCGGTCACGTGGTCGCCCGATGCCGTGACCTGCGGCTCAGCCACGCCATCCTCCGCCGCAGCGAGCTCGTCGCCGGCCCGGACGCCACCGCCCTGCGCGACGCCGCGCCCTGGGATGCCGCGGTCGCCGACCCCGCCCCGGCATCCGCCCCCGCCCTGTTCGACCTCGAGGCCGCACCGGCCGGGGTGCCCGACGACGTCGACGCGGTCCTGGCCGAGTTCACCCGGCAGCAGCGCGCCGTCGCCACCGCTGCCGAAGGCAGCCGTCTCCGACTGCTGCTGGCCGCGGAGTCGGCCGGTGCGCTGCTCGCGGTGGAGTTGCACGCGGCAGGGCTGCCGTGGAACCGCGGGGTCCATGAGGCGCTGCTCGAGGAGGCTCTCGGCCCGCGGCCGGCGCCCGGCACGGCGCCGGCGCGCGTGCAGGAGCTCGCCGGCATCGTCCGCACCGCGCTCGGAGACCCCGCCGCGAGCCTGGACTCGCAGCCGAAGCTGCTGCGCAGCCTGCACCGGGTGGGCGTGCTCGCCCGCTCCACCAGCCGATGGGAACTGGCTGAGTACGACCACCCCGCCATCGCGCCGCTGCTGGCATACAAGAAGCTGACCCGGCTGCTGAGCGCCAACGGCTGGGCATGGATCGACGAATGGGCACCCGACGGTCGGTTCCGCCCGGTCTACGTGCCCGGCGGCGTCGTCACCGGACGCTGGGCGTCCTCTGGCGGGGGAGCGTTGCAGCTGCCGCGGCAGTTGCGCCCGGCCGTGCGCGCCGACGACGGATGGATGCTGGTCGTCGCCGACGTCGCCCAGCTCGAGCCGCGGGTGCTCGCCGCCATGTCCGGCGACACCGCGCTCGCGCAGGCGGCCCGCGGCCGCGACCTGTACGAGGGGATCGTCGACAGCGGTGTCGTCTCGACGCGGCAGGAGGCGAAGATCGCGCTCCTGGGTGCGATGTACGGCGCCACCACCGGCGACAGCGGGCGCCTCGTTCCGGCGCTGCGACGCGCCTACCCGCGGGCGATGGCGCTCGTCGACGAGGCCGCCGCCGTCGGCGAGCAGGGAGGCATCGTCACGACCTGGCTCGGGCGGTCCAGCCCCGCGGCCGGGGCCGGCTGGCGCGATGTTCAGGGCGTGGCGGCGGCGCCTGAGGCGACGGAGGCCGAGCGCGCGCAGGCGCGGCGATCGGCGCGGGAC
>JAEYAG010000220.1 GCA_023451265.1 Actinomycetes bacterium | reverse complement strand
CACCAAGCGAGAGCGCCGCGACATCGACCGCCTGCGCGGCCGCGACGACCCCGCGCGCTGGGACGGCGACTGACGGGCTGACCTCGGAAGCGGTCGGCGGATGCCGGGGGCAGCGAGCGGATGCCGGGCGCGAGCCTCAGCGCAGGTCGCGCAGCCAGCCTGCGCCGCGCACCGTCGCGCCCAGGGCGGTGACCCGCGCCGCCAGCTCGCGGTCGCTCGTCACGACGGTCACGGTGCGCCCGGCATCGACCAGGCGCGCTGTCTCCGCGACGATCGCGTCGTCCCCCGACCCCGGCGCCCGCACGACCTCGACCCCCGCGCCTGCGCCGGCGTCCGCACCCGAACCCGGGTCCGCGCCCACCTCGCGCGCCTGACCCTCGACGACCACCGTGAACGTCGGGAACCACGTGTCCGCCGGCAGCGCGAGCTCCGCGGCATCCGTCCCCTCGCGCGCTCGCGCACGAAGACCCTGGAGCAGCCGCGCCGTCGCGCCGGCGCGGTCCTTCCACCATCCGTCGGGCACCGATCCCACGACGTTCGCCGCGTCGACCACGACGGCCGGGTGCACCGCAAGCAGCGCCCGCAGCTGCGGCCACGCCGCCGCGAACCCGGGATGCAGCGGATACTCGTCCACCTCGTCGACCGGCACCCACGCGAGCTCACGGCTCTCCGGGTCGCTGATCACCGGCTCGAACGGCGCCACGACGTCGGCGACCAGCGTCGAGTAGCTCCACACCCCGATGTCGTACACGCTGAGAAGGCGCGGACGCACGGCGGATGCCGGGACCCCGGCCTCTTCGGCCGACTCCCGCAGCGCGGCGTCGCACGCCGACTCTCCCTCGTGCCGCGCTCCGCCGGGCAGCCCCCACGTGTCGCCGAAGTGGCTCCACGAGACGCGATGCTGCAGCAGCACCCCACGGCGAGGGTCGACCGCGAGCAGCCCTGCCGCGCCGAATCGGCCCCAGTACTTCGCGCCGTCCTCGGTCACGACCCACGCATCACCGGGGTCGCGCGGCCCAGACGGGCGGCGCGGCTCACCGGGGGCGGGCGGCACGATCGTCACCCGTTCAGCCTGTCACACCGCGCCGCGCCCGGTACCTCCCGGCGACCATCGCCGTCATCGACGCGCAGAGACGGGCCTGCCCCGCGCCCCTCGTGACCCGCACACCCCGCACCGGAGCCTCCCAGATTATTCACGGTCCATGTGGTCAGGACACAATCGCGACACGCCACATATAGACGCGACAGCGTGCATTGCCACTACATATTGTGGTCGCACCGCCCCGACAGCCTGAAGAGAGGATCCCCGCTATGACCACCCCCGACTCCCCCGCGCGCGCCGTCGCCGTCAAGAGCACGATCGACGAGTACCTCGCGCGCGCCGACTGGCGCATCAACGCGAATGCGAACCAGGGGTACTCGCTCGGCGGCATGATCCTCAACTCCGCCGGCAAGCTCATCGCGAACTACTGGCTCGACGAGGTGTACGCCGCCGAGGCGGGAACGGCGCACCGCGACGGCGACCTCCACATCCACGACCTCGACGTCTTCGCCGGCTACTGCGCCGGCTGGTCGCTGCGGATGGTGCTCGAGCAGGGGTTCAACGGCGTCACCGGCAAGATCTCCAGCACTCCCCCGAAACACCTCTCCAGCGCCCTCGGCCAGCTGGTCAACTTCCTCGGCACCCTCCAGAACGAGTGGGCCGGCGCGCAGGCCTTCAGTTCCTTCGACACCTACCTCGCCCCCTACGTCCGCCTCGACGGCCTCACCGACGCCCAGGTCCACCAGGCGATGCAGGAGTTCGTCTACAACCTCAACGTCCCCTCCCGCTGGGGGACGCAGACGCCCTTCACCAACCTCACGTTCGACTGGGTCTGCCCCGACGACCTGCGCGACCAGCATCCCCTCGTCGGCTACGAGGTGCAGCCGTTCACCTACGGCGACCTCGCGCCGGAGATGGCGATGATCAACCGCGCCTTCATCGACGTCCTGACGGCCGGCGACGCCGACGGCCGCGCCTTCACCTTTCCCATCCCGACCTACAACATCACGAAGGACTTCGACTGGGACGGCGAGAACGTCGACGCCCTGTTCGCGATGACCGCCAAGTACGGCCTGCCGTACTTCCAGAACTTCCTCAACTCCGACCTCGACCCGCACATGATCCGGTCGATGTGCTGCCGCCTGCAGCTCGACCTCACCGAGCTCCTCAAACGCGGCAACGGCCTGTTCGGCTCGGCGGAGCAGACCGGCTCCATCGGCGTCGTCACGATCAACTGCGCGCGCCTCGGCTTCCTGCACTCCGGGGACGAAAGCGCCGCCCTCGCCCGCCTGGACGAGCTGCTCGAGATCTCGCGCGACAGCCTCGAAGCCAAGCGCGCCGTCATCTCGCGCCACCTCGCCGGCGGCCTCTTCCCCTACACGCTGCGCTACCTCGGCACCCTCGACAACCACTTCTCGACGATCGGCGTCAACGGTCTCAACGAGTACGTCCGCAATCTCACCCGCGACGCCGACGACATCACGACGGATGCCGGGGCCACCCTCGCGATGCGCCTGCTCGATCACGTGCGCACCCGGATCACGCAGTTCCAGCAGCAGACCGGCCACATGTACAACCTGGAGGCGAGCCCCGCCGAAGGCGCCACCTACCGCTTCGCGAAAGAGGACATCGCCCGGTTCGCCTCGGGCATGACCGCCCCCGGCGGCATCCGCCACGCTGGAACAACGGCGAACCCGTATTACACCAACTCCTCCCAGTTGCCCGTGGGCTACACGAGCGACCCGTTCCTGGCCATGGCGATGCAGGAGCCGCTGCAGCAGAAATACACCGGAGGCACCGTGCAGCACCTGTATCTCGGCGAGGCGATGGAGTCGGCATCCGCCTGCCGCGAACTCGTGCGCCGATCTCTGGAACGCTTCCGGCTGCCCTACCTGACGATCACGCCGACGTTCTCGATCTGCCCGCAACACGGCTACGTCTCCGGCCATCACGAGACCTGCCCCACGTGCGCCGCCGCGTGCGAGGTGTGGACGCGGGTGATGGGTTACTTCCGGCCCATAGCCGGCTTCAACATCGGCAAGAAGGGCGAAGCTCAGGAGCGGAGATACTTCGTCGCCCCCACCGCGCAGGAGGAGTCATGGTCCGCACCGCTGCAGCCTGTGAGCTGAACATCGCCGGCATCGCGCCGTTCTCGACGGTCGACTGGCCCGACATGATGACCGCGACGGTCTTCCTGCAGGGGTGCCCGTGGAACTGCTTCTACTGCCACAACCCCGCCCTCATCGACCCGAGGGCGGAGGGCGAGGTCACCTGGAGCGATGTCACGGACCTCCTCTGCGACCGCATCGGCCTGCTCGACGCGGTCGTCTTCTCCGGCGGGGAGCCGACGATGCAGCGGGCCCTGATCCCGGCGATGCGGATGGTGCGCTCGCTCGGGTTCCTCGTGGGCCTGCACACCGGCGGTGCCTACCCGGGGCTCCTCGCGCAGGCGCTGCCGTACGTGGACTGGGTCGGGCTGGACATCAAGGCGGCGCCGTCGGACTACGCGCAGGTCACGGGGCGCGCCCCCAGCGGCGACGCCGCCTGGCGGTCGCTGGAGATCGTCCTGGCGAACCGGCTGCTGCGCGACGGCAGCGACCGGCCGCTCGACGTCGAGGTGCGCACGACCGTGCACCCCGCCGCGATCGACGACGACGGGCTGCGCGAGCTCGGCTGCCGTCTCGCCGATGCCGGCGTGGACTGCTGGGCGGTGCAGCGGTTCCGCGAGACCGGCACCCGGCATCCGCTCCCCCGCATCGACGCCGCCGAGGCGGCACCGCTCCGGCTCGACGACCTCCCCGTCGAGCGGTTCGCGAGTCTCGTCGTGCGCTGAGCGGGGCGGGTCGCGGCGTTTCGTCTCGGTCGCTGGCGCTCCCTCGCTCAACGACCGGGGAGGCGAAACGGGTCGTTGAGCGAGCGCAGCGAGACGAAACGACGCAACCGGGCGGGGTCAGCGCTGGCGACGCTCGCGCACGCGCATGTTGGTGACGATCGGGGTGCCCTCGAAGCCGAAGATCTCGCGCAGGCGCCGCTGGATGAACCGGCGGTAGCCGGGGTCGAGGAACCCGGTCGTGAACAGCACGAACGTCGGCGGGCGGGTCGAGGCCTGCGTGCCGAAGAGGATGCGGGGCTGCTTGCCGCCGCGCAACGGGTGCGGGTGCTCGGCGACGAGTTCCGCGAGGAACGCGTTGAACTTGCCGGTGGAGATCCGCTGATCCCACGACTCCAGCGCCGTCTCGAGCGCCGGCACGAGCTTGTCGAGGTGACGCCCGGTGCGCGCGGAGATGTTGACGCGCGGCGCCCACGTCACGTGCGCGAGGTCCTGCTCGATCTCGCGCTCGAGGTAGCGGCGCCGGTCGGCGTTCTCCATGTCGTCGTCGTTCAGGCGGTCCCATTTGTTGAACGCCAGCACGAGCGCGCGGCCCGACTCGAGAACGAGGTCGATGATGTTGAGGTCCTGCACGCTGATCGACTCCGACACGTCGAGCACGACGACCGCGACCTCGGCCTTCTCGAGCGCCGCCGACGTCCGCAGCGACGCATAGAAGTCGGCGCCCTGCTGCAGATGCACGCGGCGACGGATGCCGGCGGTGTCGACGAACCGCCACAGCTTGCCGCCGAGCTCCACGATCTCGTCGACCGGATCGCGGGTCGTCCCGGCGAGCTCGTTGACGACGACCCGCTCCTCGCCGGCAGCCTTGTTCAGCAGCGACGACTTGCCGACGTTCGGGCGACCGAGGATCGCGACGCGGCGCGGACCGCCGAGCTCGGCCTTGGCCACCGCGGAGACCTCGGGCAGCACCTTCATGATCTCGTCGAGCAGGTCCGCGACCCCGCGGCCGTGGATGGCCGAGACGGGGTGCGGCTCACCGAGTCCGAGGTTCCACAGCGCCGCGGCCTCCGGCTCCTGACGGGCGTCGTCGATCTTGTTGGCGACGAGGAAGACCGGCTTGTCGGTCTTGCGCAGGAGCTTCACGACGGCCTCGTCGGTCGCCGTCGCGCCCACCATCGCGTCGACGACGAACAGCACGACGTCGCACAGTTCGATGGCCACCTCGGCCTGCGCCGCGACGGAGCGGTCGATGCCGCGCGCGTCGGGTTCCCAGCCGCCGGTGTCGACGAGGGAGAACCGGCGGTCCATCCACTCCGCCTTGTACGTCACGCGGTCGCGCGTGACGCCGGGGGTGTCCTCCACGACCGCTTCGCGGCGGCCCAGGATGCGGTTGACGAGCTGGGACTTGCCGACGTTCGGCCGCCCCACGATCGCGACGACCGGCAGCGCCGGCAGGGTCTGCACGACCTCGCCGCCGGCGGTGAACCCGGCGAGCAGCTCGTCGTCGTCCTCGTCGAGCTCGTAGTCCGACAGCGACGCGCGCAGCGCCGCGGCGCGCTGGTCTGCCAGCTCCTCGTCGAGGTTCGCGAGCTTCTCCTCGAGCTGGTCGGGACCGCCTTCGTACTCGGCGTCGTCGTGCATGTTGGCGCTCATCTGCGCTCCCGTCAGTGGGTGTTCCCCGCGGCGACGACGTCGAGGACGGCGGCCACGGTCTGTGCGAAATCGAGATGGGTCGAGTCGACCACCGTCACGCCGTCCGCGGCGGTGAGGAAGTCGACGACGGTGCTGTCCGCGGCATCCCGCCGGTGCAGCGCCTCGGCGACCGCGGCGGCGTCGTGCGACGTGAGCTCGGCGCTGCGGCGGGCCGCGCGCACCTCGGGAGCGGCGGTGAGGAGGATCCGCACCGGCGCGTCGGGGGCGACGACGGTCGTGATGTCGCGGCCCTCCACGACGACACCGGCGCGTCCCGACTCGGCCACGAGCGCCCGGAACAGCTCGTTCACCCGCGCGCGTACGGCGGGCACGCGCGCGACGCCGCTGACCGCGTCGGAGACGCGCGGCTCACGGATGGCGTCGGTCACGTCCGTCTCGCCCACCCGCACCCAGTAGGCGTCGGGGTCGAGCGAGATGGCGTAGGGGAACTCCGCCGCAGCGGCGAGGACGGCGTCGGGGTCGGCGGTGTCGGCATCCTGCGCCAGCGCGTGCCACGCAAGGGCGCGGTAAGCGGCGCCGGTGTCCAGATAGCCGTAGCCGAGCTCGCGCGCGACCTGCTTCGAGACGCTCGACTTGCCCGAGCCGGCGGGGCCGTCGATCGCGATGGTGACGGGAGCGGCGGTGTCGGATGAACGGGTCATGAGGGGATGCTCGCGATCTTCCAGCCGCGCTCGGCGAGGCCTTCTTCGGCGTGACGGAGCACGCTCGGGGTGACGCTGATCTCGGCGAGGCCGAACTGGGCACCCGGGGAGTGCTCGAGCCGCAGGTCCTCGACGTTGACGCCGAGCTCGCCCAGCTCGCCGAACAGGCGGCCGAGCTGACCGGGCGTGTCGTCGACCATGACCACGAGGCTCTCGAAGCGGCGGTTCTGCCCGTGCTTGCCGGGCAGCCGCTCCACACCGTCGTTGCCGCGGCGGATCGTGTCGGCGACGGCGCGACGGGCGCCGGGCCGCTCGGGCGCGCGGAGGGCGTCGGCGACGGCGCGCAGGTCGTCCGCGAGCGCGTCGAGCACGTCGACGACCGGCGCGGCGTTCGCGCCGAGGATCTGCACCCACAGCTCCGGGGCGGAGGCGGCGATGCGCGTCGTGTCGCGCACCCCCTGACCCGCCAGGCGCAGCGACCCGTCGGGCGCGTCGACGAACCGGCCGGCCAGGAGCGAGGCGACCAGCTGCGGCACGTGCGAGACGAGCGCGACGGCGCGGTCGTGCTCCTCGGGGGTCATCTCGATGGGCGTCGCGCCGAGGTCGAGGGCGAGTCCTTCGACGAGGGCGAGGTCGGATGCCGGGGTGTCCCCGTCGCGGCAGACCACCCACGGGCGGCCGACGAAGATGTCCGCGCGGGCCGAGATGGCCCCGCCGCGCTCCCGACCGGCCAGCGGATGCGAACCGATGTAGTGGGTGAGGTCGACCCCGCGGGCCTGCAGCTCGTGTAGCGGCTCGAGCTTCACGCTCGCGACGTCGGTGACGACGGCGCCGGGGTACGAGGCCAGCTCGCGCTCCACGACGTCGGCGACGACGTCGGGCGGGGTGGCGACGACGATGAGCCCCGGCCGGTCGTCGCCGGTGGCGGCGCGGCCGGCGCCGTAGTCGATCGCGAGGCGCAGCTGCGCGGGAGACGCGTCGGCGAGCACGACGTCGACGCCGAGTCCGCGCAGGGCGTGGCCGATGCTGGAGCCGAGCAGGCCGGCCCCGACGATGCGCACCGTCCCCGACGTGCGCGCGGCGCGCGGATGCGGCTCGGCGGCGGTGGTATCGGTCACGGGCGTCACTCAGTCATGCTCGGGGTCGGGGGTGCTGCGGCGCGCGATCGTCAGCAGCGCGCCGCGTTCCACTGTAGTCAACTCGCGTGCGCGGCCCGCCGGGAGGGTTCCCAGGTGCAGCGGGCCGAACTGGCGTCGCACGAGGTCGACGACGGGGTGACCGACCTCGGCCATCATGCGGCGCACGATGCGGTTGCGGCCGGAGTGGAGCGTCAGCTCGACGAGACTCGTCCCGCCCTCGGTGCCGAGCAGTCGCGCCTTGTCGGCGGCGATCGGCCCGTCCTCCAGCTCGACGCCCTTCGTCAGTCGCGCGATCGTCTGCGCCGTCACGCGCCCGTCGACCTTCGCGATGTACACCTTGGTCACGCCGAACGACGGGTGGGCGAGCACGTGCGCGAGGTCGCCGTCGTTCGTGAGCACGAGCAGACCGCTGGTCTCGGCATCCAGCCGTCCCACGTTGTACAGGCGCTCCGGCCACTCCCGCGTATAGCGCCGCAGGTCGGGGCGGCCCTGCTCGTCCTTCATCGACGACACGACGCCCGTCGGCTTGTTCAGCATGATGTAGCGCTTGGTGGCGTCGAGCTGGATCGCGGTGCCGTCGACGTCGACGAGGTCGGATGCCGGGTCGATGCGCGTGCCGAGCTCGGTGACGACCTGCCCGTTCACGCGCACGCGCCCCTCGACGATGTACTGCTCGCAGACGCGGCGCGAGGCCACCCCGGCGTTCGCGAGCACCTTCTGCAGCCGGACGCCCTCGGCATCCGCCGGATTCTGCGCGCTCATCGGAGGGTCTCCGCGTCGAAGCCGTCGGACCCGTCGTCGAGCAGCGGCGAGATGTGCGGCAGCTCGTCGAGCGAGTTGATGCCGAGGTTCACCAACAGCGCGTCGGTCGTGCCGTAGTTGATGGCGCCGGTCTCGGGATCGGTGAACAGCTCCGTGATGAGGCCGCGGGCGACGAGCGTGCGCACGACCGAGTCGACGTTGACGGCCCGGATGGAGGCGACCTGGCTGCGGGTGACGGGCTGCTTGTAGGCGATGACCGCGAGGGTCTCCAGCGCCGCCTGCGACAGCCGCGACGGCGCCTGCGCGTTCACGAACTCGCTCACGAGGTCGTCGTGCTCCTCGCGCACGTAGAGCCGCCAGCCGCCGCCCACCTCGCGCAGCTCGAACCCGCGGCGCGGACCGCCGGCCTCGCCGTCGTAGTCGGCGACGAGCGCCTCGACGGCCTGACGGACCGCGGGGACGGGCGACCCGACGGCGGCGGCGAGCGCCACGAGGCTCTGCGGCTCGTCGACGACCAGCAGGATCGCCTCCAGCCGCCGGGCGATGTCGACGGGCTCCTGCGAGCGCGGCGGGGTGTCGTCGGCGATGTCGGTGACGTCAGCGGTCATAGTCGGCTCCCAGGGTGGCGAGGTTCTCTTCGGACCAGCGCTCGGCGGTCCAGCGCAGGGTCAGCTCGCCGAGCGGCTCGAGCTGCTCGAACGAGAGGGCGGCGTGGCGGTAAAGCTCCAGCACGGCGAGGAACCGGGCCACGACGACGCCGGTCTGCGCGACGCCGGCGACGAGCTCGCGGAAGTTCAGCGTGCCCGCGTCGCGCAGCAGCGTCACGACGACGGCCGCCTGCTCGCGGATCGACACGAGCGGCGCGTGCAGATGGTCCAGCCCGACATGCGGGATCTCCTTGGGAGCGAAGGCGAGCATTGCGAGCGCCGCGAAGTCCTCCTTCGACAGCGTCCAGACGAGCTCGGGCACGGCCGTGCGGTACTTCTCGTCGAGGCGGACCGAGCGCACGTGCCGGCGGTCTTCGCGGCGCAGGCTCCGCTCGAACCAGGCCGACACCTCCTTGAACGCGCGGTACTGCAGCAGCCGCGCGAACAGCAGGTCGCGCGCCTCGAGGAGGGCGACCGACTCGGCATCCACCAGCTCTCCCTGCGGCAGCAGCCCCGCCACCTTCATGTCGAGGAGGGTCGCCGCCACGACGAGGAACTCGGACGCCTGTTCCAGCTCCTCCTCGGCATCCAGGCCCTTCAGGTACGAGATGAACTCGTCGGTGACTTTGCTGAGCGCGATCTCGGTGATGTCGAGCTCATGCTTGCCGAGCAGGGTCAGCAGCAGGTCGAACGGACCGTCGAAGTTGCCGAGCGAGACGCGGAACCCCTCGGAGGGGTCGTCAGGCGACGGCGCCACGGGCGACCAGCTCCCGCGCCAGCCGCAGGTAGGCCTGGGCCGCGGCGTGCTCCGGCGCGAACGTCGTGATGGGGACGCCCGAGACCGAGGCGTCGGGGAACTTCACCGTCCGTCCGATGACGGTCTCGAGCACGTCGTCGCCGAACGCCTCGACGACCCGCTCCAGCACCTCGCGGGAGTGGAGCGTGCGGGGGTCGTACATCGTGGCGAGCACGCCGTCGAGCTCGATCGACGGGTTCAGCCGGTCGCGCACCTTGTCGATCGTCTCGATCAGCAGCGCCACACCGCGCAGGGCGAAGAACTCGCACTCCAGCGGGATGAGCACACCGTGGCTCGCGGTGAGCGCGTTGACGGTCAGCAGGCCGAGCGACGGCTGGCAGTCGACGAGGATGACGTCGTACTCCCCCGCGACCTTGCGGAGCACGCGCGCGAGGATCGTCTCGCGCGCGACCTCGTTGACGAGGTGCACCTCGGCGGCGGAGAGGTCGATGTTGGCGGGGATGACGTCGAGTCCCTCGACGGACGTGTGCACGATGACCTCGTGCGGGTCGCGCTTGGTGTCCAGCAGCAGGTCGTAGATCGTCGGGACGTCGTGCGTCGCGATGCCGAGGCCCGCCGACAGGGCGCCCTGCGGGTCGAAGTCCACGGCGAGCACCTTGCGCCCGTACTGCGCGAGGGAGGCGGCCAGGTTGATGGTCGTCGTCGTCTTGCCGACGCCACCCTTCTGGTTGCAGAGCGAGATGATGCGGGCGGGGCCGTGGGCCGTGAGCGGCGGCGGGGTCGGGAAGCCGTGATAGGGCCGACCCGTGGGCCCCATCGGGATGTCTTCCGAGGAGGCCTTCTTCGTCCCCCGCGCCTTGTCCGTCACCGACACTCCTGCCTTCTTTCGCGTCTGACCGATTCTCGCACAGCGGCCGCCCCGTGCTCGGCCGGACGCGCGGCGGAGCACCCGTGCGGCGCCGGTTCAGCGGCCGAGATCGCGCAGGGTGTTCGCGTCGGCGAGCCCCGCGTGCAGCCGGCCGCCGGCGATGAGGGTGGGGATCGCGACGGTCTGGATGTCGTCCTCGACGACGCGCCGCGTGTGCGCGAGGGTCTCGGCGACGGCGTCGGATGCCGCGAGCCGGTCGATCGCCGTGACCTCCGCGTCCGTGTAGCCGGCGTCGCGGAGCCAGTCCTGCAGCCGGGCGCGGGCGTCGTCGGCATCCGCCTCGTTCATCCACTCCTGCCAGCCGGTGCCCGCCGCGTTCTGGCCCGTGAACAGCTGCTCGAGGATGTACCAGTCGCCGGTGGTGCCGGACAGTCCCGCGCGCTCGGCCTCGAAGGCCTGCGTCGCGGCGAGGTAGGACGCGACGAGGGGCGAGTTGGGGAACTTCGATCCGAACCCCGACGAGATCGGGTAGGCGAGGTAGGTCACGTTGTGGGTGTCGGCGAAGCCGGACTCCTCAATGTTGCGGAACAGCTCGGCGCAGAACCGGCAGCCCGGGTCGAGCACCTCGAGAGCGACCGGCAGGCCGTCCCGGTAGCCGCCGAGGTACGTCGCGTTAGCGGCGGTGTACTCCGCGGCATCCCACGTCTTCAGCCTGCTCGGGATCGCGGCGATGGTCTGCCCGACCGAGCCGAACTCGTTGCCGAACGCACCGAGCACGTCGCCGCGGCCGATCGACTCCCAGAACCCCGGCGTCTCGCTGCCGATGGAGCACGCCTCGGCGGCGAGCGCGCACGACTGGGTGTCCTGCTTGTCGCACGTGCCGTAGACGAAGAGGTTCAGGCCGGAGCGGCCGAGGAGGTACAGGCTCACGATCAGCGAGAGCACCATGAGCCACGCGACGACCTCGATCGCGACGCTCGCCGGCTTCACCAGGGCCGGCGACCGCACGGCGAGCGGTGCGAGCAGCGAGCTCTTCACGTCGTCGCGGAACGAGGTGTCGCACGGGCGGAGTGTCACACGGCGGGCGAAGCATCCCCACGCGCGACCGAGCAGCCGGCGGTACTTCGCCGACACGGCCGACAGCACGAGCACGACGAAGAAGGCGACGATGCACACCATGTCACAGCCCCCGCATCATGCGGCCCATGACCTCGAGCGCACGGTCGACGTCGGCATCGGTGTTGTGGGCGCCGAGGCTGAAGCGGACGAGCGGCGGCAGCGCCTCGCGCTCCGCCAGCCAGTGGTGCGCGCAGAAGTGGCCGCTGCGCACCGAGATGTGCGCCTTGGCGAGGAACACGGCGAGGCGATGCGCGTCGACCCGCTCGGGCAGCGCCGAGACGACGGCGGATGCCGCGGGTGAGACGACCCGCAGGTGCGGCATGTGCTGCAGCCCGTCGTACAGGCGCGCCCCGAGGCGCTCCTCGCGGTCCGCGATCGCGTCGCGGTGCGCGGCGAACCAGCGCAGCGCGGCGCCGAAGCCGATGATCTCGGCCCACGCCTGCAGGCCGGGCTCGAGCCGGGTGTGCGGCTCGTCGGCGGGTACGAAGTCGTGCTCGGTGACGGCGGCGACCTGACCGCCGCCGATGAAGGTCAGCTCGAGCGCGGCGAGCAGGTCGCGGCTGGCGGCCACGACGCCGAGCGACGGACCGTACATCTTGTGCGCCGAGAAGCAGACCGCGTCGGCGGCGGTCCCGCGGATGGCCGCGAGGGCGTGCGGCGCCGCCTGGGCGGCGTCGACGATCACCGTCCCGCCGCGGCGGTGCGTCCGCGCGACGAGGTCGGCGAGGTTCGCGGTGACGGTGCCGTGGACGTTGTCCATCGCGCTGACCACGACGAGCGCGTCGACGAGGGCGTCGTCGTCGACCTGCACGACACCCTCGGTGCGCTCGGCGACGAGACGAGGGATGCCGGTGCGCCGCGCGAACGCCATGGTCGCGAGGAACACGGAGTTGTGCTCGGTGTGCGTCGTGACGACACGGCGGTAGCGGCCCGCGGGCAGCTGATGCAGCAGCAGGTTGAGCCCGTAGGTCGTGTTGAGGGTGAAGGAGCACGCGTAGCGCTGCCGCGACAGTCCGAGCGTCTCGAGGACGGCCGTCCGCGTCGCGGCGACCTGCGCGTCCACCCGCCGGCCGGCGTCGTAGCGGACCCGGCCGCCGCACGCGTTGTCTTCGGTGTAGTACGCCGTCACGGCGTCGATGACCGGCTGCGGGCGCATGGTCTGGCACGCCGAGTCGAGGGAGACCTCATGATCGGGCAGGTAGGCGAAGTCCGGACGGTCGGCGGCGAGCGTTGCGGCCGGGACGGGTGCGGCGGGGGTGCGGGTGAACAGCGACCGGATGCCGCCCGAAGAAGCCATGGCTCGATCCTCTGTCGTCGGCCGCGTCCGCCGTCTGCGTTGCGACCGTGACAAATGCCGCGGTCAGCGGGCGCGGGGGTGCGAGGTGGCGTACACGTCGCGCAGCGCGTCGACCGTGACGTGCGTGTAGATCTGCGTCGTGGCGACCGAGGCGTGGCCGAGCAGCTCCTGCACGACGCGGACGTCGGCGCCGCCCTGCAGCAGATGCGTCGCGAACGAGTGGCGGAACGTGTGCGGCGACACGTGTGCCTGCAGGTCCGCCCGCTCGGCGGCCGCCTGGATCACCAGCCACGCCCCCTGCCGCGACATCGGCGCGCCGCGGGCACCGAGGAACAGTCGCGGGGTCGCCCGTCCCCGGCGGGAGAGCTCGGGACGGGCGCGGGCGAGGTAGGCGTCCACGGCGGCGCGGGCGTACGACCCGACGGGCACGATCCGCTCCTTCGCGCCCTTGCCGCGCACCCGCAGCACGTCGCCGTGCGCCAGGTCGTCGACGTCGAGCTGCATGACCTCCGAGACGCGTGCCCCGGTGGCGTACAGCAACTCCAGGAGGGCGCGGTCGCGCAGGCGGAGGACGAGGTCGTCGCCGGTCGCGCCGGTGTCGCCGGGCGCGGGACCGGCGGCATCCAGCAGCGCCTCGATCTGCGTGATCGACAGCGCCTTCGGCAGCCGCTGCGGGGCCTTCGGCGGACGCAGTCGCTCACTGGGATCGGTGTCGGCGAGCCCTTCCCGCACGAGAAACCGGTGCAGGCCGCGCACCGAGGACTGCAGGCGCGCGAGCGATGTCGCCGCCGCGGGCGGCTGCGCCGAGGCGCGTTCCGCGGCGAACTGCGCGACGATCGCGGGCGTCACCTCTGCGGTGTCCAGGATGCCGTGGTCGCTCAACCAGCCGCGGTACGCCGCGAGGTCTCGGCGGTAGGCGGCGACGGTGTGCTCGGACAGGCCGCGCTCGATCGAGATGTGCCGCAGGTACGCCTCGACGGCGCGATCGGCACGCACGGCGCTACGCGCCCCGGCCGGGTGTCTCGCCGAGGGGACGGGGG
>JAEYAG010000065.1 GCA_023451265.1 Actinomycetes bacterium | reverse complement strand
GTCGTGCACGGCGGCCGCGACGGAGCGGAAGCCGAGCGTCACCTCGCCGTCCTCGGTCGCGATGGCCGTCTGGCGCACCGTCCGCAGCAGCTCACGCAGTTCGCGGGGAGTCCGCGGACCGCGACCCGTGCGGTCGGCGAAGACCCCGGCATCCGGATACAGCGCCCGCACCTGCTCACGGGGAAGCTGCGCCAGCATCGCACGCCCGGTCGCGGTGAGGTGGGCGGGCAGGCGCACGCCGACGTCGGTCACGAGCGCGGGGCGTCGCGGCGCGCGCTCCTCGACGAGGTACAGCACGTCGCGTCCGGTCATGACGGCCAGGTGCGCGCTCTCGCCGGTGCGGTCGGCCAGCGCGGCGACGAGCGGGCGCCCCAGCCGGGCGAGCGGCTGCTGCCGGGCGAAGCCCCCGGCGAGCTCGAACGCGGCCGTGCCGAGGCCCCACCGGTGCTCCGACCCCAGATGCACGACGAACCCGTGCGCGGCGAGCGTGCGCAGCAGGTGGTAGACGCTCGAGCGCGGGATGCCGAGGGCCTCCGCGATCGTCCGTGCGGCGATCGGCCCGCGCTGACGGGCGAGGAACGACAGGATCCGCAGCGTCTGGTCGGCGGCGGGCACCTGCGGCGCCGCGGACGTGTCTGGGATCACAGACACAGGATGGCACACCGCGGTGGCGGCGTCGGCAAGCGCGGAGTGGAATCGCAGCATGCCCCGCATCGCCCCCTTCGAGGTCCCCGCCCCCGTCGTCATCGGCGGGGAGCCGCTGACGGTCGCAGGCGTCGTGGATGTCGCCCGCCACGGCGCGCCCGTGCGGGTCGCTCCCGCCGCGTTCGAGCGCGTCGCGGCATCCCGTGCCCTCATCGAGCGCCTCGCCGACGATCCGCAGCCGCACTACGGGATCTCCACCGGCTTCGGGGCGCTCGCGACGACGTTCATCGCGCCGGAGCGCCGGCGGCAGCTGCAGGCCTCGCTCATCCGGTCGCACGCCGCCGGCACGGGCGCCGAGGTCGAGCGCGAGGTCGTGCGCGCGCTCATGCTGCTGCGACTGCAGACGCTCGCATCGGGGCGCACCGGCGTGCGCCCGATCGTCGTGGAGACCTACGCCGCGATGCTGAACGCCGGAATCACGCCGATCGTCCGCGAGTACGGGTCGCTGGGGTGCTCGGGCGACCTCGCGCCGCTCTCGCACGTCGCACTCGCGGCGATGGGCGAGGGGGAGGTGCGCACCGCGGCGGGCGAGCCGGCGACGGCCGCCGACGCGCTGGATGCCGCCGGCATCCGCCCCCTCGTGCTGGAGGAGAAGGAGGGGCTCGCCCTCATCAACGGCACCGACGGGATGCTGGGGATGCTCGCCCTCGCGATCGCCGATCTCGATGAGCTGCTCACCGTCGCCGACGTCACCGCGGCGATCTCGATCGAGAGCCAGCTCGGCACCGACGCGGTGTTCGCCGCCGACCTCATGGCGCTGCGCCCGCAGTCGGGGCAGGCCGCGTCGGCCGCGAACCTGCGCGCCTTTCTCGCCGGCTCGCCGATCGTCACCAGCCACCGCGACCCCGCCGTGTGCACGCGGGTGCAGGACGCGTACTCGCTGCGCTGCTCGCCGCAGGTGCACGGTGCCGCCCGCGACACGCTCGCGCACGCGCGGCTGATCGCGGAGCGCGAGCTCGCGGCATCCGTCGACAACCCGGTCGTGACGCTCGACGGCCGCGTCGAGTCGAACGGCAACTTCCACGGCGCGCCCGTCGCGTACGTGCTCGACTTCCTCGCGATCGCCGTCGCCGACGTCGCTTCGATCGCCGAGCGCCGCACCGACCGGGCGCTCGATCGCACCCGCAGCAACGGCCTACCGCCGTTCCTCGCCGACGAAGTCGGGGTCGACTCGGGCCTCATGATCGCGCAGTACGCCGCGGCGGGCATCGTCTCGGAACTGAAGCGCCTCGCGGTGCCGGCGTCGGTCGACTCGATCCCGTCGTCGGCGATGCAGGAGGACCACGTCTCGATGGGGTGGGCCGCCGCCCGCAAGCTGCGGCGCGGCATCGACGGCCTCGCCCGCGTGCTCGCGATCGAGCTCGTGACCGGCTGCCGCGCCCTCGACCTGCGCGCCCCGTTGCAGCCCGGGCCGGTCACCGGCGCGGTGCGCGACCTCGTGCGCGGCGCCGGCATCGCGGGACCCGGTCCGGATCGGTTCGTCTCGCCGGATGTGGAGGCTGCGACCGAACTGGTGCTGTCCGGTGCCGTGGCGGCGGCGTCGGCAACTCCTTCGATCCGCGCCTGAAAGGGAGGAAAACCCCATGAACTCGACTGACAGCACGCGAATCGAAGGAGTTGGCCACGCGCCGTCCGCGCGCTCACCCATCCGCGCGCCGCGCGGCGCCGCGCGCACCGCGAAGAGCTGGGGCGCCGAGGCCGCGAAGCGGATGCTGATGAACAACCTCGACCCCGAGGTCGCCGAGCACCCCGAGAGCCTCGTCGTCTACGGCGGCACGGGCCGTGCGGCGCGTTCGTGGGAGGCGTACGACGCGATCGTCCGCACCCTCGATGAGCTCGAGCCCGACGAAACGCTGCTCGTGCAGTCTGGCAAGCCCGTCGGGGTGTTCCGCACCCACGAGTGGGCGCCGCGGGTGCTGATCGCGAACTCGAACCTCGTCGGCGACTGGGCGACGTGGCCGGAGTTCCGCCGGCTCGAGCACCTCGGCCTGACGATGTACGGCCAGATGACGGCCGGCTCGTGGATCTACATCGGCACGCAGGGCATTCTGCAGGGGACGTACGAAACGTTCGCCGCGGTCGCCCGCTCGCTCGGCCGCGACGACCTCGCCGGCACTCTCACCCTCACCGCCGGGGCCGGCGGCATGGGCGGTGCGCAGCCGCTCGCCGTGACGATGAACGGGGGAGCGGTGCTCCTCGTCGACGTCGACGCGTCGCGGCTACGCCGCCGGGTCGAGCACGGCTACCTCGACGAGGTGGCCCCCGACCTCGACGCCGCCGTCGCCCGCGCGTCGGCGGCGCGCGAGGCCGGCGAGGCGCTGTCGGTCGGCGTCGTGGGCAACGCGGCCGAGGTGTTCCCCGAGCTGCTGCGGCGCCACACCGCCGGCGAGGTGCACATCGACGTCGTCACCGACCAGACGAGCGCCCACGACCCGCTGGCGTATCTGCCGGTCGGTGTCGCGTTCGCCGACTGGCGCGACGCGGCATCCGCCGACCCCGCGTCGTTCACGGAGCGGGCGCGCGCGTCGATGGCGCGGCACGTCGAGGCGATGGTCGGATTCCAGGATGCCGGGGCCGCCGTCTTCGACTACGGCAACTCGATCCGCCGCGAAGCCGAGCTCGGTGGCTGCGAGCGGGCGTTCGCCTTCCCGGGGTTCGTCCCGGCCTACATCCGGCCGCTGTTCGCGGAGGGCCGCGGCCCGTTCCGCTGGGTCGCGCTCTCGGGCGAACCCGACGACATTGCGAAGACCGACCGTGCCGTCGCGGAGCTGTTCCCCGAGGACGCGGCCCTCCGCCGCTGGCTCGAGAAGGCGGGCCAGAATGTGCACTTCGAGGGCCTGCCGGCGCGGATCTGCTGGCTCGGCTACAAGGAGCGTCACCTCGCGGGGCTGCGGTTCAACGAGATGGTCGCGTCGGGTGAGCTCGCCGGTCCGATCGTCATCGGCCGCGACCACCTCGACGCGGGGTCGGTCGCGAGCCCCTACCGCGAGACCGAGGCGATGGCTGACGGGTCGGACGCCATCGCCGACTGGCCGCTGCTGAATGCGCTGCTGAACACGGCATCCGGAGCCTCGTGGGTCTCGATCCACCACGGCGGGGGCGTCGGCATCGGGCGTTCGATCCACGCCGGTCAGGTCACGGTCGCCGACGGCACGGAGCTCGCGGCCGAGAAGCTCGAGCGGGTGCTCACGAACGACCCCGGCACGGGTGTCATGCGGCACGTCGACGCCGGATACGAGCGGGCGCGCGAGGTCGCGCGCGAGCGCGGGCTGACGATCCCGATGATGGATGCCGGCGCATGAGCCCCGGCATCCTGTTCACGAACATCGGCGAGCTCACCACCAACGCCCCGGGACTGGGCGATGACCCCAACGACCCGACCGGGCTGATCCGCGACGCCGCGCTCCTCGTCGTCGACGGCCGCGTCGCCTGGGTCGGCCGCAGCGATGCGCGCACCCGCGACGGCTCCGAGGGCGATATCGACGTGGTGGATGCCGGTGGGCGGGCGGTGATCCCGGGGTTCGTCGACAGTCACACGCACCTGGTGTTCGCCGGCGACCGCGCCGACGAGTTCGAGGCGCGGATGCGCGGTCAGGCGTATGCCGCGGGAGGCATTCGTCGCACGGTGGCGGCGACGCGCACGGCGACGGATGCCGAGTTGCGCGCTCGTCTGGCCGGGTTCGTCGCCGAGCTGCACGCCCAGGGCACGACGACGTTCGAGGTCAAGACCGGCTACGACCTCACTGTCGCCGGTGAGGCCCGCCTGGCGCGGCTCGCGCGCGAGGTCACCGATGACGTCACCTTCCTCGGGGCGCATGTCGTTCCCGCCGAGTTCGCCGAGGACCGCGCCGCTTACATCGACCTGGTGTGCGGCCCCATGCTCGAGACCGTCCGGCCGCATGCCCGGTGGATCGATGTCTTCTGCGAGACGGGCGCGTTCACCGCGGACGAGACCCGCCGCATCCTCGATGCCGGTGTCGCCGCGGGCCTGCGCCCCCGCGTCCACGGCAACCAGCTGGGGGCGGGCGAGGGGGTCCGGATCGCGGTCGAGCGCGGGGCGGCATCCGTCGACCACTGCACGTACCTGACCGATGCCGATGCCGCGGCCCTCGCGGCGTCCGACACCGTCGCGACGCTGCTGCCGGGGGTCGAGTTCTCCACGCGGCATCCGTATCCCGACGCGCGACGGCTCCTCGACGCGGGCGTCACGGTCGCGCTCGCGAGCGACGCCAATCCGGGCACCAGCTTCACGACGTCGATGCCGCTGATGATCGCGCTCGCCGTGCGGGAGATGGGGATGACGGTCGCCGAGGCGGTGTGGTCTGCGACGGCCGGCGGTGCCCGCGCGCTGCAACGCACCGATGTCGGGCACCTCGGCGTCGGCGCGCGCGCCGACCTCGTGCTCCTCGATGCGCCGACGCGCACGCACCTCGCCTACCGGCCCGGCGTGCCGCTCGTGCACGCGGTCTACCGCGA
>JAEYAG010000181.1 GCA_023451265.1 Actinomycetes bacterium | reverse complement strand
TCCCCACCCGCCGCGGCACGCGCGGCTTCGGCGGCGGCGAGAGCGGCCTTGGCCTGCGCGAGCTTCAGGGCAGCTTCGGCGGCTTCGGCTTCGGCCTGCAGTCGGGCGAGTTCCGCATCGTCGGGAGCGCTCATGGCGTCAGCCTAGCGAGCGACGACGCTCCCGTTCACGATCGATCCGCGCCGTGAGCGCCGCCGCGACCACGAGGGCGGCCCCCGCTCCGACGAGCGTGCCGCCGACGGTGTCGCTCAACCAGTGCGCGTGCACCTGAGTCCTGCTGAACGCCATGAGGAACACCCAGGCCGCCCCGACGGCCGCGACCCACACCCGCGGGAAGAGCACGACGGCGATGACGGCGAGGGTCGCGGCGTTGGCGGTGTGACCCGACGGATAAGACCCGTAGTCCGAGACGACGATCATGTCCTCCGGCCGCGCGCGCCCGAACATCGCCTTCAGCACCTGCACGCCGAGCGCGCTCGCCGCGGACGCGACGATGACGAACAGCGCGCCCCAGGGCCGGCGCAGGGCGAGCATGACGGCCAGTCCCGCGAGGGGCACGACGAAGGTCGCGAACCATCCGCCGCCGAGGAAGTTCATCGCCAGGCCGAACGGCCGCAGAAACGCGAACGCCGCGACGAAACCGTTCCACCACTCGTCGACGTCGATGTCGGCCTCGACCGTGACCAGGATGCCGAGCGCGATCGCGGCGACGATGAGCACCGCACCGATGACCAGGCGCTGCAACGCGACGGTGGTCTCGCGGTCGTCGGCGGGTGCGCTCATCGCCCCATCATGCCCGACGGCGAGCGCCGCCGCGCGGCCGTCAGGGCGCGAGGCGCTCGACCGTGCGCGGGCGCACGACGAGCCACAGCGACAGCACGGCGACGACCCCGCATCCGGCCATGACGATCGCCATGGTCGTGGCGGTGATCCCGGCGCCCTCCGAGAGGGCGCCGACGAGCGGGGTGATGATGCCCGCGACGCCGAAGTTCACGGCGCCGATGACGGATGCCGCGGTGCCGGCAGCCTTGCCGTGACGGTCCAGGGCGAGCACCTGCACGCACGGGAAGGTGAACCCGCACGCGGTCATGAAGACGAACAGCGGCACCATCGTCCCCCACACGCCGAGGCCGAGCGCGTCGGTCGTCATGATGGCGGATGCCGCGAGCACGAGAACCGCCGTCGAGCACGCCAGCACCCACTGCGGACCGAACCGCGCCGCGAGGCGCGAGGCCGTCTGCACACCGAGGACGACGCCGAGGGAGTTGACGGCGAAGAGCAGACCGTACTGCTGGGCGTCGAAGCCGTAGCCCTCCTGGAAGAGGAACGGCGACGCCGACAGGTACGAGAACAGCCCACTGAAGGTCATGCCGCCGATGATGAGCACGCCGATGAACACGCGGTCGCTGAACACGCTCTTGTACCGCTGCAGCACGGTGGCACCGCCGCTGTCCTGCCGCCGCGCCTTCGGGAGGGTCTCGGGTACGAGCGCGATCGCGGAGACGAGCATGACGACGCCGTAGATCGCGAGCACGACGAAGATCCCGCGCCACGGCATGACGGCGAGCAGGGCCGATCCGATGAGCGGTGCGACGACGGGCGCGACGCCCGAGACGAGCGCGAGCCGGCTCAGCATGACGACGAGGCGCCGGCCGCCGAACAGGTCGCGCACGATCGCCATCGCCACGACGCCGCCGGCGGCGGCCCCCACGCCCATGAAGACGCGGGCGACGGTCAGCAGTTCGAGCGTCGGGGCGAGGGCGGCGGCGACGCTCGCGAGCACGTGCAGCGCCGTGACGGCCAGCAGCGGCACGCGACGGCCGACCTTGTCGCTGAGCGGCCCCACCACCAGCTGACCGAGCGCGAACCCGATCATGGTGCCAGTGAGGGTCAGCTGGATCGCGGCGGCGGTCGTGTGGAAATCCTCCTGCAGCACGGGGAACGCCGGCAGGTACAGATCGATCGTGAAGGGCCCGAGCGCGGTGAGCGCACCGAGCAGGATGATGTAGACGACCCGGCGGGCGGCGGAGATGGCATCGCCGGGGTGCAGCACGATCGGCGCGGTGGCGGGGTTCGCGCCCAGGGTGCGGATGGCGCCGGTGCGGGTGGCGCCGGCGCGCTGGTCGGGGCTGACGGTGGGGATCGATGCGGTGTCGCGCACGGTGTCCAGACGTTCGTGGGAGAGGCGGAGACGGCCGGATCGGGGAGCGAGGGAACGGCTCGAAACGATTCGGCGCAGAGATCGAGTCTACCGCTCTCCCAGCCTCGACCCCCATACGCCCGCATAGACTCGAGGTGCGCTCCGCGTTTCGGAGCACCCTCCCGTCCCCGAGCCGAGATCACGCACATGACCCCGACTTCCCCCGGCCAGCGCAAGAGCGGCAACCCCGCCACGCAGGCGAAGATCGAGCTGTCCGTCAAGCAGCAGCGCGAGCAGCAGAAGCAGGAGAAGCTCGCCGAGTACCAGCGCCAGCTCGCCAAGCGCCGCCGCAGCCGGCTGACGTGGTGGGTGGTCGGCGTCACGGCGGGTCTCGTCGTGATCGCGCTGATCGCGGCATCCATCATCTTCGCGCCCAAGAAGGTGACCTACGAGGCCGGCGGCACCGGCGCCGAGATCGAGGGCGTCGAGACCTTCACGAACGAGACGCAGCACGTCGAAGGCACCGTCGACTATCCGCAGAACCCGCCCGCCGGCGGCCCGCACAACCAGTACTGGCTCAACTGCGGCATCTACGACCAGCCGCAACAGAACGAGAACGCCGTCCACTCCCTCGAGCACGGCGCCGTGTGGGTGACCTACGATGCGGCGCAGGTCTCGGGCGCGGAGCTCGACGAGCTGAAGTCGCACCTGCCGTCGACCTACGTGATCCTCTCGCCCTACGAGGGCCTGCCGAGCCCCATCGTGCTGAGCGCGTGGAACGCGCAGCTGCAGCTCGACAACGCCGCCGACACCCGCATCCCGGAGTTCTTCGAGGAGTACTGGCGCAACCAGAACGTGCCCGAGCCCGGCGCCTCGTGCACCGGCGCGATCGACGGGCCCGGCAAGCAGTCGTGACCGCCCCCGCGACCGACGACGGGCGACCGTCCGAGCGCACCCTGCCTCCCTGGTGGGCGGTGCTGCTCGTCGCCGTCGCCGTCGCGGGTGTCGCCTTCGCGATCGGCCGGTTCTCGACCTTCGGCGCGCTGGGCGCGGGCTCGGTGCCCACGACCGACTCCCCCGAGGCGGGCTTCGCCCGCGACATGCAGGTGCACCACGGCCAGGCGGTCGAGATGGCGATGGACATCTACCGCACGACCGAGAACCCCGACGTGCGCGTCCTCGCCTACGACATCGCGACCACGCAGTCCGCGCAGAAGGGCGAGTTCTACGACTGGCTCGTGAAGTGGAACCTGCCGCAGTCCGGCGGCAAGCTCATGGCGTGGATGGATGCCGCGGACACGGCGCACCAGCACGTCGCGACCCCCGGGGCGTCCGAAGCGGAGCTGATGACGCAGATGGGGATGGCCAGCCCCGCGGAGCTCGCCGCGATGCGCGCCGAGACCGGCACGGCGGCGGACTGCACGTTCCTCAGGCTCATGATCCGCCACCACGAAGGCGCCCTCCCGATGGCGCAGGCGCTGCTGCAGCTGGGGTCCGAGCCGCGCGCACTGCAGGTCGCGCAGGGCGTCATCGACACCCAGTCCGCCGAGATCGACCTCATGACCTCGCTGCGGCGGGGCCTGGCCTGCACCGACTGACGACCCTCACACCTGCGGCGTCGACATCGACGAGTCGCGCAGGCGGGAGAAGAAGCGCGACGCCGGCGGCAGCCAGGGCAGCACGATCGCCGCGATGCCGACAGCGGCGACGCCGACGGCCCACCCCGTGGACAGCCGGCTGTCGACGAGCACCAGCACCGTGAGCGCGACGACGACCGCAAGATACACGGTCACGAGCAGCCGCGAGAGGCCGCTCCCGCGGCGCATGCCGGCGGCGGCGGCCAGGATCATGAGGCCGAACAGCGCGATCCCGGCTCCCAGCAGCGACGCGCGCAGGACGTCCGCTTCCGGCACCTCGTACCGCGTGAGCAGCACCAGGAGGCCCAGTGCCGTCGCCGCGAACGCGGCGAGGTAGGCGAACACGACCGCGACGGTGACGACGAGCGGAGCCGGGCGCGCGCCCGTGTCGGCTCCCGTGAGTCCGGCCGCGGCGAGGGAGCGGGCGAGGAAGCGGCGGTGGAAGAAGCGCACCACCTCGATTCCGGCGATCATCACCACGGCGACCGCGACGAGCAGGAATGCGGCGCCCTCCCCCGGGTCGCGTAGATCGAAGAACGCCGTCGACAGCGGGACGGTGAAGATCAGCACGAGTCCGACGAACATCCCGCCCACGATGAGCACCTTGTAGCGGTTGAGCGGGCGCGAGAGCACCGCCAGAATCCAGATGCCCACGACGGCGAGGATGATCGTCGTCCCGGTGCGCAGCTGCGGCTGCGGCACCTCGAGGCCGCGCGCGAGCAGCGTGTAGGTGGTGAGGCCGATCGCGACGATGAGCCCGGCCGGCACGGCGAACGACAGCGACCGCGGCAGGAAGCCCGGAATGTAGCGACGCGCGTTCGGCATGAGCGCGAGGAAGAACGCGGGGATGCCGATCGTCAGCCCGTCGGTGATCGACAGCTGCCGCGGCAGGAACGGGAACTCCAGCACCATCGCCCCGAACACGATCGCGAGTGTCGTGGCGTAGACGGTCTTGGTGAGGAAGAGCATCGAGACGCGCTCGATGTTGGCGATCACCTGACGCCCCTGCGCCACGACGTACGGCAGGTGGGAGAACTGCCCGTCCAGCAGCACCAGGCGGGCCACCGCCTTGGTCGCGGCGGCGCCGGAGTTCATCGCGATGCCGATATCGGCGGTCTTGATCGCGAGGGCGTCGTTGACGCCGTCGCCGGTCATCGCGACGGTGTGGCCGCGCGCCTGCAGGGCGGTGACCATGCCCTTCTTCTGCTCCGGAGTCACCCGTCCGAACACCTGGTGCGCATCGAGCACCTCGCCCAGCTGGGTCTGGTCGGTCGGGAGGGTCCGCGCGTCGTACCCGTCCGCGACGTCCAGCCCGACTTCGCGGGCGATCGCGGCGACGGTGCGCGGGTTGTCGCCGGAGATGATCCGGATGCTGACGCCCTGCTGATGGAAGTACTCGAGCGTCTGGGCCGCATCGGGGCGGATCTGCTCCCGGAAGGTGAGGAGCACGACCGGCACGAGGCCGACCGGCAGGGTCTCCGCCTCGGCCTCGGCGGGGGTGAGGGATGCCGCGGCGTGCGCGAGCACGAGGGTGCGCCGGCCGGTCGAGGCGAGCCGGGTGACCTCTCGGCCGAGATCGCCCGACTCGTCGGTCGCGGCGTCGCCGAAGACCATCTCGGGGGCGCCCATCACCCACGTCCCGTCGGCGGTGGCGACGGCGCTCCACTTGCGGGCCGACGAGAACGGGATATGGGCGGTGGCGTGCAGCCCGGAGGGGTCGGGGAACGCGGTCGCCAGCACCCGCGCGGTGGCGTTGGCGTCCGGTGCAGCGCCGTACCAGGCGAGCGCATCGCGCCAGCCCGCGGCGTCGGCCGCGGCCGCCAGCTCGTGCGCCGCGTCGAACGCGATCTCGCCGACGGTGAGGGTGCCGGTCTTGTCGAGGCAGATGAGGTCGACGCGGGCGAGGCCTTCCACCGCCGGCAGCTCGTTGACGAGCACCTGCTGGCTCGCGAGCTTCGCCGCGCCCACCGCGAACGCGATCGAGGTCATGAGGACGAGCCCGAGCGGGATCATCGCCGTGATCGAGGCGATCGCGGCCGTGACGGCATCCGTCCACTCGCCGCTGTCGAACGCGGCCCGCCAGCCGCCCTTGACCTGCATCTGCGCGTTGAGGACGAGCAGGCCCACAGGCGCGATCGAGAAGCTCACCCACTTCAGCACGCGGTCGATCGACGACCGCAGCTCCGAGCGCATCAGCGAGAACTTCTTCGCCTCGTCGGCGAACCGGTTCGCGTACGAGTCCGCGCCGACCTTCGTCACGCGCGCGGCCCCTTCGCCGGCGACGACGACCGATCCCGACAGCACCTCGCTGCCGGGGAGCTTGTCCACGGCATCCGCCTCGCCCGTGAGCATCGACTCGTCCACCTGCAGTCCGCGCGCGGTGACCACCTCGGCGTCGGCGGGGATCTGATCGCCCGCACGGAGCACGAGGATGTCGTCCTGGACGACCTCCCCGGGCGGGATCTCGGCCTCCGCGCCGTCGCGCCGCACCCGCGCCTGCGCGGCGTTCAGCAGCGCCAGGCGATCGAGCGCCCGCTTCGCGCGGAACTCCTGGAACGACCCGATGACGGCGTTGCCGATCGCCGCGAAGCCGAACAGCGCGTCCTGCCAGCGGCCGATGACGAACAGGATGCCGAAGCACGCGAACACGATGCCGTTGAACAGCGTGAACACGTTCGCGCGGACGATGCTCGCGGCGCTGCGGCTGGAGTCGGCCCGGTAGGCGTTGACGCGGCCGTCGGCGACGCGCGCCGCAACGGCCGCGGCGTCCAGGCCGACCGCGGGATCGACCTGGAAGCCGGGGGTGCTCACGCCCTCACACTACGGGGCGGTCATCCCTTCGTGGCCCCCGCGAGCAGGCCCCGCACGAAGAAGCGCTGCAGCGCGAAGAACACGATCAACGGAACGATGATCGAGATGAACGTTCCGGCGGCCTGCAGGAACCACTGGTCGCCCCACGTGCCCGACAGCGAGTTCAGCGACTGCGTGATCGGCAGCGACGACGACGGCGCGAAGATCGTCGCGACCAGCAGGTCGTTCCACACCCAGATGAACTCCAGCACCGCGAACGAGGCGAGGGCCGGGGCCGCCAGGGGCAGGATCATCCGGAAGAAGATCTGCCCGTGCCCGGCACCGTCCACGCGCGCCGCCTCGATCACTTCGCTCGGGATCTCGGCGATGAAGTTGTGCAGCAGGAACACCGCCAGCGGCAGCGCGAAGATCGTGTGCGCGATCCACACCGTCGCGAAGCTGTGCTCGAGGCCCCGCAGCTCCAGCGGCGGGAAGATCATCACGTCACCGACGGTCATGCCGCGGGAGAACAGGCTCAGCAGCGGCACGAGCGCCATCTGCAGCGGCACGATCTGCAGCGCGAACACCGCGATGAACGCGAGGTTGCGCCCCTTGAAGTCGATCCACGCGAACGCGTACGCCAGCAGCGAGGCGATCGCGAGAGCGAAGAAGACGACGGGGATCGTGATCGCGAGCGAGTTGAGGAACGACTCCCCGAGCGTCAGCGCCGTCCCGCCCGACGTGAGCGCGGCGCGGTAGTTGTCGAGCGTGAACGACGGGTCGACGAAGACCGTCCACCAGCCGGTGCTCTGCACGTCCGATCCGGGCCGGAACGAGGTGACGAACAGGCCGAACGTGGGGATCGTCCAGAAGATGGCGATGACGAGGGCGGCGATCGTCGCGCCCTTCGAGGTGAGCCGCTTGCGGGCCATCGCCTCGTGCTTGCGCGTGTCACGCGCGACCTGCCGAGCCGAACGGGTGTCCAGCCGCGGCTCGATGATGTCGACGCCGGTGCTCATCGGATCTCCCTCTGCTTCCGGATCTGGATGACGTTGAAGACGATCAGCGGCGTCACGAAGATGAACAGCACGACCGCGAGCGCCGCCGCGTGGCCGTAGCTCTGGAACCGCTGCTGCTGGTTGACCATCTCGAACGCGAGCACGGAGGTGTTGGCGCGGCCGCCGGTCATGACGGCGACGATGTCGTAGATCTTCAGCGCCGCGATGGCGATTGTGGTCACCACGACGACGATCGACGAGCGGATGCCGGGGACCGTGACGTTGCGGAACCGCTGCCAGGCGTTCGCGCCGTCGAGTTCCGCCGCCTCGTTCTGCTCCGGCGGCACCGCCTTGATGGCCGCGGAGAGGATGACCATCGCCAGGCCCGTCTGGCTCCAGATGAACACCACCATCAGCAGCAGGCTGTTCACGAGCGGCGTGACGCTCAGCCAGGCGACCGGGTCGCCGCCGAAGGCGGTGACGATGGCGTTGAGGATGCCGAGCTGGTCGCCCGGCCGGTAGTCGTAGACGAACTTCCAGATGATGCCGGCGCCGACGAACGAGATCGCGAACGGCATGAAGATGAGCACCTTCAGGTACCTCTCCCCCGCCGCCCGATCGATGAAGACGGCGTAGGCGAGGCCGACGATCGTGGCGATCGTGGGGCAGATCAGCACCCAGATGACGGTGTTGATGACCGACCACGTGCCCTCGGGCTGCGTGAACACCCACACGTAGTTGTCGAACCCGATGAACTCCTTCCCCGTCTTGTCATAGAACGACTGCACGAACGTGGCGATGAACGGGTAGATGAGGCCGATCAGCAGCAGTACCGCGGCGGGAGCGGCGAACAGCACCAGCTGGAAGAGGTAGCCGGCGCCTTCGCGGGCCCGGTAGTCCACCCAGAAGAGCACGCCGCCGGCGACGATCGCGATGCCGAGCACGTAGATGAACGCGTTCTGGTACGGCCGCAGCATCATGAGGGCGAGCACCGGAATGGCGAAGCTCGCCACGAGCCGGATCCAGAAGTAGCGCTTGCCGGGCCGCGGCGCGTACTCGATCAGCAGGAGCAGGATGCCGACGACGGCGCCGAACACGATGAGGATGATCGGGATCTGCACGATCGGCCCCATGTTGCCGAGCCACTGGAAGAAGGCCGTCAGCGAGACGCCCGGGATGACGATCTTCGCCGGGTCATCGACCGGGGAGCTCAGCAGCAGGAGGACGAGGAGCGCGAGGATGACCACGAGCCCGCCCACCCCGATGAGGACCGAGGTCCGTGAGGAGAACCGGTGGCGAGGGCCGGGTGGCTCCCCACCGGCCTGGTCGGTGCGCGGCGGCGCGGTGGTGGTGTCGGACATCGGTGGCCTCCGTGTTCTTCGGCGGACGCGGAAAAGAAGAAGATGTGCCGGGGCGGGATGCCGTCGGCATCCCGCCCCGGGCGGATGTGCCT
>JAEYAG010000062.1 GCA_023451265.1 Actinomycetes bacterium | reverse complement strand
GGGGGGGGGGGCGCCTTTATGTGGGGGGGGGGGGGGGGGGTAACCCCCCCCCGCCACCCCACCCCACGGCCGTCGGTAGGCTGGTGCGGTGAGCGACACCAAGCACGACGGCACCAACGAGGGCGCGCTGTGGGGCGCCCGTTTCGCCTCCGGGCCCGCGCCGGAGCTGGCGGCGCTGAGCCGCTCCACGCACTTCGACTGGGTGCTGGCGCCCTATGACATCGCCGGGTCGCACGCCCACGCCGCGGCGCTCGCCGCCGCGGGATACCTCACCCCCGACGAGGAGCAGCGCATGCACGCCGGCCTCGACGCGCTGTCCGCCGCGGTCGCCGACGGAACGCTCGTCGCGCTGCCGCGCGATGAAGACGTGCACGGCGCGCTGGAGGCCGCCCTCATCGCCGAGGTCGGACCCGACCTCGGTGGCCGGCTCCGCGCCGGCCGCAGCCGCAACGACCAGATCGCGACGCTCGTGCGGCTGTACCTGCTCGACCACGCCGCCGTCATCGCCCGCGACATCCTGCGGGTCATCGACGCGATCGTCGCCCAGGCTGAGGCGCACCCCACGGCGATCATGCCCGGCCGCACCCACCTGCAGCACGCCCAGCCGATCCTGCTGGCCCATCACCTCCAGGCGCACGCCTGGCCGCTCGTGCGCGACCTGGAGCGCCTGCGCGACTGGTCGGCCCGCGCCGCGGTGTCACCGTATGGCGGGGGAGCGCTCGCCGGCGCCACCCTCGGCCTCGATCCGCAGCTCGTCGCTGACCGGCTGGGTCTCGCGCGACCCGCGGAGAACTCGCTCGATGGCACGAGTTCGCGCGACGTCGTGGCGGAGTTCGCCTTCATCGCGGCGATGATCGCCGTCGACATCTCGCGCTTCGCTGAGGACGTCATCATCTGGAACACCCGCGAGTTCGGCTTCGTCACGCTCGACGACGGCTACTCCACGGGCTCCAGCATCATGCCGCAGAAGAAGAACCCCGACATCGCCGAGCTCGCCCGCGGCAAGGCAGGGCGCCTCATCGGCAACCTGTCGGGCCTGCTCGCCACGCTCAAGGCGCTGCCGCTCGCATACAACCGCGACCTGCAGGAGGACAAGGAGCCGGTCTTCGATTCCGTCGCGACCCTCGAGGTCGTACTGCCCGCCTTCGCCGGCATGATCGCGACTCTCCGTTTCGACACCGACCGGATGGCCGAGCTCGCCCCGGCGGGTTTCTCCCTCGCGACCGACGTCGCCGAGTGGCTCGTGAAGCAGGGCGTGCCGTTCCGCGATGCGCATGAGATCTCGGGCGCGCTGGTGCGCGCCTGTGAAGAGCGGGGGATCGGGCTCGAGGATGCCGACGACGCGCTGCTCGCGCAGGTCTCCGCACACCTGGTGCCGGCGGTCCGTGACGTCCTGTCGATCGAGGGTTCGGTGGCGAGCCGCACCGGCGTCGGCGGCACGGCCGGGGTCAGGGTGGCGGAGCAACGCGCCGAGCTCATCGCCCGCGCGCAGGCGGCGCTGCATGCGCTGCGCGGTGACGCTGGCTGAACTCGTTGCAAGCAATAAGTCCTGAGCTTCTCGAATCGGACTTATCAGCAAAAGCTTGATCTTACGGCGACATCAGTGGAAGACTGATGTCATGGTCGCCGCCGTCATCGCCGATATCGTCGGCTCGCGTGAGCTCGAGGACCGTGTCGCGGCGCAGCGCGCGCTCGACGCGGCGCTCGCCGACCTTGCGGCAGCGGGGCCCCGGGCTGTGCGTGCCATGCTCCCGACCGTGGGAGACGAGCTGCAGGGGGTGTATCCCGATCTCGCAGGAGCCCTGACGGCGACGTTGCTCCTCCAGCTCACCCTGCCCGAGACGATCGATCTGCGCTTCGGCATCGGCCTCGGCGAGATCCAGTCCATCCCGTCGGCGGCGGGTCCGCTGTCGGAGGGGGAGGCGTGGTGGGCGGCCCGCGCGGCGATCGAGCACGTCGAGCGCCTCGCGCGTCGTGCCGCCCCGAGCGCGCGCACCTGGGTCGCCGCCCCAGACGAGGCCCCCGCGGAGGTTGCCGAGCTGGTGCGGGTGGCCAATGCCGGGCTGCTGGTGCGCGACCGCGCGTTCGCTCAGCTCACTCCTCGCACCCGGCGCCTCGTCCGCGGGCGCTGGGAGGGACGCACCCAGCGCGAGTTGGCGGATGCCGAGGGGATCACCCAGCCGGCGGTGTCCCAGGCGCTGGCGACAGCGGACGGCGCGGCCCTCATCGAAGGGCTGCGCGCGCTCGGCGCCATGCCGGGCAGCGCCTGAGACCCCGCGATGCGCATGCCGCAGCGGCTGAGACCCCGTCGCGCGCGTGCCGGGCAGCGCCTGAGACTCGAGCCGCGTCACCAGATCGCGAGCCGGATGACACCGGCCACCGCGCACGCCCACAGCAGGCTCGCCATCGTGCCGACGATGAACCGCTCGCGTGCGGCGGGGGTCGCGAGCTCCGTGAACCGGCCCACGCCCTTGAGTGCCACGACCACGGCGACGACGCCGGGGAAGCCGGCGAGGATGCCGAGGGTCACAGATGCCCGTTCCAGGTAGCCGATCGTGGTGCCCCCGCGCAGGATCTCCTCCTGCCGAGGCGGGGTCGCTGCGGCGCTGTCCGCCATGAGCTCGACCAGGATGCCGCCGCGAGGCCCCTCCGCCGTGCGCCCGCCGTCGGCGACGCCGAGGATCCACCGGGTGAACGGGTTGCCGCCGAGCGTCGCGAGCGCCGTGCCGAGGACGGCGAGGACGGCGCCGAACAGCACTGGCACGTCGTACGGCAGCACCGCCACGACGATGAGGCACAGCACGACCAGTCCGCCCGCGACGCCGAGCGGTGCGGCCGCCGGCGTGCGCAGCGCCACCGTGACGAGCACGAGCGCGGCGCACAGCGCGAGGAACAGGAAGATCGTCAGCACGGCGATGGCGATCGCCTCGGCCTGGATGTCCATGGCGTCAGTCTGGCACGGCTCTCGGACGGGGCCGTGCCCGCCGCTGATAGCCTGGACCGCGTGTCTGAAACCGTCGCTGTGAGCGCTCTGGCGCCCGCCAACGACCCGTCGTTCGAGAACGTCTGGGACGAGATCGTGTGGCGTGGCCTGGTGCATGTGTCCACCGATCAGGAGGCGCTGCGCGCCCTGCTGGCGGGCGACCCGATCACGTATTACTGCGGCTTCGACCCGACCGCGCCGAGCCTGCACCTGGGCAACCTCGTGCAGCTGCTGCTGCTGCGCCGGCTGCAGCTGGCCGGGCACAAGCCGCTGGGTCTCGTCGGTGGCTCGACCGGGCTGATCGGCGACCCTCGGCCCACCGCGGAGCGCACGCTCAATACGAAGGACACCGTCGCCGAGTGGGTCGGATACCTCCGTGCGCAGGTCGAGCGATTCCTGAGTTTCGAGGGCGACAACGCGGCCCGCATGGTCAACAACCTCGACTGGACGGCGCCGCTGTCGGCGATCGACTTCCTGCGTGAGATCGGCAAGCACTACCGCGTCGGCACGATGCTCAAGAAGGATGCCGTCAGCGCCCGCCTGAACTCTGAGGCCGGCATCAGCTACACCGAGTTCAGCTACCAGATCCTGCAGGGCATGGACTACCTGGAGCTCTACCGCCAGTACGACTGCGTGCTGCAGACCGGCGGCAGCGATCAGTGGGGCAACCTCACGAGCGGCGCTGACCTCATTCACCGGGTCGAGGGCGTGAGCGTCCACGCGATCGGCACGCCGCTGATCACGAACAGCGACGGCACCAAGTTCGGCAAGAGCGAGGGCAACGCGATCTGGCTGGACGCAGCGATGTGCAGCCCGTACCGCATGTACCAGTTCTGGCTGTCGACGGCGGATGCCGACGTCGTGGACCGCCTGAAGATCTTCACGTTCCTCACGCGCGCTGAGATCGAGGAGTACGCCGCGTTGGTCGCGTCCGAGCCGTTCCGTCGCGCCGCGCAGAAGCGACTCGCCCTCGAGGTGACGACCTTCGTCCACGGTGCGGATGCCGCGGAGGCGGTCATCGCGGCATCCGAGGCGCTCTTCGGCAGTGGTGACCTCACCGTGCTCGACGCGCAGACGCTGCGCAGCGCGCTCGAGGAGCTGCCGCATGCCGAGGTCGCGCCGGGCACACCGGTCGTGCAGGCACTCGTCGAAACGGGCCTGGTCGCGAGCCTGTCCGAGGCGCGCCGCGCGATCGCCCAGGGAGGGGTGTCGCTCGACGGCGCCAAGGTCGAGGACGAGGCGGCGACCGTCGCGGGTACGCTGCCCGGCGGTGTCTCGGTGCTCCGCCGTGGCAAGAAGACGCTCGCGGGGCTGTTCGTCACCGGCGCCTGACCCTCGACGGATGCCCTTCACCCCCTCGCACGCCGTCGTCGCGCTGCCCTTCGTGCGCACGCCGCTGCTGCCGGCGGCGATCGCGATCGGCGCCATGACGCCCGACCTGCCGCTGTTCCTCCGCGGCACGCCGCTGAGCTATCAGGCGACGCACACGAACCTGTTGCTGTCGGGCGTGATCGCTCTCGTGCTGCTGGCGCTGTGGTACCTCCTGCTGCGCCCCGCGGTGCGGGAGCTGTCACCCGACGCGCTTGCGCGGCGTCTGCCGGGGGAGTGGGATGCCGGGCCGCGCGCGACCTGGCGACAGATCGCCCGGGGGCGGCCGGCGTGGGTATCGGCGCTCTGGATCGTCGTCTCGCTCCTGCTGGGCGTCGTGACGCACATCGTGTGGGATGCCTTCACCCACGAGGGCCGCTGGGGCGTGCGCCTCGTCCCCGCGCTGGACGAGCAGTGGGGCCCGCTCGCCGGCTACAAGTGGCTGCAGCACGGCTCGAGCATCCTGGCGCTCGTGATCATCGCCGCGTACGGCGCATGGTGGCTCGCGCGGCGCACGCCCGCGGCATCCGTCACCCGTGTTCTCCCCGGGTGGGTGCGCATCGCGTGGTGGGTGTCGCTGCCCGCGATCCTGGTCGCGGCCTGGCTGTTCGGGCTCGCCGCCTACGGACCGCTCACACAGACATGGACGGCGCAGCATCTCGCCTACCGCGTGCTGCCGCCGGCATGCGCGGTGTGGGGTGCGATCACCCTCGCGCTGTGCCTGGTCGTCGCGGCGCGGCGCCGTGGCCGCCGCTGATGGCCCCTGCTCGGACCGCGCGGTAATGTGAACGTGCGCATCGAAGGCGAGGGCACTGTGTCGGCTGGTGAGGAACGGACGCGAACCGCGAGCATCCGCGATGTCGCGCGCGCCGCCGACGTGTCGTACCAGACGGTCTCGCGCGTCATCAACGGACACCCCTCGATCCGACCGACCACCAAGCAGCGCGTGCTCGATGCCATGGCGGAGCTGCGCTATCGCCCGAACCAGGCGGCGCGCGCTCTCGTGACGAGCCGCTCCCACACGCTGGGAGTCATCCTCGGCTCACGCGGCGAGTACGGGCCCACATCGAGTCTCGCGGCGCTCGAGGACGCGGCTCGCGAGCGCGGATACTGGGTCACCTCGGCGTACCTCCGCGACACCCGTCCCGAGACGATCCGCGCGGCAGTCGAGCATCTGCGTCGGCAGTCGGTGGAGGGGATCATCGTCCACGCGCCCCAGGTCCGCGTGTTCGACGTGCTCGCCGAACTCGACGTCGACGTGCCGTCGTTGGGCATGCACAGTGCCGAGCGCGGCATCGCGGAGCTCGCCGACGATCAGGTCCGCGGCGCGCGCTTGGCGACGGAACTGCTCATCCGGCTCGGGCACGCCGAGATCGTCCACATCGCGGGCCCGCAAGACTGGATCGAGGCGGAGAGCCGGATGCAGGGGTATCTGCGCGCGCTCTCCGATGCAGATCTGCCGACGCGGCCCCCGATCCTCGGTGACTGGAGCGCCGACTTCGGCTATCGCGCCGCGATCGAGCTCTCGCGCCGCCTCGACTTCACCGCCGTCTTCGCGGCGAACGACGCGATGGCGATGGGCCTGCTGCACGGATTCCGGGATGTCGGCATCGACGTACCCGGTCACGTGAGCGTCGTCGGGTTCGACGATATTCCGCTCTCGGCACATGCCTGGCCGCCGCTCACGACGGTGCATCAGAACTTCGCCGGGCTGGGGGAGCGGGCTGTACGCGCTGTTCTTCGCGCCACCGGGGCCGGCGATCCCGAACCCGCCGACGACGCGCCCGACGTCGAGCCGAGGCTCGTCGTGCGCGACTCCACGGCGGCTCCGCCGACCCGAAGATGACACTTCGATAACGCGCCACGACGGCAATTGACAACGCGTCGTCGAGGGTGCAACATGATCAAGCCATGTGAACGGTCACATTGAACGGCCGTCAGAGAACCGACGGACAGTCCACGACGAGGAGGTCGCCCCCGATGGCGGATGCGGTGCCGATCCTGGAGATGCGCTCCATCACCAAGGAGTTCCCGGGAGTCAAGGCCCTCAGCGATGTCTCGATCACCGTCGCTGCGGGCGAGGTCCACGCGATCTGCGGGGAGAACGGGGCGGGCAAGTCGACGCTCATGAAGGTGCTCTCGGGGGTCTACCCGCACGGCACCTACAGCGGCGAGATCTGGTTCCGCGGCGAGATCGTCGAGTTCAAGGACATCCGCGCGAGCGAGAACGCCGGCATCGCGATCATCCACCAGGAGCTCGCCCTCATCCCGGAGCTGTCTATCACCGAGAACATCTTCCTCGGCAACGAGATCGCGCACGGCGGCGTCATCGACTGGTCCGAGGCGCGCATGCGCGCCGTCGACCTGCTCGCCCGCGTCGGGCTGCGCGACGACCCCGACACGCAGATCAAGCACCTGGGCGTCGGCAAGCAGCAGCTCGTCGAGATCGCGAAAGCCCTCGCCAAGGAGGTCAAACTCCTGATCCTCGACGAGCCGACTGCGGCGCTCAACGAAGACGACTCGCAGCACCTGCTCGACCTCATCCTCTCGCTCAAGGGCAAGGGGATCACATCGATCATCATCAGCCACAAGCTCAACGAGATCGAGCAGATCGCCGACTCGATCACCATCATCCGCGACGGCCGCACGATCGAGACCCTCGATGTGTCGGCGGGCGGCGTCGACGAGGACCGCATCATCCGCGGCATGGTCGGCCGGTCGCTCGCAAGTCGCTTCCCCGACCGGACGCCGCACATCGGCGACGTGTTCTTCGAGGTGCGCGACTGGACGGTGCGCCACCCGCAGGTGCCCGAGCGCCTCGTGGCGAAACACTCCAACCTCTTCGTGCGCCGCGGCGAGATCGTCGGCATCGCGGGACTCATGGGGGCGGGGCGCACCGAACTCGCCATGAGCCTGTTCGGCCGCTCCTACGGCATCTACGAGTCGGGTCAGATCCTCATCGACGGCAACGAGGTCGCCATCAAGGACGTCAAGTCCGCGATCGACCACGGCATGGCCTACGTGAGCGAAGACCGCAAGGTACTCGGCCTCAACCTCCTCGACACCATCAAGCGATCGATCGTCGCAGCCAAGCTCAGCAAGATCGCCCGTCGCGGCGTCGTGGATCCGTATGCCGAGAACGACATCGCCGAGGACTACCGCAAGCGTCTGCGCATCAAGACTCCGAGCGTCGACGTCGGCGTCGCGAAGCTCTCCGGCGGCAATCAGCAGAAGGTCGTCCTGGCGAAGTGGATGTTCACCGATCCCGACCTGCTGATCCTCGACGAGCCGACGCGCGGCATCGACGTCGGGGCGAAGTACGAGATCTACACGATCATCCAGCAGCTCGCGGCGCAAGGGAAAGGCGTGATCCTCATCTCCAGCGAACTGCCCGAGCTCCTCGGCATCGCCGACCGGATCTACACGGTCTTCGAGGGGCAGATCACCGATGACATCCCCGCATCCGAAGCCACCCCCGAAAACCTCATGCGCAGCATGACCTCCTCCCGACCGAAGGCGAAAGCATGACCGACACCACTCAGACCGCGAAGAGCAAGGGCGGACTCTCCGACCTGCGCAAGATGTTCGGCTCGGGGTCGACAGGGCGTCAGTTCGGCATCCTCGGCTCGCTCATCATCATCATCATCGTCTTCCAGATCTGGACCGGCGGCACGACCCTTTCGCCGCAGAACCTCATCAACGTCGTGAGTCAGCAGTCGTACATCCTGATCCTCGCGATCGGCATGGTGATGGTCATCATCATGGGCCACATCGACCTGTCGGTCGGTTCGGTCGCGGCCTTCGTCGGCATCATCGTCGCCAAGTCGATGAGCGAGTGGAACATGCCCTGGCCCCTCGCGATCGGCATCGGCCTCATCGTCGGCGCGCTCGTGGGTGCCTGGCAGGGCTTCTGGGTCGCATACGTCGGCGTCCCGGCGTTCATCGTCACGCTGGCCGGCATGCTCATCTTCCGCGGCGGAAATCAGTGGATCGGGCAGTCGACCACCATTCCCGTTCCCCCGGAGTACGGATTCATCGGCGCCGGATACCTGCCCGAGCTCCCGCTGCCGCTCGAGTTCAACGTCCTGACGATGGTGCTCGGACTCATCGGCGTCGCGTGGATCATCTACAACGAGGTGCGTCTGCGCCGCCAGCAGCGCAAGATCGACAGCGACATGGCGCCGGTGTGGGTGTCGGTCGTGAAGGTCGTCATCCTCTCCGCCGTGATCCTGTGGGCGGCGTGGCTGTTCGCGACCGGGCGCCCCGGCACGAGCTTCCCGATCTCGGGAGTGATCCTGCTCGTCCTCGTGGTGATCTACTCGTTCGTGACGAACCGCACGGTGTTCGGTCGCCACATCTACGCCGTCGGCGGCAACCGTCTCGCGGCGAGCCTCTCCGGCGTCAAGGATCGGCGCATCGACTTCTTCGTCATGATGAACATGTCGGTGCTCGCCGCGGTCGCCGGAATGATCTACATCGGCCGCGCGACGGCGTCGGGGCCGCAGGACGGCAACGGCTGGGAGCTGGATGCCATCGCCGCGGTCTTCATCGGCGGCGCGGCCGTCTCCGGCGGCATCGGAACGGTGATCGGCTCGATCATCGGTGGCCTCGTCATGGCGTTCCTCAACAACGGTCTGCAGCTGATCGGCGCCGGCGCCGACGCGATCCAGATCACGAAGGGCCTCGTGCTGCTGCTCGCCGTCGCCGTCGACGTCATGAGCAAGCGCCGCGGCGGCCCGTCCATCATCGGCCTGCTCATGCGTCGCCGCGATCGAAGTGCCGAGATCGCGACACCTGTCCCCGCCGTCATCCCGACGTCGGGTACGAACGAGTCGAGCCAACCGGCCGACCTCCCCAAGGGGTAGGCACGAGACCGCCTCGTCTCACCCTCACCAGAGAAAGTGATGAATCAATGAAGAGAATCGCTCTTGCGGCAGCCTCCTTGGCCGCCGTCACGGCTCTCGCACTGACCGGCTGCTCCGGCTCCGGACGCACGGGCGGCGACGCCTCCGAGAGCGCGGCCGCCGGCTTCGCCGCCGACGCGTCGATCGGCATCGCCCTGCCGGACAAGACCTCGGAGAACTGGGTCCTCGCGGGCGACCTGTTCAAGGACGGACTCGAGGAGGCCGGCTTCAAGGCGGACGTCCAGTACGCGCCCGCGTCGAACACCGTCGCCGAGCAGCAGAACCAGATCTCGTCGATGATCACCAACGGGGCGAAGGTCATCGTCATCGGCGCCAAGGACGGCAAGCAGCTGGGCACCCAGCTGCAGCAGGCTGCGGACGCCGGCGTCAAGATCATCGCGTACGACCGCCTGATCGAGAACACGCCGAACGTCGACTATTACGTCGCCTTCGACAACTACAAGGTCGGCGAGCTGCAGGGCCAGGCCCTGCTCGACGGCCTCGCCGCCCGCTCGGGTCACGCCGCGCCGTGGAACATCGAGCTGTTCTCGGGTTCGCCTGACGACGCCAACTCCGCGGTGTTCTTCAACGGCGCGATGAGCGTCCTGCAGCCGAAGATCGACGACGGCACGCTGGTCGTGAAGTCGGGTCAGACCGACATCGCGCAGACGGCCACGCAGGGCTGGAAGGCCGAGAACGCGCAGAGCCGGATGGACTCGCTCATGACGGCCAACTACGCCGACGGATCGATCGACGGCGTCCTGTCACCCAACGACACCCTCGCGCGCGCCATCATCACGTCGGTGAAGGCCGCAGGCAAGGACATCGCGACGTTCACCGTGACGGGTCAGGACTCGGAGGTCGAGTCGGTCAAGTCGATCATGGCCGGTGAGCAGTACTCGACGATCAACAAGGACACCTCGCTCCTCGTGGCGCAGACGATCAAGATGATCCAGCAGCTCCAGAAGGGTGAAGAGGTCGACGTCAACGACACCGAGCAGTACGACAACGGCGTGAAGGTCGTGCCCGCGTACCTGCTCGACCCGGTGATCGTCACCAAGGAGAACGCGGCCGAGGCGTACGCCAACAACCCGAACCTCCTCGAGATCGTTAAGGCTGCCCAGTAAGCAGCGCGCACGCAGCACGACGGCCCCCGCTCTCCGGAGCGGGGGCCGTTCGCGTGGCGGGGCGGATGCCGGCGGTCACGCCCACGCCGGCTCGTCGCGTCCCCACGGGCGCGGCGCGGCGAAGGCGGTCGGGCCGCCGGGGTAGGACACCGCAGGGGCTGCGGTCGTGATGCGGACGCCGTCCACGATGAAGTCCTGAGTGTGACCGGCCGCATCCGCGAGGGGGTGCAGGGGAGTCTTCTCCGGCGTCCGCGGCAGGCCCAGCAGCTCGGCGGCGATCCGACGCAGCGACGTCGATGCGAGCCACGATCCGCCCTCACGACTGCGACGACCGAGGAGGTCCATCGCCGCGGAGGCCAGCAGATAGCCCGCGCTGTGGTCGAGTGCCTGCGCGGGAAGCGCGCCGGGCGCGGCGTCGTCGCCCTCGAGGACGGCGATGCCGCTCGCGGCCTGGACCAGACTGTCGAAGCCGCGGCGGTCGGGGTCACCCCATGCCGTCAACTGCAGCACGACGACGCCCGGATGCCGTGCGGCGATCGCCTCGGGCGACAGCCCGAATGCCGACAGGGCCGCGGACCGATATCCCAGTGCGATGACGTCGGCGCCGCTCAGCAGTTCCTCCCCGCGCGAGCGGCCCGCGGGGGAGGACAGGTCCAGCAGCGCCGACCTCTTGCCGTGACCGGTGTCGAGGTGCTGGTTCTCCGGTTCGCCGAGACGGGGCGGATCGATGCGCAGCACCTCGGCGCCGAGCAGTGCGAGCGTGCGCGTCGCGACCGGGCCGGCGATGACGCGCGTCAGATCGAGAACGCGGACTCCGCGCAGCGGCGCGAGAGCGGTCGGCGCGGGGAGGGGACGCGCGGGCGCGTCGCCGAGGCGGCGGATCTCCACGAGCGGATGCCGGCGCCAGCTGTCGTCGGCCGCCCAATCCTCCGGGCGGACGGCGACGCACAGTCCGCCGGCCGCCGTCACGCCTGCCGCGGCTGCGGCGGTGGACATCGTCGCGAGCCGTGCGGCGACCCGCTGCCGGGTCTCGGCGTCGGAGTCCACGTCCTCGGCATCCGCATCGATCCGGCGTGCGTCGCGCGAGAGCCCGAGGCCGAGCAGCAGCGCGGCCCGGTGATGCGGATAGTTGGCGTGGGTGCGGACCCAGCCGTCCATCGTGGGGAAGAAGGCAGACAGCGGGGCGAACCCGGCACGCGGCCGGCCGTCCATGCGGAACCACCGCTCACTGGAGTACGCGACCGCGATGCGGTCGGCGTCGAGATCCGGCACCCCGTCGACGCCGGACAGACGCAGGGCGGATGCCGAGGCGCGCGCGACCGCGGTGCGTGTCAGCGCGGCGACGTCCGTGCGAGCGGGGAGAGGCACGACGCGGCTCATGGCGCCACGATACGCCCCCGCCGAGAGCGATTGACCGTGCGATCAGGCCGAACCTGGTGTGGCGTATCGCCACGCGCGGGCGCGACACGCCCGGGATGCGAGCCGGATTTGCCGGATGCCCCGGAGCCGCGTAACTTATTACTTGTTCGCCCCACAGGGAAGAGCGAAGGGCCGGAAGGCCTCGCCCCCTCAAGCGGAGAACCACCCCATCCCAAACCTCTCGTAGAGAGAACAAGACCTTCTGGTCTAGGATGGGATCCCACTCCTCACCGCCGTGAATGAGTGCTGCTGGAGACGACAGAAACAGTCACAGCGGCCGATTTGACAGGCAGAGCGAGAAGGGATAAGATAGAGAAGTTGCCCGCCGGGCTGGCTTGAAGCCGAAACGACGGGGAGCCGATCTAGCTTCGTGAGATGCGCGTCATCGTGTCCTGACTTCGTCAGAAACGCCGATTTGACAAGCGAAACACGAAGTATAAGATAGAGAAGTTGCCCTGCGGGGGAGGCCGAGAGGCTGAACGGCAGGAGCATCCGATCCTTGAGAACTCAACAGCGTGCACTTGTCAAATGCCAAAAAACCTCGATTCAACCTCGGTTGAATGAGATTCCTTTGGATCAAAGTCCGGCACTCCGGTGCCGGCAACGGAAGTCAGTAATGACATCCCTTTGGTCAGATCAAACTCGCTGCTTCAGTCAATTTCCGGCTGATCGCAGCAACATTTCTTTACGGAGAGTTTGATCCTGGCTCAGGATGAACGCTGGCGGCGTGCTTAACACATGCAAGTCGAACGGTGAAAGCGGAGCTTGCTCTGCTGGATCAGTGGCGAACGGGTGAGTAACACGTGAGCAATCTGCCCTTGACTCTGGGATAAGCGCTGGAAACGGCGTCTAATACCGGATACGAGCTGCGAAGGCATCTTCAGCAGCTGGAAAGAACTTCGGTCAAGGATGAGCTCGCGGCCTATCAGCTTGTTGGTGAGGTAACGGCTCACCAAGGCGTCGACGGGTAGCCGGCCTGAGAGGGTGACCGGCCACACTGGGACTGAGACACGGCCCAGACTCCTACGGGAGGCAGCAGTGGGGAATATTGCACAATGG
>JAEYAG010000027.1 GCA_023451265.1 Actinomycetes bacterium | reverse complement strand
CGCCGAAGCCGTGCTCGCGACGCCGGTCGACCGCGTGCGCTGGCTGAGCGCGTACGTCGCGATGGGCCTGATCGCCGCCGTCCTCACGATCGCGGCCGGCGTGGCCGGTGCGCTCGTGGGTACCGTGTCGACGACGGATGCCGGGGCTCTCGCCCGCGACGCTGTCATCGCCGGCGCCGGCCAGCTGCTGCCCGCGGCGCTGTTCGTCGGGCTCACCGCCGTCGTGTTCGTCCTCGCGCCGCGACTGTCGATCGCGCTGGGGTGGGTGCTCGTGGCGCTCGGCGCGACGATCGGCCTGTTCGGTCCGCTGTTCGGCATGAGCGAGTCGGTCACCCGGCTGTCGCCGTTCGCCGCCGCGCCCGCACCGACCGCGAGCGGCGTCGACGCGAACGGCGTGTGGTGGGTCGCCGCGGTCACGGTCGTCGCCGTCGCCGCGGCCCTGGCTCTCATGCGCCGACGCGAGCTGGCCGCTGCGGGATGATGGCGGGATGACGATGCCCGACGAGTCCCCCCACCCCGGCGCCGAGGCGGCCGAGCAGGCGGCGGCGCTCATGACCGCCGCGGGTCTCGCGCGCATGCCGGCGCGCGTCATGATGGCCCTCGTCGGCTCCCCCGACGAGGGCTACACCGCCGCGGAGCTCGCCGACCGGCTGGGGGTGTCGGCGGCCGCCGTCTCGGGCGCCGTGCGCTACCTGCAGTCGATGCGCATGATCGGGCGCATCTCGCGCCCCGGCGACCGCCGCGACCGCTACGAACTCGCCGACGACGCGTGGCACGGCGTCGTCACCAGCGAGTCGCCGCTGTACACCCGCCTCGCCGACCTCATGGATGCCATCGCCGACGACAACGCCGGCGCCCCGGCATCCGTCGCCCGCGCGCGCGACGCCGCGTCGTTCCTCCGCTTCCTCGCCGAGCGGATGCCGCAGCTCGCCGACGAGTGGCGCGCCACCCGTCAGGGCGCCGACGGCGGATCGACTACCGTCGAGGGGTGACCGACAAGACCTACACCGTGGCCACCGACGGCGCCTGCAAGGGCAATCCGGGCCCGACCGGGTGGGCGTGGGTCGGCGAGGACGGGCAGTGGGCGGCCGGGGCGATCCCCGTCGGGACGAACAACATCGGCGAGCTCATGGGACTCCTGAAGGCGATCGAGGATCACGCCGACGTCGCGCACCTCGTCGTGCAGGCCGACTCCAAGTACGCCATCGACACGTATTCGTCGTGGATGGATGCCCACCGCCGCCGCGGCTGGAAGACCTCGACCGGCGCGCCGACGAAGAACCGCGACCTGCTGGAGCAGCTGATCGCCGCCCGCGACGCCCGGCGTGCGGCGGGCCTGCCCGACGTCGTGCTCGAGCACGTGCGGGGGCATCGCGGGCACGTGCTCAACGAGTGGGCCGACGAGCGTGCCGTCCGCGGCGCCGAGCACGCCGCGAAGGGCACCGCCAGCGCCTGGTCGAGTCTCGGCGGCCTGCACCCGGTGCTCGACGTCAGCGCCGCGCCGACCAAGAAGCGCTGACCAAAAGGCGATGACCGCGAAGCGGTCACCAAGAGGCGCCGACCAAAGAGGCGCCGACCGCGTCAGCCGGTCGTGCCCTCGAACAGTCCGATGTGGTTGCCGTCGGGATCGACGATGACGGCCCACCAGCTCGTGTCGGTGATGTTGCCCTTCGGCATGGCCACGGAACCTCCCGCGGCGACAGCCTTCTCGACCGTCTCGTCGATCGAGTCCACCTCGACGTACGACCGCGGCTGGGTGAATCCATCGCTGCGCGGCGCGAGCCCTCCTCCCGAGACGCCGTTGGGCGCCTGCCACATCGGGTAGCCCTCGAAGCCCGCCATCTCGGCGATCTGCCAGCCGAACAGGCCCGAGTAGAACTGCGTCGCCTGAGCGAGGTCCGAGACCGGGATGTCGATGTGGGTGATGTCTCCATGCGCCATGAGGGCTCCTTCCCGCGCACAGTCTCCGCCTGAGCCGTCGTCACCACAAGGCCTCCCGAGCGGGGGCGGCGGGACCGCCGGGCTCAGCGGGCCGCGGCGAGCAGGTCCTCCAGCCGATCGAGCGCCGGCCGCTGGCCCTTCACCAGGCGCGGCCGGGCGTCGGGCACCGGCATCCATTCGGCGCGGTCGACCTCGGGAAAGCGCTGCCGGCGCCCGGAGCCGGGCGGCCATTCCATCTCGAACTCGCCGAAGACGAAGTCGGATGCCGCGAACATCGCGCCGTCGGCGACGAACACCGTCACGCGCTTGCCGGACGAGTACGCGAACGTGCCGAGTTCGGCGTAGTCGCCGTCGGGGGGATCGACGCCGAGCTCCTCGCGGAACTCCCGCCTCGCGGCATCGAGCGCCGACTCACTCTCGGGATCGTATTCCCCTTTCGGAATCGACCAGGCGCCCTCATCCTTCGCCGCCCAGAACGGGCCGCCCATGTGGGCCACGAGCACCGATACCCCGCCCGCCGGGGCGACCCGATAGAGCAGGATGCCGGCGCTCACTGTGACCATGCCGGACTCACGCCGGGCGGCTCTTCGGCGACACGGTGTAGGTCTCCTCCGGGTCGACGACCGCCACCGAGGCGAGGGCCTCGTTCACGGCGTCGTAGGCCGCCTGCTCCAGCGTGATGTCGGATGCCTTGACGGTGTCCTCCAGCTGTTCGGGGCGCGACGCACCCACCAGCGCGGCGGCGATGTTCGGGTTGTGCAGAACCCACGCCAGGGCCAGCTGCGGCACCGTGATGCCGGCCTCGTCGGCGATGGGCTTCAGCTTCTGCACCGCCTCGAGCACCTCGTCACGCAGGAAGCGCTTGATGAAGTTCGCGCCGCTCTTCTCATCGGTGGCGCGCGATCCCTCGGGCACGGGCTGGCCGGGCAGATACTTGCCGGTCAGCACGCCCTGCGCGAGCGGCGACCATACGATCTGCGAGATCCCGAGCTCTTCGGACGTCGGGATGACGCGCTCTTCGATGACTCGCCACAGCGCCGAGTACTGCGGCTGGTTCGACACGAGCTGGAACCCGAGCTCCTTCGACAGGGCGTGTCCTTCGCGCAGCTGCTCAGCGGTCCACTCGCTCACGCCGATGTAGAGCGCCTTGCCCTGGCGGACGATGTCGGCGAACGCCTGCATCGTCTCCTCGAGCGGCGTCTCGTAGTCGTAGCGGTGCGCCTGATAGAGGTCGACGTAGTCCAGCTCGAGGCGACGCAGCGACCCGTGGATGCCGTCCATGATGTGCTTGCGCGACAGGCCGGTGTCGTTCGGGCCCTTCTTGCCGACCGGCCAGTAGACCTTCGTGAAGATCTCGAGGTTCTCGCGCTGCTGACCCTTGAGGGCCTTCGCGAGCACGACCTCGGCGGCCGTATTGGCGTAGGCGTCTGCCGTGTCGAACGTCGTGATGCCGAGGTCGAGCGCCTTGTGCACCGTGGCGATCGCCGCGTCGTCACCCACCTGGGAGGCGTGGGTCACCCAATTGCCGTACGTGATCTCCGAGACCTTGAAGCCGCTGTTGCCGAGATAGCGATAGTTGACCATTCCCCCAAACTAACGCCGTGGCGGATGCTGTGGGCCGGCGGCGGTCACACCTCGACGGGGACGGATGCCGCGACCGCGCGGTCTTCTTCGGTCGCGACGAGCTGGCCGCACGCGCCGTCGATCTCCTTGCCGCGGGTGTCGCGGAGGGTCGTCGGGATGCCGGCCTCGTTGAGGCGGCGCACGAACTCGTTCTGCACGTCCTTCTCCGAGGCGGTCCACACCGACCCCGGCGTCGGGTTCAGCGGAATCGGGTTGACGTGCACCCAGCCACGGCCGCGCTCGTTGAGCTTCGTCGCGAGGAGATCGGCCCGCCACGCGTGGTCGTTCATGTCCTTGATGAGGGCGTACTCGATGGAGACCCGACGGCCGGTCTTCTCGAAGTAGCGACGGGCGGCATCCAGTGCCTCATCGACCTTCCAGCGGGAGTTGATCGGGATCATCTCATCGCGCAGGTGATCGTCGGGGGCGTGCAGCGACAGCGCGAACGTGACGGGGATGTCCTCGTCGGCGAGCTTGTTGATCGCGGGCACGAGTCCGACGGTCGACACGGTGACACCGCGCGCGCTCATGCCGAGGCCGTGGTCCTTGTCGACCATGGTGCGGACCGCCTGCATGACGCGGTTGTAGTTGGCCAGCGGCTCGCCCATGCCCATGAAGACGATGTTGGTGACGCGCTCGTCAGGGTGCTCGGCGGGCCCCAGCTCGCCCGCGCGGATCGCGGCGTTCGCCCGCACGACTTGCTCGATGATCTCGGCAGCCGACATGTTGCGGGTCAGGCCGGCCTGCCCCGTCGCGCAGAACGGGCAGTTCATACCGCAGCCGGCCTGGCTCGACACGCACAGCGTGATGCGGCCCGGGTAGCGCATGAGCACCGACTCGACGAGGGCGCCGTCGTGCAGCTTCCAGAGGAACTTGATCGTGTCGCCGCGGTCGGTCTGCAGGCGCCGCACCTCGGTGAGCAGGTGCGGCAGCAGCCCCGTGACGAGCTCTTCGCGACCGGATGCCGGAAGGTCGGTCATCTGCGCCGGGTCAGACGTGTAGTGCTGGAAGTAGTGCTTCTCGATCTGCTTCGCACGGAAGCCCGGAAGCCCCAGCTCCTTCACCTTCTCGACCCGCTGCTCGGGCGTGAGGTCGGCGAGGTGGACCGGCGGCATGCCCTTCTTGGGGGCCGCGAACTGCAGCAGCGGCTTGCCGTCGGCGTCCACCTTCTGCGTCCACCCCTCGGTGCGCGGGCGCACCTGGCGTGGTGTCGTGGTGCGCACGGGGGTGGATTCGCTCATGCTTCCAGGGTATCGGCGCCGCCTGGGCATCTGCCTCCTAGACTTCTCGCCATGAGCACCTCCGGCGCCAGCGGGCGCCCCGCCCCCGCGCACAAGGTGCTCAACAACAACGTCGTGATCACGATCGACGAGACAGGGCGCGAGCGGGTGCTCATGGGCCGCGGCCTCGGTTTCGGGCTGAAGCCCGAGGACGCGATCGATCCTGCGAAGGTGGAGAAGACGTTCATCCTCGACTCCGGCGACGGCGGCGAGAACGAACTGCGGCTCCTCTCCGAGGTGCCCTACCCCATGCTCGAGGCGGTCACCCGCGCCGTCGACGGCGCCGAACGCAGCCTCGGTCGCGCACTCGGCCGCGGTTTCACGATCGCCGTCCTCGACCACATCCAGTTCGTCCTCGAGCGACTCGACCAGGGCGTGCGGATTCCGTCGACCTCGATGCCCGAGCTGCGCGTGCTGCATCCGCAGGAGTTCGCCGCGGCATCCGACATGGCCGCCTCCCTCTCGGCGGCGCTCGATCGCGAGCTGCCGCCGGAAGAGGCGGTCTTCCTCACCATGCACCTGTTGAATGCGACGCGCGACGAGCCCAACGGCACGGCCGCGATCCTCTTCCGCAGGGTGCAGCACGTCGTGACGACGGTGGAGAACGGGCTCGGCGTGCGCCTGGACACCGAGAGCCTCGACTACGCCCGCTTCGTCCTGCACGTGCAGTTCCTGCTGCAGCGGCTCGTCAACCGCACGATGCTGCGCAGCCAGGACACCTCGTTCTTCGAGTTCGCGAAGCACTCGTACCCGCAGTCGTTCGAGATCGCGACCGAAGTGAAGGCCTACGTGCGCGCCGCGACCGAGTCGGAGCTCACCGACGAGGAGGTGCTCTACCTCATCGTCCACGTCGAGCGGCTGAAGACCCAGATCGCCTCTGGCTAAAACCTCCATCCGATGGTAATCTGGCCTCAGATCCCATGGATCGTTACCGCGAAAGCGGGCGAAACCTGGACTCACCGGATGCTTCGGCATTCACCGAGTCCAGGTTTTTTTGTTGCCCGGGCAGCGATGCCCGAACCCCTCACACAGAGAAAGGCGAATCCGATGGCGGATTACGCGAAGACCGCGGCCGGTGTCCTTGCCGGCGTCGGCGGCGAAGAGAACGTCCAGAATCTCGTGCACTGCGCGACGCGGCTGCGCTTCGTGCTGAAGGACGAGAGCAAGGCGAACACGGCCGCCGTCAAGGCCGTGCCGGGTGTCGTCACCGTCGCACAGGCCGGCGGCCAGTACCAGGTCGTCATCGGCAACGACGTGCCCGACGTGTACGCCGAGATCGGCAAGATCTCGCGCTTCGGCGGATCGGCGTCGGCGGATGTCCCCGCCGAGCCCGGCGAGAAGGGAAGCCTCTTCTCCCGCTTCATCACCATGATCTCCGGCATCTTCACGCCGGTGCTGTGGACCCTCGCCGGCACCGGCCTGCTGAAGGCGTTCCTCGCGGCGGCCGTGACGTTCGGCTGGATGGATGCCACGACATCCACCTATGCCGTCCTGAACGCCCTGTCCGACGCCTTCATCAACTTCCTCCCGATGGCGCTCGCCATCACGGCCGCGCGCTACTTCAAGGCGAATGAATGGACGGCGTTCGCGATCGCCGGCGCTCTGCTGTACCCCACCATGACGGCCCTCGTCGGTGCGCCGGACCTCACCATCTTCGGCATCCCGTTCACGATGGTCAGCTACGTCTCGAGCGTCATCCCGATCATCATCATCGTGTGGCTCCAGAGCCACGCCGAGCGCTGGCTCATGAGGGTGCTGCCGGGTGCGATCCGCCGGTTCGTGACCCCGATGATCATCGTGCTGGTCGCCGTCCCGATCGTGTTCCTCGTCATCGGCCCGATCTCGTCGCTCCTCGGCGGCTGGCTGGGCGACGGCATCGGCTGGGTCTTCGCCACGGTGCCGTGGCTCGGCGGCGCGATCATGGGCGGCCTGTGGCAGGTGTTCGTCATCTTCGGTCTGCACTGGGGCCTCGTCCCGGTCTTCCAGATCGAGTTCCAGACGACCGGCCAGATGCTCCTCATCGCCCCCGTCTTCGCTGCGGTCCTCGCGCAGGCCGGCGCCGTCCTCGGCGTCTGGGTGCGCGCCCGCAACAAGAATCTGAAGTCGCTCGCCGCTCCCGCGACGCTGTCGGCCTTCCTCGCCGGCATCACGGAGCCCGCGATCTACGGCCTCAACCTGCCACTCAAGCGCCCGTTCGCGTTCGGCATCGCCGGTGGCGCGCTCGGTGGTGCGCTCATCTCGATCGGCGGCGTGTTCTCGACGGCGTTCGTCGTTCCGGGGGGCCTCGCCCTGCCGGCCCTGTTCGGCAACGGCAACATGGTCATGATGGGCCTCGGCCTGCTCGTCGCGATCGTCCTGCCCTTCGTGCTCACCGTCGTCGTCGGCTTCAAGGAACCGTCCGAGGATGCCGCGGCATCCATCACCGATGCCGACGCCGCGAACGACGTCGCGATCCTCGCGCCCGTCGACGGCACGGTGATCCCCCTCGCCGAGGTCGCCGACGCCGCGTTCGCGGACGGTTCGCTCGGTCAGGGCGTGGCGATCCAGCCCCGTTCCGGCGCCGTCTACGCGCCGTTCGACGGCACGGTCGTCGCCGCCTTCCCGACCGGACACGCATTCGGCCTGCGTCACGCCGACGGCACCGATGTGCTCATCCACATCGGCATCGACACCGTCAAGCTGAACGGTCAGCACTTCGACGTGAAGGTCACCAGCGGCCAGCAGGTGACGGCGGGCGACCTGCTCGTCACGTTCGACGGCGAGGCGATCGCGAAGGCGGGCTACGACCTGACCACCGCCGTGATCGTCACCAACCCCGACCTGTACCCGCAGATCGCGGATGCCGCGACGGGACCGATCGCGCACGGCGAGCCGCTGTTCACGGCGGTCTCGGTCGACTCCCTCGCGGTGGCCGGATAGGCGCCGAACGACCTGCCCGGGGCGCGGGCCCGAACCCGCGCCCCGGGCATTCCACCCCTCGCCGATACGCACACGAAACGAAGAAGAAGGATATGAGCACCACCACGAACTTCCCCGACGGCTTCCTCTGGGGCGGCGCGACCGCCGCCAACCAGGTCGAAGGCGCGTACGACCAGGACGGCAAGGGCCTCTCGGTCCAGGACGTCCTCCCGAACGGCGGAGTCTTCCCCCGCGTCGACGCACCCACGCCCGACAACCTCAAGCTCGTCGCCGTCGACCACTTCCACCGCTACGCGGAGGACATAGCCCTCTTCGCCGAGATGGGCTTCAAGACCTACCGCTTCTCGATCGCCTGGAGCCGCATCTTCCCGAACGGCGACGAGGCCGAACCGAACGAGGCCGGGCTCGCGTTCTACGACCGCATCCTCGACGAGCTCGAGCGCCACGGCATCGAGCCGCTCGTCACGATCTCGCACTACGAGACGCCGCTGCACCTCGCCGAGACCTACGACGGCTGGACTGACCGCCGGCTCATCGGCTTCTACGAGAACTATGCGCGCACGCTGTTCGAGCGCTACGGCTCGCGCGTGCGGTACTGGCTGACGTTCAACGAGATCAACTCGCTGCTGCACGCGCCCTTCATGTCCGGCGGGATCAACACCCCGAAGGACGAGCTCTCCGAGCAGGCGCTGTACCAGGCTATGCATCACGAACTCGTGGCGTCGGCGCGCGCCACGCGCATCGCCCGTGAGGTCGCGCCGAACGCGCAGATCGGCTGCATGGTGCTGTCGATGCCCGTCTATCCGCTCACGCCGTCGCCCGCCGACGCGCTCGCGGTGATGGACTTCGACCACTCGAACCTCGTCTACGGCGACGTGCACACCCGCGGCCGCTACCCCGGCTACTTCCTGCGCACGCTCCGCGAAAAGGGCATCGAGCTGGAGATCACCGACCAGGACCGCGAGGACCTCACGAACACGGTCGATTTCGTGTCCTTCAGCTATTACATGTCGGTCGCCGCGACCGCCGACCCCGCCAAGGCGGCGAAGGGCGAGGGCAACATCATGGGCGGCGTGCCGAACCCGACGCTTGAGGCGAGCGAGTGGGGCTGGCAGATCGACCCGGTGGGCCTGCGGATCGTGCTCAACCAGTTCTGGGACCGCTGGCAGAAGCCGCTGTTCATCGTCGAGAACGGTCTCGGCGCGAAGGATCAGCTCGTCGAGGTCGACGGCGTCAAGACCGTCGTCGACGACTACCGCATCGCCTACCTGAACGATCACCTCGTGCAGGTAGGCGAGGCGATCGCCGACGGCGTCGACGTGCTCGGCTACACGACGTGGGGCTGCATCGACCTCGTGTCGGCGTCCACGGCGCAGCTGTCCAAGCGCTACGGCTTCATCTACGTCGACCGCAACGACGACGGGACGGGCTCGCTCGACCGCTACAAGAAGAAGTCATTCGACTGGTACGCCGAGGTCATCCGCACGAACGGCGCCTCGCTGCAGGCATGAGCGCGAAGACCACCGCGGGCCGGCGCGCGATCTTCCTCGACGTCGACGGCACCCTCATGCAGGACGGTCACGACGTCCCGCCCTCCGCAGTGGACGCCATCCGCGCCGCCCGTGCCCGGGGACACCTCGTGTTCCTGAGCACGGGCCGCGGCATGGCCGAGATCCAGGGAGCACTCTGGGATCTCGGCTTCGACGGCGCCGTCAGCAACGGCGGCGCGTTCGCGGCGGTCGGCGACGAGATCGTCGCCGGCACGCTGTTCTCCCCCGGCGACGTCGCGCGGCTGCAGGATTACCTCGAGCGCACCGGCATCCACGGCTACTTCCAGTCGTACGACCAGCTGTTCGCGACACCCGCGCTGCCCGCGCTCATGGCCGCGAAGGTCGAGGGCACCGGGCTGCCGATGAAGGTGTTCCACGACCCCGCACACTTCGACCCCGCGCAGATCGCCAAGCTCGTGTTCGTGACGGAGGACCAGGATGCCGCGGCGCGCGCGATCGCGGACCTCGGCGCCGACTTCGCGGTCGTCGGGGGAACGATCCCGCTCCCGGGCTGGGCATCGGGCGAGGTCGCGCCGGCGGGCGTGCACAAGGGGGCGGCGATCGAGGCGATCCTCGCGCACCTGGGCATCGACGCGGCCGACGCGATCGGGATCGGCGACAACTGGAACGACGCCGAGATGTTCGAGGTCTGCGGCACCGCGGTCGCGATGGGCAATGCCGTGGACGGCGTGAAGGCGCTCGCCGACCAGGTGACCACGCCGATCGACGACGACGGCATCCTGCGCGCCTTCGCCGCCAACGGACTGATCTGAGGTGCGGGACGCACCGGCCGCATCGCCCTGTCCAGATTCCGTTCATGCGGCTCTGGAAGGATGGATGCCGTGACTTCGGCATCCCCTTCGCGCATCGTGTTCATCGACGTCGACGGGACGATCCTCGAGCACGGGTCGGTCATCGCCCCCTCGACGGTCACCGCGATCCGCACCGCGCGGGCGAACGGGCACCTGGTGTATCTGTGCACGGGGCGCTCGGCGGGCGACGTGCATCCTGACGTCCTCGCGATCGGCTTCGACGGGGCGATCACCAACGGCGGTGCGTTCGGCACGCGCGGCGACGAGGTGCTCGTCTCGCACCCGATGCCGCGGGAGGACGTCGAGCGCCTCGCGTCGTACTTCGAGGCCCGCGCGATCGAATACTTCCTGCAGACCGACGAGCACGTGTATGCCAGCCCCGGCATCTTCGCGATGATGGCCGAGTTCGCGCGGCTGCGCGCCGAGCGGCGAGCGGAGGACCTCCGTCATCTGGGGCTCACCGAGGCGGACGCGGACGCGCCGGACGACCTGCTCGACGCCGTGATCGCCGACGCGACGAACCGCTATCTGCCCCTCGACCAGGCCGACCTCGACGCCGTGGCGAAGGCGGTCTTCGTCAGCGAACGCTCCGATGGCGTCGACCGGGCGCAGCAGGATCTCGGCGACCGGTTCCACGTGATCCCGGGCAGCATGCCCCTGCCCGGCGGCTCGAACGGCGAGATCTCCCTCGCCGGCGTCACGAAGGGCGCCGCGATCCTCGAGGTGCTCGCACACCTCGGCCGGTCGCCGGAAGAGGCCGTCGGCATCGGCGACAGCTGGAACGACGTGGAGATGTTCGAGGTGTGCGGCGACTCGGTGGCGATGGCCGGCGCCGACCCCGAACTGCAGGCCCGCGCCGACCGCGTCACGACGGGAGTGCTCGACGACGGCGTGTGGAACGCCTTCGTCGAACTCGACCTCGTCTAGCGCGAGGTCACAGGAAGATGTCGGGGAACAGCTCGCTGTCGGGCGTGCCGGGAACGGCGGCGTAGCCGGAGAAGTCGGTCACCCCGGCATCCCGCAGCACCTGCTCGACGATGAGGGTCTGGCCGGTGTACTCGCGCGCAGGCTTGCACAGCACCTCGTAGGCGGCGTCCGCGTAGACCTCGGGCGTACGGCTGACCTTCATCATGCGGTCGCCGCCGAGCGCGAACTGCACGGCCGCCGTCGCGATCGTCGTCTCGGGCCACAGCGTGTTCGCCGCGATGCCGTCCTTCGCGAACTCGGCCGCCATGCCGAGGGTCGCCATCGTCATGCCGTACTTCGCCAGCGTGTAGCCGGTGTGTGCCCCGAGCCAGCGCGGCGTGATGTTCAGGGGCGGCGACAGCGACAGGATGTGCGGGTTCTCGGCATCCTTCAGGATCGGCACCGCGGCGCGGCTGAGCATGAAGGTGCCGCGGACGTTGACGTCCTGCATGAGGTCGTACTTCTTCGCGGCCAGATCCAGCGACCCGGACAGGTCGATCACGGACGCGTTGTTCACGACGATGTCGATGCCGCCGAACTCGCCCTGCGTCTTCAGCACCGCCTCGGTGATGTCGTCGTCGTTGCGCACGTCGCCGACGATCGGGAGCGCCCGACCGCCCGCCGCCTCGATCGCCTCGGCCGCCGAGTGCACGGTGCCTTCGAGCTTCGGATGCGGGGTGTCGGTCTTCGCCATGAGCGCGATGTTGGCGCCGTCGCGCGCGGCGCGCAGCGCGATCGCGAGGCCGATGCCGCGGCTGCCGCCCGACATCAGGATGGTCTTTCCGGTGAGGGTCACGGTCACTCCTTGGTGCTCCGACGGGATGCCGCGGCGAACGCCGCCACGCGTGCTTTGGATTCGGGGGTGTCGAACCGGGCCCCGATCGTTCGAGCCTCGTCGTCGAGGTTCTCGGCGAAGGCGCGTCGGGCCCCGGCACGGATGAGGCGCTTGGCCTGGCCGAAGGCGGCGGTCGCGTTCTCGAGCCAGAAGCCGGCGACTTCCGCGGCGCGCGCGGCCGGATCGTCGGCGAGTTCGGTGACGAGCCCCCAGTCCAGCGCCGTCTGCGCGTCGATCGTCTCGTCCTGCAGCAGCAGGCGCAGCGCGCGGGTCTGGCCGATCGCCGCGGGCAGCAGGGTCGAGACCCCGAGGTCGGGGGTGAGGCCGATGTTCGCGTACTTGCTGACGAACTTCGCGCGCTCCGCGGCGACGATGTAGTCGGCGGTGAGCATGAGCCCGAGCCCGCCGCCGGCGACGGCGCCTTGGACCGCGGCGACGACGGGCTTGTCGGACTCGATGAACGTGCGGATGCCGTCGTGGATGCGGTGGGCGGCGGCGGTGACGTCGGCGCCTGCGGCGCCGGAGGTCGCCATCTCGACGACGTCGCCACCGGCGCAGAACGCCGGACCCGCGGCATCCAGCAGCACGGCGCCGACCGTGTGGTCGGCGGTGATCTCGTGCGCCAGGTCACGCCACCGCTGCCCCATCTCGAAGCCCATCGCGTTGAGCGAAGCGGGCCGGTTGAAGGTCAGGCGCGCGAGAGCGCCGTCACGGGTGTAGAGGATGGAGTCGGTCATGCGGGCATCTCCTTGCGCGGGTGTCGGTGACGCGTTTCGGCGGGGGTGCTCACTTCGGCGCCATCCGGATCGCGCCGTCCAGGCGGATGGTCTCGCCGTTCAGGTAGCCGTTGCGGACGATTTCGAGCACCAGGCCCGCGTATTCGTCGGGCCGGCCGAGCCGCGCCGGGTAGGGCACCTGCTGGCCGAGGCTCTGCTGCGCGGCCTCGGGGAGGCCCGCGAGCATGGGGGTCTCCATGATCCCGGGGGCGATCGTGCACACGCGGATGCCGTAGCGTGCCAGCTCCCGCGCGATCGGCAGGGTCATGGCGTGCACGCCGCCCTTGCTCGCCGAGTAGGCGGGCTGGCCGATCTGTCCGTCGAACGCGGCGACGGATGCCGTGTTGACGATGACGCCGCGGTCGCCGCCGTCTGCCGGGTCGGTGCGCGCGATCGCGGCGGAGGCCTGCGCGATGACGTTGTAGGTGCCGACGAGGTTGACGCGCACGATCCGCTCGAAGTGCGCGAGATCGGTGGGGTCGCCGTCGCGGTCCAGCACCTTGGCGGGCGGCGCGATGCCGGCGCAGTTCACGACGACGCGCAGCGGCCCGTGCTCGCCGGCGGCGGCGACCGCGGCGGCGACCTGTGCCGGGTCGGTGACGTCGGCGGCTACGAAGGTGCCGCCGATGTCCTGGGCCCGCTCGGCGCCCGGCGATGTGGGCAGGTCGATGATCACAACGTGCGCACCCGCGGCGGCGAGACGCGAGGCCGTGGCCAGCCCCAGTCCGCTGGCGCCGCCGGTGATGAGGGCGGATGCTCCTGCGATCTCCATGGATTCTCCTTCGAAGTCCGGATGCCGTCGCGCGGCGCTCGTGGCCGATCCGTGCAACTGCGTCCCAGCATACGCGAGACGCAGTATCACGTCAGGGTGTCGCGGGAGGCGGCTGGCGCAGGATCTGGGCCAGGCGATCGAGCAGCGCGACCGGTTGCGCGAGCAGCACGCGGGTGCCCGGGTGCGCGACGAGATGGTCGAGCAGGCGGGCCGACATGGCGGCATCCTTCCGCCGGTAACCGGAGAGGTAGTGGGTCGTGGCGGGCCATTCGAGCTGCGCGCCGCCGGCGGTGCGGACGTGCACCGGGAAGGTGGGGGTCTCGGCCACGGTCATGTCGGAGCCGCCGAGCAGCCCCTCGATCACCGGCACGACGGTGTCGCCGAGCGCGGGATGCGGCCACCACGTCGTGGGCACCTCCAGGCGGATCTCGCGCACGTCGGCCCAGGGGACGAAGCCCGCCGGCGCCTCCGCGAGGTGCGGCGTGAGTCCGGCGACGCTGAGCCGCACGTGATGGACATCGACATCCCCGACTGCGAGGGCCGGCTGTTCTCCCTCGACGGCCGCGAGCGGACCGACCCGGCGGGTGACGGCGGCAGAGGGCATGCCCCATCTCATCACGGCGGTGGCGAGGAGGCGAGGTTCGGGGTTGACTGGCGGGATGGAGCTGCGGGTGAAGCACGTCTACGACGAGGCGACGGATGCCGACGGGTTCCGCGTGCTGGTCGACCGGCTGTGGCCCCGCGGCCTGTCGAAGGAGCGCGCCGCGCTCGATCTGTGGGCGAAGGACGTCGCCCCGTCACCGGAGCTGCGTCGGGCGTTCCACCACGAGGGTCTCGCGTGGCCGGAGTTCGAGAGCCGCTATCGCGCCGAGCTCGCTGCCGGCGACGGGCTCGACCGGCTGCGCGGCGAGGTGGCGGGCCACCCCGTCGTGACGCTGCTGTACGCGTCCCACGACGCTGACCACAACGGCGCCGTCGTGCTGCGGGATCTCCTCAGCGGCGCGGATCGGTGAGCATTCCCGCGCCGGATCTCGCCGTGCCCGGTGCCGTGCGCGCGCTCGCGGGAGGAGCCGCCCTGCGCGCGGTCTGGCGGAACGGCGTGGGTGGGGTGACCTTCCGCAGCGATGACGGGCGGTACATCCGCGACCTGTGGAACGCGACCTGACGGTCGGGTCGCGACGGGGCGAGCGGTCGCGGGGGCCTGTAGCGCCCGGACGCGGCGGGTAGCACGAGCCTCCGACAGTGGAACCGGTTCCTGAGTGAGTTATCCACAGAAATAATCGTGATCAGAGTTAAAATAGTCTCACCCACGTGATGGCGCATCAGCGGTAGTGTGGATGACATGAGCAGCCCTGTCCTCGCCCTCGCCGATGCGGTCTCCGCGCTCGGCGACGCGTGGCCGGACGGGGACCTGGGCGGATGCGAGCCGGGGCGACTGGCGTCGCTCGCGGACCTGTTGGGACAGGTGCGCCGGCTCGCGGACGCTGCGGCGGTGCAGGTCGCCGCGGAGGTGGCGCGGCAGTCCCGGCCGGAGCTCGGTGCGGACTCGCTCGCCAAACGCCACGGGCACCGCAACGCGACCGTCATGATCGCCACCACCCTCGGGACCTCGTCGGCCGAGGCCGCGAAACTCGTCGAGGTGGGCGACGCGACCGCGCCGCAGGCATCGCCTACCGGAGCCCCCGCGGCGGCGCGGCACCCGCACGTGGGCGCCGCGGTCACGTCCGGCAGGCTCGGCAGGGATGCCGCTGCCATGATCATCCGGATGCTGGACGCCCTCCCCGACCGGGTCACGCGCGCCGCGATCGACGCCGCGGAGCGCACCCTGGTGAGCCAGGCGGTGGGACTGGAGCTGTATGCCCTGCAGAAGCTCCTGCTGCAGGCCGAAGCCCGCCTCGACCCGGACGGTGTCGAACCGAAGGAAGAGGAGCTGCGGGCGCTGACGTCGCTCACGGTCCGCAACGATCGGTCGGGGATGATCCACCTGACCGCGAAACTCGACCCCGCCCGCGGCGCTCCTGTCCTCACCCTGCTCGAAGCGATGGTCACCGCCGATCTCGGCCGCGAACGCGACGCCGCGAGCCGCGGCACCGGGCTCCCGCCCCGTCCGATCCCGGTCATGCTCGCCGAAGCACTGATCACGATCTGCGAGCACTACACGGGGTGCGATCGGACCGACCGCGCCCTGCCCGGCGCGACCGTCATCGTCCGCTGCACCCTCGAAGACCTCCACGCCGGGACCGGCATCGCCACCATCGACGGAGTCGACCAGCCCATCTGCATCGGCACCGCCCGCCGCATGGCCGCCGCCGGCGGCGTCATCCCCTGGGTGATGGGCACCGACAGTGCCGTCCTCGACTGGGGACGAACCAAACGCCTGTTCACCACCACCCAGAAACACGCGATCACGGAACGCGACGGCGGCTGCGTCGGCTGCGGCGCTCCACCCGGCAGATCCAAGGTCCACCACCTCACCTGGTGGGCCCACGGCGGCACAACCGACCTCTCGAACGGCGTACTCCTCTGCGACTCCTGCCACCACCGCATCCACGATCAGGGCTGGGACGTGCAGATCGACGGGCCCGGCATCACTGCACGCGTCTGGCTCATCCCACCCGCCACCATCGACCGCACCCGCAGACCACGACCCGCCGCCGGACACCGCTTCACCTACCAACCCGCCGCATAAGGCCCGCGGGAAGAGTCGGGCTGATCTCGATACGCCCGCTCGTCCCTCGCGGGCACTCGATCACCGGTGGGAAGCGACGCGACCAGCGCGGACAGCCGACCACGGCGCCCCTCGCCGGACGTGGACCGGCGCGGCAGAATCGGGCCATGACGCATCCGCTCATGTTCGACGACGACGATGCCGTGCTGGCGCGCGTGCGCGCGATCGCGCTCGCCTTGCCCGAGGCGGCCGAGAAGATCACCCACGGAAGACCGACCTTCTTCACGGTCAAGACCTTCGCGTTCTACGGCGGATCGCCCCGCGGCGAGGTCGGCGACCGACACGACCAGGCGCTCCTCTTCCACCCCGATCCCGCCGACGAGCCCGCGCTGCGCCAGGACCCGCGCATCTGGGAGCCCTCCTACCTGTGGCCGCACGGCTGGCTCGCGATCGACCTCGACGACGACACCCACTGGGGCGAGATCGCCGAACTGCTGGATGCCTCGTACCGCGCGAGCGCACCCCGCCGGCTCGTGAAGCTCCTCGACGCCCGCTGACCCGCCCGCCCGCGGGCGGGCGGGCGGAGGCAGGCGCGGGCGGGAGATGTCGGGAACCGCGCCGCCGGAACCCGCGCCCGGGTCACCTCGGGCCGAAGATCGGGTTGAACGCTCCGACGGCGATCGAGACGGCGAGCGCGATCAGTGAGATGGCGAGCCCCACGAGCATGAGCAGCACATCGCCGCCGCCGAGTCGGGACTCCCGCGCCCACGTGCGGCGCACGGGAGCGCCGAAGGCGCGCGCCTCCATCGCCGTCGCCAGCGCCGAGCCGCGCCGGATCGCGAGGACGAACAGCGCGAACGCCGTCCCCAGCGCGCGTCGCACCCGACCGCTGTCGGCCACACCGCGGGCGCGGCGCGCGAGCGTCAGCGCACGCCAGTCATCGGCGAGAAGGCCCAGCATCCGCATGCCGGCGAGCGCGCCGAGGACGAAGCGCGCCGGCAGCCGCACGATCTGCGCCAGGCCGTCGGCGAGATCGGTCGGATCGACCGTGACGAACAGGACGACCGCCGGCAGACCGATCGCCAGCACACGCAGGAACGCCGCGAGCGCCAGCGCGAGCGACCCCTCGCTCACCCGCACGAACAGCCACTCGAACAGCACGTCGCCGCTCTGCTCGCCATACAGGGCGATCGTGAGCGCCGTCGCGGGGGCGCCGATCCACAGCGGCAGCGTCCGCAGCCAGAACGTCCGCCAGGCAAGCCCCGCGGACAACAGCACCGGCAGCTCCAGCAGCAGCGCGACGCCCGCGGACACGGCATCGACCGTGACGACGAGCGGGAGGGCGATCAGCAGCGCGGCGGCGAACTTCGCCACCGGGTTCAGACGCGCGACGGCCCCGCGTCCGTCGGCGGGGCTCACGCGGCACCCTCGGGGAACTCGCCCGCGCCGCCGAGCGCGAACCGACGCGCGCCGAGCGCCTCGAGCAGCTGCTCGTCGTGCGTGATCGCCGCGATCCCCAGCGGCGCGCTGCCGTCCGCGCCGTCGCGCAGCGCCGCGATGATCGCGACGAGTTCGGCCCAGGTGCGGGCATCCTGCCCGAACGTCGGCTCGTCGAGCACGAGCACCGGCGGCCGCGTCGCGAGGGCGGCCGCGACCGTGAGCCGTCGCTTCTCGCCGCCCGACAGTGTGTACGGGTTGGCGGGAGCCAGCGGCCCCAGCCGCAGCCGCTCCAGCAGTTCGTCGACCCGCGCGGCGATCTCCGACTCCGCGATGCCCAGTTCCCGCGGCCCCACCTCGAGCTCACCACGCACCGTGTGCGCGAGGAGCTGGTGCTCGGGTTCCTGGAACACCGTCCCGATCCGCGTGAGCAGCGACCGCGAGGTCCAGGTGAAGGGATCGCGCGGGTCGGATCCCGCCGCGCGCCCGCTCCGACCACGGCCACCCCGACCAGCCCCACCGCCCCGCTCGCTCCGCACGCGACGCGCGCGACGCCCCTCACGGCGCAACTCGGCGCCCGCCGCGAGAGACTCGGCGGCGCGCACCGTGCCGCCGACGGACGGCAGCAGCCCGGCGAGCGTGAGGCCCAGCGTCGACTTGCCGGCGCCGTTCGGCCCGACGATGCCGACGATCTCCCCCGCCCGCAGTCCGAGATCGAGCGGGCCGGCCGCGGGCGCCCCGGCATCCCGCCCCACGACGAGGCGATCTGCCGCGAGCAGCACCTCCCCCGCCGGCGCACTCGGCGGGGGAGGTGCGGCGGGGCGGATGCCGGGGACCCAGACGCCCGCCGCCGTG
>JAEYAG010000214.1 GCA_023451265.1 Actinomycetes bacterium | reverse complement strand
GGGCCGGGGCGAGCGCCACCGGGACGGGCCGGGGTGGCCGGCTTGCTCTCCGCCGGCTTCGCGGCGTCGGCAGGCTTGGCCGCGCCGTCGGCCTCGAGTGCCGCACGGAGCTTGCGCGCCACGGGGGGCGCAATGGTCGATGAGGGGCTCTTGACGTATTCGCCGAGCTCCTTCAGCTTCGCGAGAGCGACTTTACTGTCGACTCCGACCTCGGAAGCGATTTCGTGCACGCGTGGGTTTGCCACAATTCTCCTGTCTGAGGTCTCCCCCGGACAGGGCAGACCGTTACTTGCGGACGGGTCTCATTTCGAGCCGTTCACTTTGTGTCCATAGCCGTTCAGCCGTTTCGCTGGTGGGTGTTCTGAAAGGTCTGCGTGTCGAGCGGGCCCGACACACGCAATGCTCGTCCGAAGGCGCGGCGCCGGATGGCGGCATCCACACACGCGCTCGTGTCATGCACCCACGCACCCCGACCCGGCAGGACCGCCTTCTCGTCTGCGACGAGGGCACCGCCTTGTTCCACCACTCGCAAGAGGGAGGACCGTGGGGCACGCGCGCGGCATCCCACGCACGTTCGAACGGGTTCCATCCTACCCCCTTCGCGGTGCGGACGTTTCGTCTCGCTGCGCTCGCTCAACGACCGGAGGACGTCACGACTCGAGGATGGAGTCGGGCTGGATGTCGATCTTGGCGCCGGTGAGCTTGGCCGCGAGGCGGGCGTTCTGCCCTTCCTTGCCGATCGCAAGCGAGAGCTGGTAGTCCGGGACGAGGGCCCGGACGGCCTTCGTGCCCGCATCCAGCACGAACGCCGACGTCACCTTCGCCGGCGACAGGGCGTTCGCGACGAACCGGGCCAGTTCGGGGTCGTAGTCGACGATGTCGATCTTCTCGCCGCCGAGTTCCTCGGTCACGGCGCGCACGCGACGACCGAGCTCGCCGATGCAGGCGCCCTTGGCGTTGATGGCGGGGTCCTTCGCCGTCACGGCGATCTTGGTGCGGTGACCGGCTTCGCGGGCGAGCGAGGTGATCTCCACGAGACCCGATGCGATCTCGGGCACCTCGAGGGCGAAGAGCTTGCGCACGAGTCCGGGGTGGGTCCGCGAGACGGTGATCTGCGGGCCCTTCAGCCCCTTCGCGACCGACGTGACGTACACGCGCAGGCGCGCGCCGTGCGGGTACTCCTCGCCGGCGACCTGCTCCTCGGGAGGCAGGATCGCCTCGACCGTGCCGAGGTCGACGTGCACCATGCGGGGGTTCGGGCCCTGCTGGATGACACCGGCGACGATGTCGCCCTCCTTGCCGCGGAACTCCCCCAGGATCGCGTCGTCGGCGATGTCGCGCAGGCGCTGGCTGATGACCTGCTTGGCGGCGAAGGCGGCGATGCGGCCGAAGTCCTCGGGCGTGGACTCCTCCTCGCCGATGACCGCTCCCTCCTCGTCGAGAAGGGGGATGAACACGGCGACGTGGCCGGTCTTGCGGTCGAGCGCGGCGCGGGCGCCCGCGGGAAGCTCGCCGTCGGGCGAGGTGTGCTTGGCGTAGGCGGTGAGGATGGCCTGCTCGATGATGCGCACGAGCTCATCGAAGGGGATCTCCTTCTCGCGCTCGACCGTCCGCAGCAGTCCCAGATCGATGTCCACAGGTGCCTCCCTATTCAGCTCTTCGGCGCCGGGTCACCCCGCGCCATCCCACCAACGTTACCGGATGCCGCGGGGTGCGACCCCGGGGATTCCCGGCGCCCGCGGTACGCACCATACTGGCCACATGCACCTGCGCAGCGACCCTCGTCCGGCCAGCGACCCCGACCGGACGGCCGACCCGGGGCTCATCGGCCTGCTCGGGTTCGTCATCGCGACGTTCACGGCGCAGCTGGCGCACCTCGGCGTGCAGGACGAGCACCCGGTGTTCTGGATCGGGGCGGTGTTCGGCGGCGTCGTGCAGGTGCTCGCGGGCATGCTGTCGTACTTCAAGGGCGACGATTTCCACTTCCTCGTGTACAACGCGTTCGGCTGGTACTGGATCGTCGTCCCGGGGTTCCTGCTCGGCGAAGAGCTCGGGATCCTCGACGTCGCTCCCGGCGCCCGCGGCACGTTCGCCCTCTGCTTCGCCGTGCTCGCGCTGGCGTTCACCCCACCGGCCGCGCAGCACAACTCGGTGCTGCCGGTGACGCTGCTGTGCGTGTCGGCGGGACTCGCACTGCAGGGTTTCGCGGCGTTCGCCGAGGCGCCCGCCCTCGCCACCACGGGGTCGATCCTGCTGCTGGCCGCGTCGGCGCTGGCCGCGTACATGGGGATCGAGAAGTTCTACTGGCGCACGCTCGGCCGCCACCTGCTCCCGCTCGGACCGGCATGGATCCGCACGGCGGGACCCATCGATCCGGAGTCGTGACGTGACCGGCAAGCCCGTGAAGGAGGCGGCACGGGATGCCGAGGCGAGCACGCCCCTGCGTGCGCTCGCCCGCGGCGGCTACGCGGCGAACGGCGTCGTGCACGTGCTCATCGGCACGATCGCCCTGGCGATCGCGTTCGGCGGCCAGGGCGAGGGCGATCAGTTCGGCGCCTTCCGCGCGATCGGCGACGCTCCCCTGGGTTTTCTCGCACTGTGGCTGCTGGCCGTGCTGCTGTGGGCGCTCGGCGTGTGGCATCTCGTGGCGGGGGTCGCGGTCAGTCGCCGCTCCGACGTGAAGAAGTGGGCGGTGCGGGTCGCCGAGTTCGGGCAGGCGATCGTGTTCGTCGCGCTCGGCGTCATCGCGGCATCCGTCGCCCTCGGCGCGCGCCCCGACGCGGAGCAGACGGCGGAGGACGCCAGCCGCGGCGTGCTGGCGATCCCGGGCGGCGCGGTGCTGCTGGGCGCGGTGGGCCTCGGCATCGGCATCGGCGGCATCGCGTTCGTCGTTATGGGCGTGCGCCGGTCGTTCCGCTCGAAGGTCGCGATCCCACCCGGCCGGCTCGGCCGCGCGGTCACGGTGCTCGGCGTCATCGGCTTCATCGCCAAGGGGGTCTCGCTCGCGATCATCGGCGTGCTGCTCGTCGTCGCCGCCGTGACCGTCGACCCGGCGGCCGCGGGTGGACTCGACGGGGCGATCGACGCGTTGCTGGGCGTCGTCGGCGGACCGTTCCTGGTCGGTTTCGTCGGCGCGGGATTCGTCGCGTACGGGGTGTTCTGCTTCTTCCGCGCCCGCTACGCGAAGCTGTGACGGTTCCGCGACAGGGCCCCCGGACCTACGCGTGAGGGTCGGGCGGGCTCGCCGGCGGAGCGCTGCCGAACTCGTTGATCGCCCGGATGAGGTGGAACAGCTCCCCGACCCGGAACTGGTCGTAGTGCATGATGATCCGCGGCAGGTCGATCCGGTCGTCGTCGGCGACCTCGGGCTTGAGCGGACCGGTGCGCTCGATGCGCCCCTTGGTCACGAGGTGGGCGAACCGTTCGTTGAGGCTCTCGAGCTCGGCATCCGTCGGCTCGGCGCGCAGGCGCAGCACGAGGCGTTTTCCCACCCAGCGCAGCGAGTCGTAGTTGCGCCAGAACCCGGTGATCTCGTCGGCCGCGGCGGTGACCGAGTCGGTCACGAGCACGCGATCGAGGTCGTCGGGCGAGATCACTCCCGCGGGGATGAGGTGGTCGTCGACATAGCGGCGGAAGGCCGCCCAGAACGTTCCGCCCGGCTCGTCGAGCAGCACGATCGGCGTCGGGTCGGCCTTTCCGGTCTGCTGCAGCGTGAGCAGCTCGAACATCTCGTCGAGCGTGCCGAAGCCGCCGGGAACGCACACGAAGCCGCGCGACTCTTTGACGAGCATGAGCTTGCGGGTGAAGAAGTACTTCATCGCGACGACGCGATCCGCCTCGGCGACGAGGGCGTTGGGCTTCTCTTCGAACGGCAGCCGGATCGAGACGCCTAGGGAGTGCTCGGGGCCGGCGCCCTCCGCCGCCGCCTGCATGATGCCGGGACCGGCGCCGGTGACGACGAACCAGCCTCGCGCGGCGAGCGCGGCGGCCACGTCGACGGCGGTGCGGTACAGCGCGTCGTCGGGTCGCGTGCGCGCCGAACCGAAGATCGTGACCTTCGGGACGTCGCGATAGGGCGCGAACAGCCGGAACGCCGCGCGCATCTCGGTGAGCGCGGCGGAGGTGATCTTGAGGTCGAGCCGGTCGGTGTCGTCGAGCCCCAGCCCCACGCCGGTGGCGATGATGCGGGCGACGAGGTCCTGGTTGGCGGTGACCCCGGCATCCGTCAGCAGCGCGCGGATGTCCTCGGTCACTTCGGGAGGCAGGATGCGGTCGGGCATGCCTCCACCCTGGCACGACCCCGCGCGAGGGTGCGCGCCAGAATCCGAACGAGAAAGGTGGCGCACCTGGTCGCTTCGCCACGGCTGTAGCGGCACTTTGCGCCAGCTTCTCGTCCGGAACCGCCGCGGCGACGACCGCCGCCGCGCGTCAGCCGCGCGCCGCCCACGGGGCGTCGGTGGTGCAGAGGGCCGCGGCAGCGACGATCGCGAGGCCGGCAAGCGGTGGACGCGAGTGAACGGATGCCGCTGTCAACCCCCTGGGGCAGGCCGGGGTGCCGTGACAGCGTCGCGGTATGAGTGAGAACAACGAACTGACCGGGACCGAGGCCGCTGCCCGCGTGAAGGAGCTCGTCGAAGACATCGACTTCACGATGTTGACGACGGCGGATACCGCGGGCAACCTCGTGAGCCGTCCGATGAGCACGCGGGAGATGGACGAGAACGGCGACATCTGGTTCTTCACCTCCGACGACACGAAGAAGGTCGACGAGGTCGAGGCCGACCACGATGTGGGGCTGTCGTACCTCGACGCGAAGGGCATGCGCTTCGTGTCGGTCGCCGGGACGGCGCGCGTCGTGCACGACCGGGCGAAGATGGAGCAGCTGTACACGTCGTCGCTCGACATCTGGTTCGAGGACGGGCTCGAGACCCCCGGCATCGCGCTGCTGAAGGTGACGCCGCGCGAGACCGAGTTCTGGGAGCCGGCGCACGGCAAGATCGTCATGGCGGCGGGAATGCTGAAGGCGCTCGTGACCCGTGACACCCCCGACGACACGATGCGCCACGGCAAGATCAGCTGCTGACGCGCCAGGGCCTCGGGGATGAACCCACGGTGATGGTGGGGCCAACACGGATGCGCGCGGCGCCGCCATGCGGGATGATCACGCCATGGCACGGTTCATGGTGACGGCGATGCCGTTCTCGGGGCACGTCGCTCCGGTCCTCGCGGTCGCGGCGGCCCTCGTGGCCCGCGGGCACGACGTGCGGTTCTATACGGGGTCAGCGTTCCGCGAGCGCGTCGAGGCGACGGGCGCGACGTTCGTGCCGTGGCGCGCGGCGCCCGACTTCGACGAGCAGAACCTGCCGGCGACCTTCCCGCGACTCGTGGGCAAGAAGGGCTTCCGCCAGTTGATGGTCAACATAGAGGACTGCTTCATCGCGACGGCTCCGGCCCAGCTCGACGACGTGCGGGCCGAGTGGGAACGGGCGCCGTGGGACGCTCTCGTGAGCGATGAGGCATCTCTCGCCCCGAGCGTCATCGCGGAGAGTCTCGGATGCCGCTGGGCCACCGTCGCCGTGCTGCCGCTGCACCTCGTGTCCCACCGGGGGCCGCCGCCGGGTCTCGGCCTGCGGCCCGGGCGGACGGCGCTCGGCCGGACGCGGGATGCCGCGTTGCGCGCGCTGGTGCCCGCGCTGTCGGGGCAGCTGAACGCAGCAGCCGGGCGGGCGCGCTCCGCAGCGGGGCTGCCCGCGGCATCCGCCGGATTCGACCGTCAGGTGTGGTCGGCGCAGCTGATCCTCGCATCCGGTGTTCCCGCGCTCGACTTCGAGCTGGGCGACCGGCCGGAGCACGTGCACTGGGTGGGACGGCTGGCGGCGCCCGTGCCGGTGGCCACGCCCGAGTGGTGGGGCGACCTGGACGGCCGCCGAGTGATCGCGGTGACGCAGGGCACGCAGAACATCGATCCGTCCGACCTGCTGCAGCCCGCATTGGAGGCCCTCGCGGACGCGGACGCACTCGTCGTCGCCTCGACCGGCGTGCGAGGCCAGGACGCGCTGCCGTTTCCGGTGGCTTCGAACGTGCGCACCGCGGCGATGCTGCCGTTCGACGACCTGTTCGGCCGCGTCGATGCGGTCGTGACGAACGGCGGGTGGGGTGGGGTGCTGACGGCCCTCTCCCACGGCGCGCCGCTCGTCGTGGCCGGCGGCGACCTCGACAAGCCCGAGGTCGCCGGACGGGTGGCCGCCGCGGGCGCGGGCGTCAACCTCAAAACCGGCAGGCCCACACCTGACGCGGTGCGTGCCGGTGTCGAGCGGGTGCTGGCGGACGGGGCGTACCGCAGCCGGGCGCAGGAGATCGCGGGTCAGCTCGCCGCGGCGGGTGGCGCGGGGCGCGCCGCCGAGCTGCTCGAGGAGTTCGTGGCCTGACGGCGCGCGAACGGTAGCCTCTCCCCCATGGAGACGACGATCGACGCGAGTGGCCGGGTCGCGCTACCTAAGGCAGTCCGCGACGCGCTCGGCCTGACTCCGGGTACGACTGTGGACATCTCCGTGTACGGAGGAGGCGTGCAGATCACGCCGGGCGGCCGCACGGCCCGCCTCGCGCGCGATGACGACGGGCGGCTCGTCGCTCACGGTGAGACGCCTGTCACCGACGAGATCATGTATGCCCTCGTCGACTCCGGGCGCTGACGGCTCCGGAGTCGCGACGGGTCGCCGTCGATACGAAGCACTCGGCATCGATCTGCAGATCATCTCCTCAGAACGGCCGCGGATACCGCCCTGCCGTGACGCGCGCCCGCCGCGCGGCGTCCGGTGGTGTCACGGCGGCTACGCCGGCGCGACGACACGCAGGCCCAGGGCCGTCGCCGCGGCAGCCATCCGCTCGTCGTAGGTGACGACGCTCTCCAGATCGTCGCCGAGGGCGAGCGCCGTGGCGAGGTGAACGGCATCGAGGCTGCGCACCCCGAGCGGATCAAGGCGCCCGGCCTCGTCGAAGATCCGCGCGCTCGCATGCACCAGCAGCACGCGCGCGAGCACCTCGCGGGCCTGCGCGAGCGCGGCCGGCGCCGACCTCCGGACGGCGCGGATGAGCTCCGTGCGGGCGAGGTTGCTCGACGCGAACGTGACCTGCTCGCGGGCGATCCATTCCACGAGCGCAGCCGACTCCGCCTCGGCGACGGCGAGCTTCACCAGCGCCGAGGTGTCGGCGTAGTGCATCAGTAGCGCTCCTCGTCGCGCATGCGCGCGAGCGCGGACGACGCCTCCGCGGCGACGAGCGGGGGCGCGAGCTCGGCGAGCGGCCTCAGCGGCTGTCGCGCGTCGCCGCTCGCGACGAGATCGGCGATCGGCGATTGCCGGATGGCCGACAGCTGCGCGACGGGGCGCCCCCGATCCGTGATGGTGATCTGCTCACCCTCGACGGCGCGCGCCACGACCCGCGACGCGTTCTGCGTCAGGTCTCTGATCCCCACTCGGCCCATGTTCTACATTGTAGAACATTGCACCTCAGCGCGATGCGGCGCGATCGCGGGCGATCGCCTCGCCCAGCACCTGTCCCCCGCTGGTGAGCAGTGCCCGGCGCCACGGCAGCACACCCTCGATCTCGATCTGGATCGACATCGACAGGACGGTCCGGATCAGCACGATGAGGCCCAGGATGACGGCATCCTCGAGCGACGGCTTGGAGGTGATGGTGCGGATCAGGTCTGCGGCGACGAGGACCTCGAGCCCCAGCAGAATGGCCGCGCCGAGTGTGGTGCGCAGCGTCTGGAACGCGGCCTGACCACCTTCACCGCGCCGCAGCGACCGGATGCCGAGGACCACCGCGACCACGAACCCGGCACACATCGCGACCGCGCCGATCACCTCGAACACGACGGCGACGGTCGTGAAGACGGCCTCGATGTCCATGCCCGTCAGTGTACGACCCGGGCTGTGGCCGGCTGCGTCCTCAGCGCGAGGTCAGGCGCGCCGCCACCTCGGCGACCGGCACGACCTCGCGCTCGCCCGAGCGGCGGTCCCACAGCTCGACCTGACCGTCGGCGGCGCTCCGTCCGACGATGACGATCTGCGGCACCCCGACGAGCTCGGCGTCGCCGAACTTCACGCCGGGCGAGACCTTGGGGCGATCGTCGTACAGGACGTCGAGCCCCGCGGCATCCAACTGCGCCGACAGCGCCTCGGCGACCTCGAACACCACCGCGTCGCGCCCGGTCGCCACGACCTGCACGTCGAACGGTGCGATGGCCGCCGGCCACACGAGACCCTTGTCGTCGTTGTTGAGCTCGGCGAGCGCCGCGAGGATCCGCGTCACGCCGATGCCGTACGAGCCCATCGTCACGGTGACGAGCTTGCCGTTCTCGTCGAGGACCTTCAGGCCCAGCGTCTCGGCGAAGAAGCGGCCGAGCTGGAAGACGTGACCGATCTCCATGCCGCGGGCGAGCTCGACGGGACCCGAGCCGTCGGGTGCCGGGTCGCCGGCGCGCACGTTCGCGACCTCGACGACGCCGTCGGCGAAGAAATCGCGCCCCGCGACGACCGAGTGCGCGTGCTTCTGGTCGAGGTTCGCGCCGGTGATCCAGCTCGTCCCCTCACCCACGCGCGGGTCGACGAGGTAGCGGATGCCGGTGGCCGACTCCTCGCCGAGCACGGCGCCCTCCGGCGACCACGGGCCGATGTAGCCCTTGACCAGGAGGGGATGGCGCGCGAAGTCCTCCGGGGTCGCGGGCTCGACCGCGGCGGGGGCGAAGGCGACCTCGGCGCGCTTCTCGTCGATGTCGCGGTCGCCGGGGAGCCCGACGACGACGAGTTCGCGCGTGCCGTCGAGGTGCGTCAGCGCGAGCACGACGTTCTTCAGCGTGTCGGCGGCGGTGTACTCGCCTTCCAGCACGGCGTTCGAGTGCGCGACGAGCGTCTCGATCGTCGGCGTGTTCGGCGAGTCGAAGACGACGGGAGCTCCGGCCGCGTCGAACGGCACCGGCTCCGGCGCCTCGGTCGTGAACGCTTCCACGTTCGCCGCGTAGCCGCCCGCGGAGCGCACGAAGGTGTCCTCGCCGACGGCGGTGGGGTGCAGGAACTCCTCCGAGCGCGCACCGCCCATGAGGCCGTTGTCGGCGGCGACGATCACGTACTCGAGCCCCAGCCGCTGGAAGATGCGCTCGTAGGCGTCGCGCTGCGACATGTACGACGCGTCCTGGCCCTCGTCGGTGTAGTCGAACGAGTATGCGTCCTTCATCGTGAACTCGCGGCCGCGCAGCAGCCCGGCGCGGGGCCGGGCCTCATCGCGGTACTTGTCCTGGATCTGGTAGATCGTCAGCGGCAGGTCCTTGTACGACGAGTACAGGTCCTTCACGAGCAGCGTGAACATCTCCTCGTGCGTCGGCGCGAGCAGGTAGTCGGCGCCCTTGCGGTCCTGCAGCCGGAAGATGCCGTCGCCGTAGGAGGTCCACCGGCCCGACTGCTCGTAGGGGTCGCGCGGCAGCAGTGCGGGGAAGTGCACCTCGAAGGCACCCGCCGCAGCCATCTCCTCACGGATGATCGCCTCGATCTTCGCCTTGACCTTCAGGCCGAGCGGCAGCCAGGTGAACACGCCCGGCGCGGCGCGGCGGATGTAGCCGGCGCGCACGAGCAGCTTGTGGCTCGTGACCTCGGCATCCGAGGGGTCTTCGCGGAGCGTGCGGAGGAAGAAGTTCGACAGACGGGTGACCACGAGGGTCAAGTCTACGGATCCGGCACGTCCCGGGTGTTCGGAAGGCCGACAGACGACCTGTGGCTTCGGCGCCGCGGTACGTAGACTAAGTCATATGACTAAGTCATCCGGTCGGATCGTCGTCGGAGTCCATGAGGCGAAGACGCATCTGTCGCGCCTTCTGCACGAGGTGGAGAGCGGCGCCGAAGTGCAGATCAATCGGGGCACGACCCCCATCGCACGCATCCTGCCACTCGAGCAGCCGCCTCGAAAGAGGCAGCTCGGCACGCTGAAAGGCCGGATCCGGATGACCGACGACTTCGATGAGGTCGACGAGGACACGATCGACCTGTTCGAGAACGGCGAGACTCTCCCCGCATGAGCACATTCCTGCTCGACACCCACGTGTGGATCTGGATGCTGGAAGACAGCCGTCGCCTCCGCGGACGCCAGCGCGCCACAGTCGAGGATGCGGACAACCGCCTCCTCCTCTCCGTCGCCAGTCTCTGGGAGATGTCGATCAAGACGCAGTCCGGGCGGCTGACATCGCCGCTGCGCACCGCCGCGCAGTTCCGCGAGCAGCTCGACCTGACCAACGTCGCGGTCGTGCCGATCGAGTTCGAGCACGCCATCGCCGCAGGCGCGCTCCCCCCGCACCACCGCGATCCCTTCGATCGGATGATCGTCGCGCAGGCGCAAAGTCTCGGCATCCCCGTCCTCAGCGAGGACGCGAAACTGTCCCGGTACGACGTCGACATCGTTACGGGCTGAGTCATGCCGCACCGCCGATCACGCCTCGTCCCGACGGCCGCACCCGGCGAGCTCGCCGCGTCGCTGGAGGCCCTCCGCCAGTCGCTCGATCTGTCCGACGCCTTCCCGCCGGACGTGGAGGCCGAGGCCGCGCGCACGGCGCGCGATGTGCCGTCGGAGCCGGACGCGGCCGGGCTCGCCGACCTCCGCGACATCGAGTTCCTGACCATCGACCCGGCCGGCTCGACCGACCTCGACCAGGCACTGCACCTGGAGCGCACGGCGACCGGCGCGATCCTGCACTACGCGATCGCCGACGTGCCCGCCTTCGTCGCGCCGGGAGGGGCAGTGGATGCCGAGGCGCACCGCCGCGGGCAGACGATGTACGCGCCGGACGGGCGCATCCCGCTGCATCCGACGGTGCTCAGCGAGGATGCCGCGTCGCTCCTCCCGGACGCCGATCGCCGCGCATTCGTGTGGCGTTTCACACTGGATGCCGGCGCACGCCCGGTCGAGACGACGCTCACGCGGGCCATCGTGCGCTCGCGCCGGCAATGGTCCTACGACGATGCGCAGCAGGCCATCGATGCGGGCGACGCGCCCGAGACCCTGCTCGCGATGCCGTGGTTCGGCGCCGAGCGCACGGAGCGCGAGCGCGAGCGCGGCGGCGCGAGCCTCAACATCCCCGAGGCGCGCGTCGAGCCCGACGGCGACGGCTACCGCCTCGAGCTCGACCACGGCGTGCCGCTCGAAGACCACAACGCCCACGTGTCGCTGCTGACCGGCATGGCCGCTGCCGAGATCATGCTGCGCGGCCGTGTCGGCATCCTCCGCACGATGCCGCCTGCCGCACCCGACGACGTCGCCGACTTCCGTGCGCAGACCGTCGCGCTCGGCCTGCCGTGGCGCGAGGACGTCGGGTACGGCGACTACCTGCGCGGCCTCGACCGCTCCCCCGCGGCGCGGGCCGTCAAGGAGTACGCAGCGGGGCTGTTCCGCGGCGCCGGTTACGTCGCCTTCGACGGCGACGTGCCGGACGACACCGTCCAGGCGGCGATCGGCGCGCCGTATGCGCACACCACCGCTCCACTGCGCCGGCTCGTCGACCGCTGGGTGCTCGTCATCTGCGACGCCCTCGCGAACGACCGCGAGGTCCCCCCATGGGCGCGGGCGTCGCTGGCCGAACTGCCCGAGCTCATGGCGCGCAGTTCGCAGCGGGCATCGCAGCTCGACGCCGGTGCGCTCGACCGGGTCGAGGCCGCCGTGCTGCACGGCCGCGAGGGTGACATCTTCGAGGCCGTCGTGCTCGCGCAGCGCGGCGACGGCGCGCGCGTGCAGCTGAGCGATCCGCCCGTGGTGGCGAAGGTGAAGGGGCTGGATGCAGCGGCGGGCACCACCGTGCAGCTGCGGCTCGTCGCGGCATCCGTCACCGACGGGACCGTCGAGTTCGCGGGCATCTGACCGCCGCGTCAGGTGGCGCGTTCCGCGGGTATCGCTCGCGCACTCCGGCGGAACACGCCACCTGAACGCGATACGGGCGTGCGACTCGACAGATGCGATATATTGCATATCGTGCCTGTCCCCGCCGAGACCCTGCCCCCGCGGCCGCTGCTGCGCGACGACGTGCTGACGCGGCTACGCGATGCGATCGTCGACGGCACGCTCGCGCCGGACGAGCAGCTGCGCGACACCGAGCTCGCGACGTGGCTCGGTGTCAGCCGCACTCCGGTGCGCGAGGCGCTGCTCGAACTCGGGCGGGCGGGGCTGGTCCGGGCGACGCCCGGGCGATCCACGGTCGTCGCGCCCGTCGACCCCGTCGCCGTCCGCGACGCCCAGGCCGTCGTCGCCGCGATGCACGCGCTCGTCGTGCGCGAGGCGGTCCCCCGCCTGACCACCGCCGACCTCGACGCGATGCGCGAGGCCAACACCGCGTTCACCGAAGCGCAGCGGCGCGGCGATGTCGACGCGGCGATGGATGCCGATGACCGCTTCCACCGGGTGGCCGTTGCCGCGAGCGGCAACCGCGCCGCGGCGCAGGTCCTCGCGCAGTACGAGCCGGTGCTCCGCCGCGCGGAGCGGCTGCGGTTCGCGTCGCACGAGGGCGAGGCCTCCGCGGCACGTCACGCCGAGCTGATCGCCCGCTCTGCGGCCGGAGACGCCGACGGCGCGGCGCGGCTCGCGGAGCTGACCTGGCAGACCCTGACCACGACCGCGCCCGCCCCAGAAACCCCCGCCCCAGAAGAGGACCCCGCATGAAGCTGCACGAGTTCCCCCGTTACCCGCTCACGTTCGGGCCGAGCCCGCTGCAGCACCTGAAGCGCCTCACCCAGCACCTCGGCGGCGCCCAGGTGTGGGCCAAGCGCGAAGACGTGTCGAGCGGCCTCGCGTTCGGCGGCAACAAAGTCCGCAAGCTCGAGTACATCGTCCCCGACGTGCTCGCCTCCGGGGCCGACACGCTCGTGTCGATCGGCGGCTACCAGTCCAATCACACGCGCCAGGTGGCCGCCGTCGCCGCCCATCTGGGGCGGAAGGCCCGCCGCGTGCAGGAGAAGTGGGTGCCGTGGGACGACCCCACGAACGACCAGGTCGGCAACATCCTGCTGTCCCGTATGATGGGCGCGGATTCGCGACTCGACGACGCCGGGTTCGACATCGGCATCCGCGACTCGTGGAAGCAGGCGCTGCAGGAGGTCGAAGCGGCGGGCGGAACCCCGTACCCGATCCCCGCGGGCGCGTCGGAGCATCCGCTCGGCGGCCTCGGGTTCGCGAACTGGGCGTTCGAGGTCGCCGAGCAGGAGAAGACGCTCGGCGTCTTCTTCGACACGGTCGTCGTCTGCACCGTCACCGGCTCGACCCACGCCGGCATGATCGCGGGATTCGCCGCGCTGGAGGACCTCACCGGCGTGAAGCGCCGCGTCATCGGCATCGACGCCTCGGCCACGCTGGAGAAGACGCGCGACCAGGTCGCCCGCATCGCGCGCAACACCGCCCAGCTCATCGAGCTCGGCCGCGACCTGCGCGACGACGAGATCCAGGTGCTGGAGGGCTGGGCGGGCGAGCTGTACGGCATCCCCGTCGACTCGACGATGGATGCCATGGCGCTCGGCGCGCAGCTCGAGGCGATGATCACCGACCCCGTCTACGAGGGCAAGTCGCTCGCCGGGCTCATCGACCTGGTGCGCTCGGGCGACATCCCCGCGTCGTCGACGGTGCTGTACGCGCACCTGGGCGGTCAGCCCGCGATCAACGCGTACCACTCACTCTGGGACCCGGCCGCCTGACGGCGGATCGGCGCCGCGGGCGACCGTCGGCTCGCGTTCCGAAAGCAGGCGAAACCGGCCTCGCCGGCCCCGAACCGGGTGCCAGGTGTCAATCCGCCCTGCTTTCACGACGCGATCACCTTTCGCGACGCGATCACCGCCGACCGGTGCGGATCCCCGCGGAGCCCGACACTCAGCCGCGCACCCGAGCGAGTGGACCGACGCCCTCGCGGCGCTCGAAGACGAGGTGCGTCTCGGTCGTGCGCACCGACTCGTGCACGGTGATGTGCTGGAGCACGATGTCGCGGAGCGCCGCAGCATCCTCCACCGCGACGTGCACGAGGAAGTCGTCCTCACCGGCGACGTGGAACGCCTCGATGACGCCGGGCGTCGCGACGATCGCGTCGAAGAGTCGGCTCACGCCCTCGCGCGTGTGCCGGCCCAGCCGCACCCGGATGACGGCCTGGAGAGGCAGACCGAGGGATGCCGGGTCGAGCACGACCCGCACGCCCGAGACCACCCCGCGCGAGCGGAGCGATCGCACGCGGTAGGCGCACGTGGATTCGGCGATGCCGAGCTCGTCGGCGAGCGCCTTGTTGGACCGTCCGGGTGACCGCACGAGAGCGGCGAGCAGCCGCAGATCGAGCTCGTCCAGACCCGACGCACCCGCTTGCGCATCCGCCAACGCCGCCTCCTCTTCTCGACTCGATCTTGCTCGTTCGCATGCCGATCGGTCAATGGATTGCGGAAACCGCAGCCACGATTCCATGACCCTGCGCTGTCCGCCACAATGCCCGCATGGACCACCTCGACACTCTGGCCGTGCACGCCGGTCGCGACGACCTCACCGGCCTCGGCGTCCACACGCCTCCGCTGGATCTGTCCTCGACCTATCCGCTGCCCGATGTGGAACGCGGCGGGGACTCTTACGAGGCCCTCGCCGGCGGCGGCACCCCCATCGCGGGCGGCAGTCACGTCTATGCGCGGCTCTGGAACCCGACCGTCGCACGGTTCGAGCAGGCACTCGCCGCGCTCGAGCACGCCGACGCGGCCGTCGCCTTCGCCAGCGGCATGGCGGCGCTCGCCGCCGCCGTGCTCGCCCACACCACGGTCGTCGGCCTGCCGCATGTCATCGCCGTCCGGCCGCTGTACGGGGGCAGCGACCACCTGCTGTCGACGGGCCTGCTCGGCACCGAGGTCACGTTCTGCGGTGCCGACGAGATCGCCGCCTGCATCCGCCCCGACACCGGCCTCGTGGTCATCGAGACGCCCGCCAACCCGACACTCGAACTCGTCGACATCGCCGCCGTCGTGGCGCAGGCGGGCGACGTCCCGGTGCTCGTGGACAACACGTTCGCCACCCCCGTGCTGCAGCAGCCGCTCCGCCACGGCGCCGCGATGTCGCTCCACAGCGCGACGAAATACCTCGGTGGACACGGCGATGTCGTCGGAGGCGTGATCGCCTGCTCCGAGCACACCGCCGCAGCGCTGCGGCGGGTGCGGGCGATCACCGGCGGCATCCTGCATCCGCTCGGCGCCTACCTGCTGCACCGGGGCTTGCCGACGCTCCCGCTGCGGATGCGCGCGCAGCAGGCGTCCGCCGAACGGATCGCGCGCCGCCTGGCGAGCCACGACGCCGTCTCGGAGGTCTTCTACCCCGGCCTCCACGGGGACCCGCAGGGTCTGCTGACCCGTCAGCAGCACGGCTCCGGCGCGATGCTGTCGATCCGGTTGCGCGGTGGCTACGACGCCGCCGCGCAGGTCGCGGCATCCACTCGTCTGTTCACCCACGCCGTCTCGCTCGGTGGCGTCGACTCGCTGATCCAGCATCCGGCGGCCCTCACCCACCGGCCGGTCGCGCCCGATGCACGGCCGGATGCCGACATCCTGCGCCTGTCGATCGGTCTCGAGCACGCCGACGACCTCATCGCCGACCTCGAGGCGGCGCTCGATGCGGTGCGGACGCTCGCCGGCGCCGCCGCGGCGCCGGCCGGAACCGCTCCGAAAGCAGGCTGAATCGACCCTTTCGCGGCCAGGAAGGTACAGAACGGCCGATTCGCCCTGCTTTCACGACGCCCGCGGCGCGCGACAGCGCCCCCGCGGCAGCACCCCGCCTCCGCGCGAGCCCCCGCGGCAGCGCGCGGCGCGACTCAGGCGGTGATGACCTGCGCCGTACCGATCTGCGCGTCGGGGCCCATCTCGTCGGCGATGCGGCGCGCCTCTTCGATGAGGGTCTGCACGATGTCGGCTTCGGGGACGGTCTTGATGACCTCGCCCTTGACGAAGATCTGGCCCTTGCCGTTGCCGGAGGCCACGCCGAGGTCTGCCTCGCGCGCCTCGCCGGGTCCGTTCACGACGCACCCCATGACGGCGACGCGCAGCGGCACGGTGACGTCCTTGAGCCCCTCGGTGACGCTGTCGGCGAGCGTGTACACGTCGACCTGCGCGCGCCCGCACGACGGGCACGAGACGATCTCGAGCTTGCGCTCGCGCAGGTTCAGCGACTGCAGGATCTGGTGGCCGACCTTGACCTCTTCGGCGGGCGGCGCCGACAGCGAGACGCGGATCGTGTCGCCGATGCCCTCCGACAGCAGGATGCCGAAGGCTGTCGCGCTCTTGATCGTGCCCTGGAACGCGGGCCCCGCCTCGGTGACCCCGAGGTGCAGGGGCCAGTCGCCCCGCTCGGCGAGCAGGCGGTACGCCTTGACCATGACGATCGGGTCGTTGTGCTTGACCGAGATCTTGAAGTCGTGGAAGTCGTGCTCCTCGAACAGGCTCGCCTCCCAGACCGCGCTCTCGCACAGGGCCTCCGGGGTGGCCTTGCCGTACTTCTCGAGCAGGCGGCGGTCGAGCGATCCGGCGTTCACGCCGATGCGCAGCGACACCCCGGCATCCTTCGCGGCCTTCGCGATCGCGCCGACCTGGTCGTCGAACTTGCGGATGTTGCCGGGGTTGACGCGCACGGCGGCGCAGCCGGCGTCGATCGCCTGGAAGACGTACTTCGGCTGGAAGTGGATGTCGGCGATGACCGGGATCTGGCTCTTCTTCGCGATGATGTGCAGCACGTCAGCGTCGTCCTGGCTGGGAACGGCGACGCGCACGATCTCGCAGCCGGAGGCGGTGAGCTCGGCGATCTGCTGCAGGGTCGCGTTGATGTTGGTCGTCGGCGTCGTGGTCATCGACTGGACGCTCACGGGGGCGTCGCCGCCGACGAGCACCTTGCCGACCTTGATCTGACGGCTCTTGCGGCGCGGGGCGAGGACGTCCGGCACACGCGGCATCCCGAGGTTCACAGCTGGCACCGGACCAGCCTACGCCGCGGCGGCAGAACGAAGGCTGAGCACTGCCGCTAACGTGTGCGCATGAGCATGAGCCACCGGCTGGGCCGCATGAGCGGCCGCGACCCGCGAGAGCCGCACCGCGCGGCGACTCCCCTGGAGCTGCTGTTCGATCTGACGTTCGTCATCGCGTTCAGCCAGGCCTCCACGCAGACGGCGCACTACCTGGAGCTGGGAGATCTCATCCCCGCGCTCGCGGGCTTCTCCTTCGCGATGTTCGGCGCCACCTGGGCGTGGATCAACTACTCGTGGCTCGCGTCGGCCTACGAC
>JAEYAG010000128.1 GCA_023451265.1 Actinomycetes bacterium | reverse complement strand
GCGTACGGGGGAGCGGGCGGCACGGCCGACGCCGCGGGCGCAGAGGCGGGGGTTGGGGGCGTCAGCGGCGGCGTGGCGGCGGCATCCGACTCGCCGGGCACGGCGTCCGGCGCGGCGGGGGTGTGGGGATCGGTCATCAGCGGCTCCTGTCTCGCCTCGCCAGCCTATCGGGGCGCCCGAGTTTCCGACGGCGCCCGACGCATCCGGAGCCCCGGGATAGGCTGGGGCCGACCCAAGCCCGCCCACCCAGGAGCACCATGACCACCGATCGCGTCGTCCTCGTCACCGGCGGAAACCGCGGCATCGGCCGCGCCATCGCGGAGCGCTTCGTCGCCGCGGGCTACCGCACCGCCGTCACCGCGCGTTCCGGTGAGGGCCCCGCCGGGACGCTCACCGTCCGCGCGGATGTCACTGACGCCGCCTCCCTCGACGCCGCGTTCAGCGAGGTCGAGCGTGAGCTCGGTCCGGTGGAGGTCGTCGTCGCGAACGCCGGGATCACGAAGGACACGCTGCTGCTGCGCATGACCGAGGACGACTTCGACTCCGTCGTCGCGACGAACCTCGGCGGCACCTTCCGCGTCGTCAAGCGGGCATCGAAGGGGATGCTGCGGGCCAAGTGGGGGCGGGTCATCCTCATCTCCAGCGTCGTGGGCCTGTACGGCTCGGCCGGCCAGATCAACTACTCGTCATCGAAGGCGGCGCTGGTCGGCTTCGCCCGGTCGCTCACCCGCGAACTCGGCGGTCGCGGCATCACCGCGAACGTCGTCGCGCCCGGATTCATCGAGACCGACATGACCGCGGAGCTGCCCGAAGAGACGCAGGCGGAGTACAAGCGCAACATCCCGGCGGGCCGTTTCGCCACCGCCAGCGAGGTCGCCGGTGTCGTGGCGTGGCTCGCGTCGGATGACGCCGCCTACATCTCCGGCGCGGTCATCCCGGTCGACGGCGGCCTCGGCATGGGCCACTGACCGGCCGGACTCACCTGCCCCGGCGCGGGGTACCGGCTCAGCGGCCGGTGCGCTGGATCGCCGCGACGATCGCCTCGCCGAGACGCTGCGGCTGTGAGAACTGAGGCCAATGCCCGGTGCCCAGGCGCACCACTTCGGCATCCGCGATCGCGTCGAACTCGTCGGCGAACGGCCCCCACTGCGCGAGGAAGCTGCGGAACTCGGCATCGTCGCGCCCGCCGGAGAGCACCGTGACGGGCACGCCGTAGCGACGCTCGTCGGTGAGCGAGATCGCGTCGGTCGTCACTCTGGTCGGGATGCTGAGTGCGCGCGGCGCGGTCCGTTCCCGTGTCTGCACGTCGAGGTCGGCGACGTCGTCGTCATCGAAGAAGTCCCACCCCGGGAACGGGATGACCGGCTCGTCGGTTCCGAACTCGCCGACATTCGCGCCGGGCGGGGGCGGAACGGTATCGACGAAGATCACCCGGGACACCCGATCGGGACGCGCGTCGACGGCGCCCCACGCCACGTTGCCGCCGCCGGAATGGCCGACGACGACGACCGGTCCGGGCGCCCGGTCGATCTCGGCCACCACGGCGGCGATCCACGCGTCGAGCCCGATCTGGGCGGCCTCGGCGGCCGCGGCGCCGACGCCGGGCATCGTGAGGGCGCGGGGCGCCAGCCCTGCCGCGCGGAGGGCCGGAACGACGTCGTCCCACGACGCCGCGTCGAGCCAGAACCCGGGGATGAGGAGAACGTCCGTCGTCGTATCCATGACGCCGAGGCTACGGCGCACCACCGACAGGGGGAACCCGGGTGGATCCCGGAGGTCAGGGAAGGAGCGGGATGACCTCGCGGAGATCGACGGGCCCCACCACCAGGTCGGCCTGATCGCGCACCGCGGGCTTCGCGTTGAAGGCGAGACCGAGACCCGCCACGGCCATCATCTGCAGGTCGTTGGCGCCGTCACCGATCGCGACCGTGCGCCGCAGCGGCACGCCGTACGCCTCAGCCCATTCCAGGAGCGCGGCGGCCTTGCCCGCGGCATCCACGATCTCGCCGTCCACCTCGCCCGACAGCGCCTCCGAGGCCACCGCGAGCCGGTTCGCCCGCCACACATCCACGCCGAGCGCCGGAGCGACGGCGTCGAGCACCTCGTGAAACCCGCCCGACACGACGGCGGCGACGCCGCCGCGGTCATGGATCGCGGTGATCAGCTCTGCCGCCCCGGGCGTCGGCTCGACCCGGGCACGCACCCGGTCGAACGCCGTGAGCGCGACGCCCTCCAGCGCGCGCACGCGAGAGCGCAGGCTCGTCGCGAAGTCCACCTCGCCACGCATGGCGGCCTCGGTGGCCGCAGCGACCTCGGGACCCCGGCCGGCCTCGTCGGCGATCAGCTCGATGACCTCGTTGCGCAGCAGTGTGGAGTCGGCGTCGAACACGACGAGGAAGCGGGCGTCAGGCACCCGTCCAACCTAGCGGGCGCGCGGCGTCCCGCTCAGCGCGCGATGCGGGCGTTCTTGCCGACGACGGTGATCCCGCTGTCGGTGACGGTGAAGCCGCGCGCCAGGTCCAGCGCCCGGTCGACCCCGACGGTGGCACCCGGCTCGAGCACGACGTTCTTGTCCAGGATGGCGCGGTGCACGCGCGCCCCCGCGCCGACGTCGACGTGATCGAACAGCACCGAGTCGGTGATCGTCGAGCCGCCCGCCGACAGCGTCCACGGCCCGACGACGGAGCGCTCCAGGTGCGTGCCCGACAGCACCGAACCCAGCGAGACGATCGAGTCGATGGCGTTGCCCATGCGTCCCACCCCGTCGCGCACGAACTTCGCCGGCGGCGAGTTGATCGCCTGCGAGTGGATCGGCCAGTCCATGTTGTACAGGTTGAAGATCGGCAGCGTCGAGATGAGATCCATGTGGGCGTCGAAGAACGAATCGATCGTCCCCACGTCGCGCCAGTAGTCGCGGTCGCGATCGGTGGACGCGGGCACGTCGTTGCGCTTGAAGTCGTAGACGGCCGCCTCGCCCCGGCTCACGAAGTACGGGACGATGTCGCCGCCCATGTCGTGATTCGAGCCGGGCAGCTCGCCGTCGGCCTCGACGGCGGCGATGAGCGCGTCGGCATCGAAGATGTAGTTGCCCATCGATGCGAGCACCTCGTGCGGCGCGTCGGCGAGCCCGGTGGGGTTCTGGGGCTTCTCCAGGAAGTCGCGGATCGTGACGTTGTCGGCCGGATCCAGGTCGATGACGCCGAACTGGTTGGCCAGCGAGATGGGCTGACGGATGCCGGCGACGGTCGCCTTCGCCCCGGAAGCGATGTGGGCGTCGAGCATCTGCTCGAAGTCCATGCGGTAGACGTGATCGGCTCCGATCACGACGACGATGTCGGGCTTCTCATCGTTGATGAGGTTCAGCGACTGGAGGATCGCATCGGCCGAGCCCGAGAACCACCGCTTGCCCAGGCGCTGCTGGGCGGGAACCGAGGCGACGTACGAGTCGAGCAGCGCCGACATCCGCCAGGTCTGCGAGACGTGACGGTCGAGGCTGTGCGACTTGTACTGGGTCAGGACGACGACCTGGCGCAGGCCCGAGTTGATGAGGTTCGAGATCGCGAAGTCGATCAGGCGGTACTGGCCGCCGAACGGGACCGCGGGCTTGGCGCGATCCACCGTCAACGGCATCAGGCGCTTACCCTCCCCGCCCGCGAGAACGATTCCGAAGACCTTGGGCGCTGCTGGCATGGCACCACACTAGGCCCGCCGAACGCTCCTGTACTAGCGTTCGACCCATGCGTGTAGACATCGTCTCGAAGGAGTATCCTCCCGCGATCTATGGCGGAGCGGGGGTGCACGTCACCGAGCTCGTCCGCGCCCTGCGCGAGACGGTGGAGGTGCAGGTCCGGGCCTTCGGAGCGGACCGGGACGAGCCGGACACGACCTCCTACGCGACGCCCGCCGGGCTGACCGACGCCAACGCCGCGCTCCAGACGCTCGGCACCGATCTCGAGATCGTCGGGGACGTCGCCGGCGCCGACGTGGTGCACAGTCACACCTGGTACGCGAACTTCGCCGGGCACCTCGCCTCCCTCCTCCACGGCATCCCGCACGTCGTCACCGCTCACTCCCTCGAGCCGCTGCGGCCGTGGAAGGCCGAGCAGCTGGGCGGCGGCTACGCCGTGTCGAGCTACATCGAGAAGACCGCCTACGAGAACGCGGCGGCCGTCATCGCCGTGAGCGACGGCATGCGCCGCGACATCCTGCGCAGCTATCCCGATCTCGATCCCGAGAAGGTGTCGGTGATCTACAACGGCATCGACGTCGAGTCGTGGCGGCCGGTCGACGATCCCGCCGTCCTCGAGCGCCACGGCATCGACCCCGCCCGCCCCTCGGTGGTCTTCGTCGGACGCATCACGCGGCAGAAGGGCCTGCCGTACTTCCTGCGGGCCGCGCGTCTGCTTCCCGCCGATGTGCAGGTCGTCCTCTGCGCGGGAGCGCCGGACACGGCGGAGATCATGGCCGAGGTGCAGGGCCTCGTGCGCGAGCTGCAAGCCGAGCGCTCGGGGGTCGTCTGGATCGAGGAGTTCCTGCCGCGCGACGAGCTCTGCGCGATCCTCACCGCGGCCACGACCTTCGTCTGCCCGTCGGTCTACGAGCCGCTCGGCATCGTCAACCTCGAGGCGATGGCGTGCGGCGCAGCCGTCGTCGGGACCGCGACCGGCGGCATCCCGGAAGTCGTGGTCGACGGCGAGACCGGGCGCCTCGTGCCGATCGAGCAGTCCGACGACGGTACCGGGACTCCGCTCGATCCCGAGAAGTTCGTCGCTGATCTGGCTGCCACGCTCACCGAGGTCGTCTCGGATCCCGACAGGGCGCGACGCTACGGCGCCGCGGGCCGCGAGCGTGCCGCCAGCTCGTTCAGCTGGTCGGCGATCGCCGACGAGACCGCCGCGTTGTACGCGAGAGTGGCGGGGCTCGGCCGCTAGGCTGAACCCATGCCGCAGGTCCTGGAGTTCTCCGACGTCGTCGTCCGCCGAAACGCCCGGAACATCATCGACCGGGTCGACTGGTCGGTTTCCGATGATCAGCGCTGGGTGGTGCTCGGGCCCAACGGCGCGGGCAAGACGACGGTGCTGCAGCTCGCGGCGAGCCTTCTGCACCCCACCTCGGGAACCGTGGAGATCCTGGGGGAGCGCCTCGGGCGGACCGATGTGTTCGAGCTGCGCCCGCGCATCGGTTTCGCCTCGTCGGCGATGGCCCGGCGCATCCCGGCCGAAGAGACCGTGCTCGACGTGGTCCTCACAGCGGCGTACGCCGTGACCGGGCGGTGGCGCGAGGACTACGAGGACATCGACGAGCGGCGTGCCATGCGCGTGCTGGCGGAGTGGAAGCTCGACGGCCTCGCCGAGCGGACGTTCGGCACGCTCTCCGACGGCGAGCAGAAGCGCGTCCAGATCGCCCGCGCCGTCATGACCGACCCCGAGCTGCTGCTTCTCGACGAGCCGACGGCGAGCCTCGACCTCGGCGCCCGCGAGGAACTGCTCGCCCTCCTGGGCGGGTACGCCCAGGCGCCGACCACCCCCGCGATGATCATGGTGACGCACCACGTCGAGGAGATCCCGGTCGGGTTCACGCACGTGCTCCTGCTGCGCGAGGGGAGCGTCGTCGCCGCCGGGCCGCTGGCCGAGACGCTCACTGCCGAGAATCTCACCGAGACGTTCGGGCTGCCCATCGCGCTCACCGAGGAGCGCGGACGCTACGCGGCTCGGGCGGCATCCTGAACCTGGTAGGATCGCTCTTTGGTGCAGACGCATCGCAGACTTCCCTCGCCCTGGCAAAATCCAGGGCACCACGTAAGGAATCCCATGAAGACTGACATCCACCCCGAGTACCGCGCCGTCGTTTTCCGCGACCTCGGCTCCGGCGAGACCTTCCTGACCCGTTCGACGGTCTCGAGCGACAAGACGATCGAGCTGGACGGCGAGACCTACCCGGTCATCGACGTCGAGATCTCGTCCGCCTCGCACCCGTTCTACACGGGCAAGCAGCGCATCATGGACTCGGCCGGCCGCGTCGAGAAGTTCAACCAGCGCTTCAAGAACTTCGGCTCCAAGTAAGCCGTTCTTCGATCAAGGCCCCGCTTCGGCGGGGCCTTCGTCGTTTCGGGGGGTGCGTTTCGCCGCCCCGCGGTCTCAGGGCTTGACGATCGGGATCGACGCCGTCTCCGCCGCGACCTTGCGCCGGTGGAGGGCGCGCTGCTCGGGCAGGGAGATGTCGAACACGACCGCGAGCAGGCGGATGACCGTGGTCACCGCGATGCCCACGATCGCGGCGGCCACGATGGGCGCGCCCAGCGCTGACGCTCCGGCGAGCACCGCGCACCCGGCGGCGGCAGCGATCGCATAGAGCGAGCCGACGTGCATGATGGCGACCGGCAGCCCGAGGATGACGTCGCGCAGCATGCTGCCGCCGACGGCGGCGCACGAGCCGATGAAGATCGCGGGGACGATCGGCAGCCCGCGCACGAGGGCCTTGCTCGTCCCGAACGCCCCGAACATGCCGATGACGACGGCGTCGAGCCCGATGATGACGGCGTTGAGTCGCTGGAACAGGTTCGACAGCAGCATCCCGACCAGAGCGGCCGAGGTCGCGGTGATGAGATACCAGTTGCTCTGCAGCGTGACCGGCTGAACACCCAGGAGCAGATCGCGGATGAGACCGCCGCCCATTCCGATGAGGATGCCGATGATCACGACGCCGAGCGGATCGAGCCGCTGCTTGCCGACGAATCCGGAAGCGAAAAGGGCGCCCTGGACCCCGCCGAGCCCGACGGCGGTCAGATCCGCCCAGAGCGGGATCACGAACTGAGACTGCGCCACGGAACCATTGTCGTCGGTCAGCGCGATAATTGAAGAGTGCCCACCTACCGCGACGAGGTCGTGATCCTGCGCACCCACAAGCTGGGCGAGGCGGATCGCATCGTCACGATGCTCAGCCGGCGGCACGGCAAGCTGCGCGGCGTCGCGAAAGGCGTGCGGCGCACATCGTCCCGATTCGGTGCGCGGCTGGAGCCGTTCATGGTCGCCGACGTCCAGATGTACAAAGGGCGCTCGCTCGACATCGTGCAGCAGGCCGAGTCGCTCGGCTCCTACGGTGCCGACATCGCGACGGACTACGACCGCTACACCTCGGCGTCCGCGATGGTCGAGGCCGCCGATCGCCTCAACGAGGCCGAGACGACGCCGCAGCAGTACCTGCTGCTCGTCGGCGGGCTCCGCGCCCTCGCCCGCGGCGACCACGACAGCCGCGCCGTGCTCGACTCGTACCTGCTCAGAGCCATGGCGCTCTCGGGCTGGGCGCCCTCGCTCGACGCCTGCGCCCGCTGCGGGCGCCCGGGCCCCCACGACGGGTTCGTCGCGCCGCTGGGGGGATCGGTGTGCGACGCGTGTGCCCCCGCGGGGTCTGCCCGCATCGCCCCCGAGACCGGAGCGCGTCTGCGCGCCCTCATCGCCGGCGAGTGGGAGACCGTCGATGCGGGCAGCCCCGGCACCGCCAACGCCGCATCGGGGCTGATCGCGGCCTATGCCCAGTGGCATCTCGAACGCGGCATCCGATCGCTCGGCCACATCGGCGCGGCGCGCTGACGCCTGTGAGGGCGCACGGCTCGACCGCCTAGGCTCGAACCGATGAGTCCCAAGCCGTACACGCACCGCGACGCGGTTCCCTATCGCCCCCTCGACTGGACCGGGGTGTACCCGCCGGCGTTCCCGCGGGGCGGCGTTCCGAATCACGTCGCGATCGTCATGGACGGCAA
>JAEYAG010000122.1 GCA_023451265.1 Actinomycetes bacterium | reverse complement strand
CAAGAGCGGCGCGCGGTCGGCGAGCAGCGTCAGCGCCGCCGGCATGACGGTGCGCGCTGCCGTCTGCAGCACCGCAACGCGCACCGGCGCGATGCCCGGCTGCAGCGCCTCGAGCTCGGCACGGATCTGCTCGTCGGCCTCCAGCGCCCGCGCGGCGTGGGCGGCGAGCGCGGCGCCGTGCTCGGTGAGCCGCACGCGGCGGCCTTCGGGCACGAGCAGCGGCACCCCGGCATCCCGCTCCAACTGCGCCAGCTGCTGCGAGATCGTGGACGGACTGTACGAGAGCGCCTCCGCGACGGCGGCGAGGGTGCCGCGCTGCGCCAACTCGTGCAGCAGGCGCAGGCGACGCAGCTCGAACACGGGACCCTTCCCCTCGTAAATCATCGATGAAGCCGAACGGTATCCGTCACGGATCATCGCTTTTATCGAATCGTACTCGTGCCGCACCCTGTACGGATGGAGACGGTGCACTCTGGTGATGTGACTGACGCAACCTCACGCGCGGCCCAGGCCATCGAACTCGCCCGCCGCTGGGTCGACGAGTCCGCGGCCGCCGCCGTCGACCCCGCCGCGGAGCGGCTGGCGGGGGTGCTGAAGGACCCCAACGGACTGCCGTTCACGATCGGCTTCGTCGACGGCGTCATGCGTCCGGAGTCGCTCGTGGCCGCGGCATCCAACCTGCGCCGCGTCGCCCCGCTCGTGCCCGAGTTCCTGCCCTGGTACCTGCGCGCCGCGGTGCGCGCCGGCGGCACCGTCGCCCCCGCCCTGCCGAGCCCCGTCGTGCCGATCGCTCGGCGGGTGCTGCGCGAGATGGTCGGCCACCTCATCGTCGACGCCCGTCCCGATAAGCTCGGGCCCGCGCTGGCGAGCCTGCGCCAGCCCCAGGCCCCGGGGCTGGACGGCGCCCGGCTGAACTTGAACCTCCTGGGCGAGGCGGTCCTCGGCGAGCGCGAGGCGCTGCGCCGGCTCGAGGGCATCCACGACCTCATCCGTCGCGACGATGTCGACTACGTCTCGGTCAAGGTGTCGGCGATCGTCAGCCACATCTCGATGTGGGCGTTCGACGAGGTCGTCGACACGGTCGTGGAGCGACTGCTGCCGCTGTACCTGACGGCATCCGCCACGGGCACCTTCATCAACCTCGACATGGAGGAGTACCGCGACCTCGACCTGACGATCGCGGTGTTCACACGCATCCTCGAAGACCCGCGGCTGCAGCGGCTCGAAGCCGGCATCGTGCTGCAGGCGTATCTGCCCGATGCGCTGCCGGCGCTGCAGCAGCTGACGGCGTGGGCGCAGCAGCGCGTCGCCGCCGGCGGTGCACGCATCAAGGTGCGCCTCGTGAAGGGCGCGAACCTCGCGATGGAGCGGGTGGATGCTGTCATGCACGACTGGCCGCTGGCGACGCACGCGTCGAAGCTCGACTCCGACGCCAGCTACCTGCGCTGCCTCGACGTCGCGCTGCAGCCGGAGCACACTGCGGCGGTGCGGATCGGCGTCGCCGGCCACAACCTGTTCGACATCGCCTACGCCTGGCTGCTCGCCGGTGACCGGGGCGTCCGCGACGCGATCGAGTTCGAGATGCTGCTGGGCATGGCCCAGGGGCAGGTGCAGGCCGTCACCCGCGAAGTGGGCCACGTGCTGCTGTACGTGCCGGTGGTGCGTCCCGACGAGTTCGACGTCGCGATCAGCTACCTCGTGCGGCGGCTCGAGGAGAACGCCTCGAGCGAGAACTTCCTCTCCGCCGCGTTCGATCTGCACACCGACCCCGGCCTGTTCGCCCGCGAGCGCGACCGGTTCCTCGCCTCGATCGAGCGGGCCGCCGACCCGGCACTGCCCGCCGGCCCGAACCGCACGCAGGACCGGACGCAGAACCGCAGGGTCGCCGCTCACCCCGAGCCCGGCCGCACGACGCTGGTGCGCGATGCCGGCCCGCTCGCGGCGGCGCCCGACGCCGATCTGACGCAGGCCGTCGCCGGCATCGCGCGGGCGTCGGCAGCCGACCCGGATGCCGCACCGTTCGCGGCCGAGGGCATCGTGGAGACGGCGGCGTTCGCGCCCCGCGAGACCACGGCGCGCGTGCTCGGCGCCCCCGGGTTCACGAACGCCGCCGACTCCGACCCGGCCCTGCCCGCCAACCGGGCGTGGGCGGCCGAGGTCGTCGCCCGCATCGAGACCTCGACGGCGGGGGATGCCGCGATCAGCGCCGCCCGCATCGACGACCCCGTCGCCCTGGAGCAGACCGTCGCGCGGGTGCGCACCGCGGGACAGTCGTGGGGAGCCCGGCCCGCGGCGGAGCGCTCCGACGTGCTGAAGGCGGTCGCTCGGGCGCTGGAGGCCCGGCGTGGCGAGCTCATCGAGGTCGCGGCGTCGGAGACCGGCAAGGTGTTCGCCGAGGCGGATGTCGAGGTCAGCGAGGCCGTCGACTTCGCGAACTACTACGCCGCCATCGCCCGCGAGCTCGACCGCGTCAGCGGTGCGGTGTTCGTGCCGGCGCGGCTGACGGTCGTGACCCCGCCGTGGAACTTCCCCGTCGCGATCCCCGCCGGCGGCGTGCTCGCCGCGCTCGCCGCCGGATCGGGCGTCGTCTTCAAGCCCGCGCCGCAGGCGCGCCGCTGCGCGGCCGTCGTCGCGGAGGCGGTCTGGGAGGCGCTGGATGCCACGGGCGTCCCCCGCGACGTGCTCGCCCTCGTCGACGTCGACGAGGGGACGCTCGGGCAGCGCCTGGTGTCGCACCCCGAGGTCGACCGGGTCATCCTCACCGGGTCGTGGGAGACGGCGCAGTTGTTCCGCTCGTGGCGGCCCGATCTGCCGCTGCTGGCGGAGACGAGCGGCAAGAACGCCATGATCGTCATGCCGTCGGCAGATCTCGACCTCGCGGCATCCGATCTCATCAAGAGCGCGTTCGGCCACGCCGGCCAGAAGTGCTCCGCGGCCTCGCTCGCGATCCTCGTCGGGCCGGTCGCGCGCTCGGAGCGCTTCGCCCGCCAGCTGGTCGACGCGACCGAGTCGCTGCGGGTCGGGCCGCCCTCCGACCCGCTGAGCGAGGTCGGCCCCGTCGTGGAGGTGCCCCGCGGCAAGCTGCAGTGGGCGCTGACGACGCTCGAAGAGGGCGAGCAGTGGCTCGTCGCGCCGCGCGAGGTCGACGACGCGCCGCCGGAGTACGCCGGGCGGCTGTGGCGACCCGGCATCCGCGTCGGTGTGCGTCCGGGGTCGCGCACCCACCTCGAGGAGTTCTTCGGGCCGATGCTCGGCGTCATGCACGCGAGCTCGCTCGCCGAGGCGATCGAGTTGCAGAACGCCGTGGCGTACGGGCTCACGGCGGGGCTGTACACGCAGAGTCCCGCCGACCTGGAGCTGTGGCTCGACCAGGTGCAGGCCGGCAACCTGTACGTCAACCGCGGCATTACCGGCGCGATCGTGCAGCGCCAGCCGTTCGGGGGCTGGAAACGCTCGTCGGTGGGGGCGGGCACGAAGGCCGGTGGCCCGAACTACCTCGTCGGGCTGGGGTCGTGGCGCCCGGCATCGGGCGGCCCGCCGTCGTCGACCCTGCATCTGCGCGGCCTCGACGCGCGCATCACCGACCTCATCGAGGCCGCGCAGTCGTCATTGGACTACGAGGGCTTCGAGTGGCTGCGCCGCGCCGCGCTGTCGGACGCCGTGGCCTGGAGCCGTGAGTTCGGGCAGGTCAAGGACGTGTCGCAGCTGGCGGTCGAGCGGAACCTGTTCCGCTACCGGCCCGTCGAGGTCGCGATCCGCGCGACGACGGATGCCGCGTGGCCGGCGCTCCTGCGCGTCGTCATCGCCGCGGTGCGCGTCGGCGGCGCGTTCACCGTCAGTGCGTCCGTCGGGCTGCCCGCCGACGTCCGCCGCGCGCTGGGGGAGCTCGAGGTGCCGGTGTTCGTGGAGAGCGACGACGAATGGATCGACCGGATCCGCGTCGCCCGTTCCTCCGGCTCCGCACCGCGCGTACGCCTCGTGGGGCCGGCGCCGTCCGGTGACGGCGAGGCCGCGGCATCCGTCGCGGCACTGCATCGCGCGCTCGCCGAGGCGACCGACGGCGACCCCGACATCGCCGTCTACGACGGAGAGGTGACGACGGCCGGACGTATCGAACTGCTGCCGTTCCTGCACGAGCAGTCGATCACGATCACCGCGCACCGCTTCGGCAACCCCGACACCTGGAGCGAGCAGGTCATCTGAGGCGGCCGGTGGCTGGACGACGTCCAGAAATCCGCCGGGAGAGAAACAAGTTATCTTTCTGGCCTTGAGGTGCCCGGAAGGTGACCATATGAGTGGCGCATCTGGGGAGCGCCGACGGAGACCGGTTCCAGCACGGCAGAGCCGAAGGTCGAACCCGTCAAGACACACCGGGGGGAGTGTCGCTCTGGGGCCGGGGGAATCATCCGACCCCAGAGCTCCCGCCCCCGTCAGGGGGCCGGAGCGACCGGCGTCTCCGGTGTCACGGGCGCGTCCGCGAACGGCATCCGGGCGGCCGCGTCGATCGGCGTCATGAACTCGTTCACGAGCGCCCGCACCCCGAGCGCGAACAGCGTCCACTCGCCGGTGGGCACATCGTCGTCTTCGGCCGCGTGGTAAACGGGGTGCCCGATCCCCTCCATCGCGCGCACCGCGAAACCCTCGCCCATCGCCGCCATCGCCTCGGTGAAGTCCGTCACCGTCAGCGGGGTCTTCATCCGCAGCCCGTACGCCTCCATCAGGTAGGCGTAGAACTCCGCGAACGCGGCGATCGACTCCTGATGGCGCTGCCGGCTCGCCTCCTTCAGCTCGGGCCATGTGTCGGCGGTCGTCCGCAGCGCCAGCGCGATGAGGAACTGCTGCGCATCGACCGCGTCGGCGGGGTCGGTCACGTCGACGGCCGACGTGCGCACGTGCGCCTCGGCGGCGGCGCGGATGATGTCGTCTCCCCGCGCGCCGTCGGCGATCAGCTTGTCCACGGCGACGCGGGCGTAGTCCGCCGGGCTGCTGAGGCGCAGCCGCACCATCGAGACCGCCAGGTCGCGCTGGTAGTCGCTCTGGTCCGCCCACAGCCGGTACGCCGCACCCGTCGTGAGCCCCGCGCGCCGGAGCACCTCCTGCAGGCGGATGTGCTGCACGCCCGCCGATACGCCGCGCTCCAGCAGCATCTGCATCCCGACGCGCAGCAGCAGTGCGCGGGTCTCGTCCCCGGTGCGTCTCCCCATGAGAAGAAATCTACTCACTTCACCGACACGGGCAACCGGTGCGTCCGCGGGGCGTTCTGGCACAATGGATGCCGGCGTGCCCGGACCGTCGGCTCTCTCAGCTCCACCGGGCCTCTGGACAGCGTCCGCCGCCCCGCCCGGAACACACCGGATAGAGCGAGAAGCCAGGAGCGAGAAGATGTCCACACCCCTCCCGCAGGTCGAAGTCCCCGCGCGCATTCAGCAGCACCGCCGCTACCTGATGTGCCGGCCCGAGCACTTCACCGTCAGCTACCGGATCAACCCCTGGATGGAGCCGGCCAAGCCCACCGACACCGCGAAGGCACTCGCGCAGTGGCAGACGCTGTACGACACCTATGTCGCGCTCGGCCATGAGGTCGAGCTCATCGACCCGGTCCCGGGGCTGCCCGACATGGTCTACACCGCCAACGGAGGGTTCATCATCGACGGGCGCGCGCTCGGGGTGCGGTTCCGCGTCGACGAGCGGCGCGGCGAAGAGCGGCCCTTCATGGATTGGTTCGCCGCGCACGGCTTCGAGGTCGTCGAGCCGGTCGAGGTGCAGGAGGGTGAGGGCGACTTCCTGCTCGTCGGAGACACCATCCTCGCCGGCACCGGATTCCGCTCGGTCGGCGACAGCCATCGTGAGGTGGCGGACGTGTTCGGCCGCGAGGTCGTCTCGCTGCGGCTGATCGACCCGCGCTTCTACCACCTCGACACCGCGATCTCGGTGCTCGATCCGGTGCAGGGCCCTGGCGGCGTGGAGCGCGCGAACATCGCCTACCTCCCGTCCGCGTTCGACGACGACTCGCGCCGGATCCTTCAGGAGCGCTACCCCGACGCGATCCTCGTGTCGGATGCCGACGGTGCCGTGTTCGGGTTGAACTCGGCATCCGACGGCTACAACGTCTTCATCTCGCCGCGCGCGACGGGCTTCGAGGCCCAGCTGCGCGAACGCGGCTACCACCCCGTGCTCGTCGACCTGTCCGAGCTGCTGCTCGGCGGCGGCGGGATCAAGTGCTGCACGCTCGAACTGCGAGGAACGCGATGACCACCACCGCCACCGACGACGTCACGACCGAGATCATCGCGGCCGAAGACGCGCACGTCGCCCACAACTACCACCCGCTGCCGGTCGTGATCGCCCGCGGCGAGGGCGCGTGGGTCACCGACATCGAGGGCAAGCGGTACCTCGACCTGCTGTCGGCGTACTCGGCGCTGAACTTCGGGCACCGGCATCCCGCCCTCGTCGCCGCCGCGACCGAGCAGCTGGGCCGGCTCACCCTCACGAGCCGCGCATTCCACAACGACCGGCTGGGCGCGTTCGCGGCCGCGCTGGCGGAGCTGTGCGGCAAGGACCTCGTGCTGCCGATGAACACCGGCGCCGAGGCCGTCGAGACCGGCATCAAGGTCGCGCGCGCGTGGGCGTACCGCGTGAAGGGCGTCGCCGCCGGTGCGGCGAAGATCGTCGTGGCCGACGGCAACTTCCACGGCCGCACGACCACGATCGTCGGCTTCAGCGACGACCCGCAGGCCCGCGAGGGGTTCGGTCCGTTCACGCCCGGGTTCGTGTCGGTGCCGTACGGGGATGCCGCCGCGATCGAGGCCGCGATCGACGAGAACACCGCGGCCGTGCTCATCGAGCCGATCCAGGGCGAGGCGGGTGTCGTGATCCCGCCGGAGGGGTACCTGCGAGCGATCCGGGAGATCTGCGACCGCCACCGGGTGCTGTTCATCGCCGACGAGATCCAGTCGGGGCTCGCCCGGGTGGGAACGACGTTCGCGTGCGACCGCGAGGATGTCGTGCCCGACGTGTACCTTCTCGGCAAGGCGCTGGGCGGCGGCATCCTGCCCCTCTCGGCGGTCGTCGCGGACCGTGACGTGCTGGGGGTCATCCGGCCCGGCGAGCACGGCTCGACCTTCGGCGGCAATCCGCTGGCGGATGCCGTGGGCCTGCGCGTCGTCGAGATGCTGTCGTCGGGCGAGTTCCAGACCCGCGCACAGGCGCTCGGCGACCACCTCGGCGCGAAGCTCGGCGAGCTCGTCGGCCACGGGGTCACGACGGTGCGGATCGCGGGCCTGTGGGCCGGCGTCGACATCGACCCGGCCGTCGGCACCGGACGCGAGGTCGCCGAGAAGCTCCTCGCCCGCGGCGTGCTCGTCAGGGACACGCACGGCCAGACGATCCGCATCGCGCCGCCGCTGGTGATCCGCGCGACCGAGCTCGACTGGGCCGTCGAGCAGCTCCGCCTCGTGCTCGCCGCCTGAGCCGCGCCGCGGCGCTGCCTTTGGCGCCGCCGCGCCGCTCTGCCCTGCCCTTTGGCGACGAGTGGGCCCGTTCTCGCCGAGTGCGCCCTCTGCAGCCCGTCCACAGC
>JAEYAG010000087.1 GCA_023451265.1 Actinomycetes bacterium | reverse complement strand
GAGCGGACCCGGTCCCGCGACGACGCCCGCGCCGCCCTCCAGGGGCTGCTCGCCGCCTCACCGTTCGCATCCGCCGAAGACGCCGTCGCGGCGCTCCTGGACGAGACGGCGCTCGCGGCCCTCGACGCGACGATCGCCGAGCACCGCGCCGCCCTGACCGCCGCGAAGCAGCGTCTGCTCGAGCTCGAGCTCGACACCGCCGGCGATGACGTCGACGAGGCGCAGGTCGCGGCATCCGCCACGGCCCTCGCCGACGCCGACGCGGCACGCTCCGCCGCCATCGGTGCCTACCGCGACGCGGTCGGCGTGGTCGAGCGGCTGCGGGGCCTGCTCGAGCAGATCGATGCCGCCTACGCCGATGTCGCCGAGGCCGACGCCACCGCCGCGGTCGTCACCCGTCTCGCCGACACCGTCGCAGGCCGCGCGCCGAACACGATGAAGATGGACCTCGAGACCTTCGTCCTCGCCGCCGAACTCGAGGAGATCGTGGCGGCGGCCAACGTCCGCCTGGCCGAGATGTCGTCGGGGCGGTACACGCTGCACCACTCCGATGCCCGCGCGGCGCGGGGACGGGCGTCCGGTCTCGGCATCGACGTGCTCGACGCGCACACCGGCCGGCTGCGCTCGCCGCAGTCGCTCTCGGGCGGCGAGACCTTCCTCGCGTCGCTCGCGCTGGCGCTCGGCCTCGGTGAAGTGGTGACCGCGCGCGCCGGCGGCATCCGGCTCGACACCCTCTTCGTGGACGAGGGGTTCGGCTCACTCGACCCCGAAACGCTCGAGATGGCGATGCGCACGCTCGATGAGCTGCGCGCCGGCGGGCGCACCGTCGGGGTGATCAGCCACGTCGAGGCGATGAAGGAGCAGGTGCCGGCGCAGATCCTCGTCGAGGCGACGCCGGAGGGCCCGAGCGTCATCCGGCAGGATGCCGCGGTGCGCTCGTAGCCCTCCCCGGCGTTACTGCAGGTGCGCCTGCGCCGACGCCAGGATCTCCTGGTACAGCGAGCGCAGCTTCTCGATGTCCTCGTCCGAGGCGCCGCTGCCGGTGAAGGTCTGGTCGACGATCTGGTCGATGCCGGCCTCGCCGCTGACCAGCAGCGCCTGCCCGATCATGACGAGCGTCTCGTCGGGGAGCGCCTGCGCCACGACATCCGGCGTCGCCGTCGGGTCGATCTGCGCCATGATGTCGTTGACCTTGGGGCGGACCTCCGCGATGAAGGCCGCCTCATCGGCGGTGGCGGCGCCGTCGTCCGCGGCGCCGTCATCCGTGGCGCCGTCTTCCGCGCCGCCGGAGATCTCGGCGGTCGGGGCCGGTGCCGGCTCGACACCCGTCGACTCAGAGTCGAGGCTCGTCCCCGAGGCCGCGAGCCCAGTGACGACGATGGCCCAGATGAGGGCGAACGCGCCGATCGTCCCACCGATGACCGACAGCACGAGAGCCGTGATGCTCAGCGGCTTGCCGCCGTTGCGCTTGCCCGCCAGGCCCACGATCGCGAAGACGAACGCCGCGAGCAGGACGAGGCCGCCGATGATCACCGCGATCAGGCCCACCCACGCGACGGGGATGAGCCCGATGAGGCTGAGGACGATGCCGACGATGGCGAGGCTGAGCGCGGTCCACGCGATGCCCTTGCTGCGCGTGTCGGGCCCGGCCGGAGCGGGGGCGTATCCCTGAGCCTGACCGTACGGCGCCTGGCCATACGGTGCCTGGCCGTACGGCGCCTGGGCCGGTGCCTGGCCGTAGGGTGCCTGGGGCGCAGGCGGTGCGGGCGGGTACGCCTCGGTGGGCTGGTGGTCCGCGGGCGCGGCGGACGGGTACGCCTCTGTGGGCTGGTCGTCCGCGGGGGTGGGGCGGTCGGTGGGGTCGATGGGCGGGGTGGTCGACATGGCCATCTCTCGTCTGTGGGGGGCATCGATCGTGCCCCGGCGTCGCCCGCAGCGGATGCACGGGCGGTACATCGAGACTACCGAGGATGCGGGGAGGACGGTTTGACACGTCGGTCCCACGCCCACGCCGGTGCGATCTGGGACAAGATGTGAGGCAACGGCACCACCGCTGCCGCAGAGACGGTGAAGGAGCGACATGACACTGCAGACGGTTCTGCTCGATACCCCGGACGGCGTCGAGGCGCGCCTGGGGTGGGACCCGGGCACGACGGTCCACGACCGCCGCCGGATCATCGCCAAGGAGCTCATCGCGGCGCGTCTGCACTGCGAGGTCAAGGACGTGCGGATCGAGCGCGAGGCGCCCCGCGGCTTCGGCTATCACACGCGGCTCATCGCCTCCAAGGACGGCGAGGAGCTGCCGATCGCGATCGTGACCGCGAGCTACCGCGCCGCCACGGTCGTCGCCATCTGCGACCCTGGTCTGCCGCTCGGCATCGACATCCGCGACATGAGCCCGGAGCCCGGCGACGTCCGGCAGATGCAGAAGCACTCCCACCTGTTCGACGAGAACAACATCCCCGACCTGCTGCAGCACTGGGTGCGGGTGCAGGCCGTGCTCGAGGCCGACGGGCGGGGCGTGCGCGTCGCGCCCGACCACGTGCGGCTGGATGCCGGGCGCCACCGCGGCTGGATCCCCGATCGCAACATGAAGTACACCCTCGTCGACGCGTCACGCGACAGCTGGGTCATCACGATCGCGGTGGGGGTGCTGCCCGCCGCGTGAGGCGGACTGTCAGCCGGCGAGGTCCGGCAGGGCGGCGTCGAGCTCGGCGAGCCACACCGCGGCGTTGCCGTCGCTGGGGGCGCGCCAGTCGCCGCGCGGCGACAGCGAGCCCGCCGGCAGCACTTTCGGCCCGTTCGGGATCGCGGTGCGCTTGAACTGCGCGAAGCCGAAGAAGCGCGTGAGGAACACGCGCAGCCAGCGCACGATCTCCTCACGGTCGTAGGCGTAGCGGTCGGATGCCGGGAACCCTGGCGGCCAGGCGCCGGCATCCGGATCCTGCCACGCGTGCGCTGCGAGGAACACGATCTTCGACGGGCGGAACCCGAAGCGCAGCACGTGGAACAGTGCGAAATCGTGCAGCGCGTACGGGCCGATGGTGTCCTCGGTCGACTGGACCTTGCCGTCTTGACCGGCGGGCACGAGCTCCGGGCTGATCCCGGTGTCGAGCACCGACTGCAGCACCGCCTTCGCGGCATCTGTCAGGTCGGTGCCCGTCTGCCCGGCGGCGGAGTGCGCGATGACCCACCGGATGAGGTGCTGGATGAGGGTCTTCGGCACGCCGGCGTTGACGGCGTAGTGGCTCATCTGGTCGCCGACGCCGTAGGTCGCCCAGCCGAGCGCGAGCTCGGAGAGGTCGCTCGTGCCGACGACGAAGCCGCCGTTCTGGTTCGCGAGGCGGAAGAGGAAGTCGGTGCGCGCACCGGCCTGCACGTTCTCGAAGGTGACGTCATACACCGGCTCGCCGTTCGCGAACGGATGCCCGATACCGGTCAGGATCTCGGTCGCCATCGGTCGGATGTCGATCGTCTCGATCGACGCGCCGATCGCCTCGGCGAGGGCGATCGCGTTGGATTTCGTGTGATCGCTCGTCGCGAAGCCCGGCATCGTGTACGCGAGGATGTCGCTGCGCGGGCGTCCCATGCGGTCCATCGCGCGCGCGACGACGAGGAGCGCATGCGTCGAGTCGAGGCCGCCGGAGACGCCGATGACGGGCTTCGGTGACCCGATCGCGCGCATCCGCTGCTCGAGACCGGACACCTGGATGTTGAACGCCTCGTAGCAGTCCTGGTCGAGCCGTGCCGCGTCGTCGGGCACGAACGGGAAGCGGTCGAGCGGGCGCCGCAGGCCGAGGTCGGATGCCGGCGGTTGCACCTCGAACGCGATGCGGCGCCCGGTGGCCCAGCTCTGGGTGCGGTTGTCGTCGAACGTGCCCTGGCGCAGGCGCTCCTGGCGGAGCCGGTCGAGGTCGACGTCGGCGTAGGCGGTGCGCGGTCCGTCGGGGAAGCGCTCCGTCTCGGCGAGGAGGGTTCCGGCCTCGTAGATCATCGTCTGGCCGTCCCACGACACGTCGTTGGTCGACTCGCCCTGCCCGGCGGCGGCGTAGGCGTAGGCGGCGAGGCAGCGGAAGGACTGCGACTTCGCGAGCAGGTGGCGGTCGTCGGCGCGGGCCACCGTGATGGGACTGCCGGAGAGGTTCAGGAGCACCGTCGCGCCCGCGAGCGCGGCCGTCGACGAGGGGGGCACGGGCACCCACATGTCCTCGCACACCTCGGCATGCACGACGAGCCCCGGCACGTCGGTCGCCTCGAACAGCAGGTCGGTGCCGACGGGCACCTCCTCGCCGGCCAGCGTCACGGAGTCGGGCGCCTCGGCGCCGGCGGCGTACCAGCGCGCTTCGTAGAACTCGCGGTAGGTCGGCAGGTAGCTCTTCGGGGCGACGCCGAGCACGCGCCCGCGGTGGATGACGACGGCGCAGTTGTACAGCCGGGAGCCCAGGCGCAGCGGTGCTCCCACGACGAGGAGCGGCCGGAGGTCGGCGGATGCCGCGGTGAGGCCCGCGATCGCCGCCTGCACGGCGTCCTGGACGGCATCCTGCATCACGAGGTCGTCGATCGCGTAGCCCGTGAGACACAGCTCGGGAAAGAGGGCGACGGCGGCACCCGCGTCGTGGGCGTCGCGAGCGGCGGCCAGGACGGCGTCGGCGTTGCGCGCCGGGTCGGCGATCGTGACGGGGATCGTGCACGCCGCGACGCGCGCGAAGCCGTGGCGGTACAGGCTCTCGAACGGCAGGTTCTCGCTCACCCGCCCAGTCTGTCATCGAAGGGTGTCGGATGCCGCGGCTAGGGTCGATCGCGGAAGGGTGACATGCGATACATCGAAGACGAAGGCCGGATCGTCTGGAGCGCGAGCGACCTGAAGGCCGCTGCCGAGTGCGAGTTCGCGTGGCTCCGCGCGATCGACGCCAAGCTCGGCCGCGTCGCGGCGGTCGACGAGCCCGAGGACGCCACCCTCGCCCGCGCCGGCCGTCTCGGCACGCTGCACGAGCTGCGCCAGCTCGAGGCCTACCGTGCGCAGTACCCGGGGGAGGGTCGCGTCGTCGAGTTGCCCGAGACGCGGTCGTCGGATGCCGCCGGCATCGCCGCCGCGGTCGCCGCGACCAACGCGGCGCTCGCCGATGCCGCCGTCGACGTCATCTATCAGGCGGTCTTCGCGACCGACGAGTTCGTCGGGTTCGCCGATTTCCTCGTGCGCGACCCGGAGGCAGGCTCGGGGACCCACGGCGCGTGGGTGGTGCAGGACACCAAGCTCGCCCGTCACGCGCGCGTGACGGCTCTCATGCAGCTGGCGGCATACGTCGACCAGCTCGACCGGCTCGGCGTGCCGCACAGCGACCGGGTCGAGCTTCTGCTCGGCGACGGCAGCACCTCGGTCCACGCCGTCCGCGATCTCATGCCCGTCTTCCGGCTGCGCCGCGACCGGCTGCGCGCACTCATCGCCGACCGCGACCTCGCGTCCGGGGCGACCGGTGCGCCGATCGCCTGGGGAGACGACCGGGGGCCCCTGCGCGTCGTCGCGTGCGGGCGCTGCGCCACGTGCGACGCCGAGGTCGTCGCGCACCGCGACCTGCTGCTCGTCGCGGGCATGCGGCCGGTGCAGCGCGACCGGCTGCGGCTCGCCGGCATCCGCACCATCGACGACCTCGCGGCGGCGCACGAAGCGCCGGAGCGGATGTCGGGGGACACGTTCACGGGGCTCCGCACCCAAGCGCGGCTGCAGTTGACGAGCCCCGCGGGTGGCGTCGCCGACGCGTCGGCGACCGAGCCGGCTGACGGCGCGCACGCCGTCCCGACATACGAGGTGGTCCTGCCGCAGGCGATCGGCGCCCTGCCGCGTCCCGACCACGGCGACATCTTCTTCGACTTCGAGGGCGATCCGCTGTACACCGAGACGCCGCCCGCCGGCACGACGCCGCAGTGGGGCCTCGACTACCTCTTCGGCTGGGTCGACGACACCGAGCAGTACACCGCCCTGTGGGCGCACGACTTCACGGGCGAGAAGCGGGCGCTCGAGGACTTCCTCGATCTCGTCGCGCTGCGCCGGCAGGCGCACCCCGGCATGCACATCTACCACTACGCGCCGTACGAGACGACGCACCTGCTCGCGATGGCCGCGCGCTACGGCGTGCGCGAAGCCGAGGTCGACACCCTCCTGCGCGAGGGCGTCTTCGTCGACCTCTACCCGATCGTGCGCCGCGCGCTGCGCGTGGGCTCGCGGTCGTACTCGATAAAGAAGCTCGAGCCGCTGTACATGGGTGACGAGGTGCGCACGAGCGATGTGCAGCGCGGCGACGACTCGATCGTGAAGTACGTCGAGGCCCGTCAGCTGCAGGACGCCGGAGAGGATGCCGCGGCATCCGCCGTCTTGGACGACCTCGCCGACTACAACCGCTACGACTGCGTCTCGACCCGGCGTCTGCGCGACTGGCTGGTCGAGCGGGCGCGGGAGGCGAACCTCCGACCGTCGGCCGACATCGACGCCAGCGAGCGTCCCTACGAGCCGTCGCCCCGGGCGGAGGCGCTGACGCGACTCGCGGACGCCGCGGCATCCGCCGTCGAGCTCGACGAGACCGCGGTCACCGCCCTGCGGCTGGGCGCGGCGGCGATCGACTACTACCCGCGCGAGGCCAAGACCTTCTGGGCGACCCACTTCCTGCGCCTGCGCGAGCCGGTCTCGATTTGGGAGGACACCCGCGACGTCGTCGTCTTCGACCCCGACCGCTGCCGGGTGCTGACCGACTGGCACCTGCCCGAGGGCGCCCGCGTGCAGCGCCGCGTCGTCGAGCTGCGGGGCGACCTCGCGCCGGGCACCAAGCTCACCGCCGACTCATCGACGTTCGTCGTCTACGAGCTGCCGGCGCCGTTCCCGATCGACACGAGCCCGCGGTGGATCCACGCCGCCCGCACCGTCCGCGTCGTCGACGTGCTCGACGACGGCGTCGTCGTGGAGGAGAACTCGATCCAGGGTTTCACCTGGCAGGAGCTGCCGATCGCGCTGACGCCGCCCGCACCGCCGCAGGCGGGCAGCCAGCAGGCCGCCATCGACCAGTGGGCCGACCGCGTGATCGAGGCCGCGCCGACGGCATCGGGCTCCTTCCCGCACGACGCCGCCACCGATCTGCTGCTGCGCCGGGCGCCACGCACCGCGAGCGGCGTGCTGCCGCGTGATGGCGCTGACGACGTCGCGAACATCGTCCGCGCCGTGCACGAGCTCGACCGCAGCTACCTCGCGGTGCAGGGCCCGCCCGGCACCGGCAAGACCTACGTCGGGTCGCACGTCGTCGCCCGCCTCGTCGCCGAGCGCGGGTACCGGGTCGGCGTCGTCGCGCAGTCGCATGCCGTCGTCGAGAACATGCTCGACCGCATCGTCGCCGCCGGTGTGCCGAAGGCGCAGGTCGCGAAGGCCACGAAGGGCGCGCCCACCGGCGACGAGTGCTTCACGCCCATCGCGAAAGACGGCTACGCGGGGTTCGCGGACGACCATCCGGAGGGGTTCGTCATCGGCGGGACGGCGTGGGATCTCAGCCACGCCGGGCGGGTGCCGCGCGGCAGCCTCGACCTGCTCGTGATCGACGAAGCCGGGCAGTTCTCGCTCGCCTCCACGATCGCGGTGTCGGTGGCGGCGCAACGGCTCCTGCTGCTGGGCGATCCGCAGCAGCTGCCGCAGGTGAGCCAGGGCACGCATCCCGAGCCGGTGGACACGTCGGCGCTCGGCTGGGTCATGGACGGCGCCGCCGTCATCGCCGACGACCGCGGATACTTCCTCGCGCAGACCCGGCGCATGCGGCCCGAGGTCGCCGCTCCCGTGTCGGAGCTGTCGTACGAGGGAAGGCTGGCGGCGCACCCGTCCACGTTCGCCCGGGTGCTCGACGGCATCGCACCCGGGGTGGTGCCGGTGCCGCTCGGGCACACCGGCAACGCGACGCAGTCCGCCGAAGAGGCCGACGCCGTCGTCGCCATCGTCCGCGACCTCGTCGGCCGGTCATGGACGGCGGCAGAGGATGCCGCGCCGCGCCCGCTCGAGCCCGCCGATCTCATCGTGGTGACGCCGTACAACGCCCAGCAGGTGCTCGTCGAAGAGGCGCTGCTGGCGGCCGGGTTCGGCGCTGTGCCGGTCGGCACGGTCGACAAGTTCCAGGGGCAGGAGGCGGCCGTCGCGATCGTGTCGCTCGCCGCATCCAGCGGCCGCGACGCCCCGCGGGGACTGGAGTTCCTGCTGCTGCAGAACCGGCTCAACGTCGCCGTCTCCCGCGCGGAGCACACCGCCTACGTCGTGTACGGCACCGGCCTGCTCGATGATCTGCCGCGCACCCCCGACGGGGTGGCGCGGCTGAGCGCGTTCGCCCGGCTCGTCGGCGCGGATCGGCCGTAGACTCGCCACAGCCCGCACGCCGCGGCCACAACAGGGGGAAGTCATGACCGATGAGGTTCCGCGCCAGTTCGAGATCGAGGTACCCCCGGACGTCGTCCCGGGCAACTACGCCGACTTCGCGAACGTCTGGCACACGTCCGACGTGTTCGTGATGGACTTCGTGTCGCTCGCGCGCCCGCCGCAGGCGGGGGCGGATGCCGACGGCAACCCGATCACGATCGTCCCCGGCCGGGTGGTGCAGCGGGTGCGGATCCCGCCGCAGCAGGTGTTCGAGCTCGCCAAGGCGCTCACCCAGCAGCTGGAGTTCTGGGAGCAGGAGACCGGTCAGCGCTCCGGCTCCTGAGCGCACGGGTCACGCGCGAGGGCTATACTCGCCGAGGCCCTGCATGAGAGGGCTGTGACCCGAGGCGGTGAGACACCATGGCAGACGACAGTAGACGCGCCGCGGTGCACCCCGCTCGCGTCCTCGCACGCTGAGAGCCGGCTGCTCCGCGGCATCCTCGCGCGCCCCGATCCGGGGCGCCGATGACGCGCGCCCCGGCGCGCCCGCCCGGCTAGGAGACCCCTCATGACCCTCATCGACAACGCCGTCTACGTCGACGGCATCCGCGTCGCCACCCCCGTCACGCTCGACGAGGCCTATGCGCTCCAGGAAGCGCACCAGGGCTTCGCGTGGATCGGGCTCTATCGCCCGTCCGACAAGGAGCTCGCCTCGGTCGCGACCGAGTTCGACCTGCATCCGCTCGCCATCGAAGACGCGACCGGGGGTCATCAGCGTTCCAAGGTGGAGCGGTACGGCGACACGCTGTTCATCGTGCTGCGCCCCGCCCGGTACGACGACGAGCACGAGCAGCTCGACATCGGCGAACTGCACCTGTTCGCCGGTCCCGACTTCCTCATCACGATCCGTCACGCCGAGTCGCCCGACCTCAGCGCCGTGCGCCGCCGGCTGGAGGCGCAGCCGGAGCTGCTCGCGCTCGGGTCCGAAGCGGTGCTCTACGCCGTGCTCGACCGGGTGGTCGCCGAGTACGAGCCGGTCGTCGCCGGCATCGAGAACGACATCGACGAGATCGAGGACGACCTGTTCGGCGACTCCGACGACGACGCGCTGTCGCGACGCATCTACGAGCTCTCCGGTGAGCTCGTGCGCTTCGCGCGGGCGACGCATCCGCTCGTGTCGATCATCGAGTGGCTGCAGCGCGGTCAGGAGGTCTACCACGTCGACATCGAGCTGCAGCGCAAGCTCCGCGATGTGCGCGACCGCGCGATCCGGGTCACCGAGCGCATCGACGGCTTCCGCACCGTGCTCGACAAGGCGCTGACCGTACACTCCGCCCTCGTCGCGCGGCGTCAGACCGAGGTCAATCTGGAGCAGAACGAGCAGGTGAAGAAGATCTCGTCGTGGGCGGCCATCATCTTCGCGCCGACGCTCATCGGCACCGTGTATGGCATGAACTTCGACGTCATGCCGGAGCTGCACTGGGAGTACGGCTACCCGGTCGCGCTGGCGGTGATGATCGCCTTCCCGACGCTGCTGTACGTGCTCTTCAAGCGCCGCCGCTGGCTGTGACCGACGTCACCGGCGCGGTCGCCGGTGCGGGCGCTCAGACCGTGCCGTAGAGGCGGTCGCCCGCGTCGCCGAGACCGGGCACGATGTAGCCCTTCTCGTTGAGGCGCTCGTCCAGGGCGCCCAGCACGAGGGTCACATCGCGGTCACCGACCTGCTCCTCGATCTTCGCGAGGCCCTCGGGAGCGCCCAGGATGCAGATCGCGGTGACGTCCTGCGCGCCGCGCGCGAACAGGAAGTCGATCGCCGCACCGAGCGACCCGCCGGTGGCGAGCATCGGGTCGAGCACGAAGCACTGCCGGTCGCTGAGGTCCTCGGGCAGGCGCTCCGCGTACGTGTACGGCTGCAGGGTCTCCTCGTTGCGCGCCATGCCGAGGAAGCCCACCTCGGCGGTCGGCAGGAGCTTGACCATGCCGTCGAGCATGCCGAGTCCCGCCCGCAGGATCGGCACGACGAGCGGCCGGGGCTCGCCGATCCGCACCCCCACCGTCGTCGTCACGGGGGTCTCGATCTCGATGTCCTCGACGCGCACGTTGCGAGTCGCCTCATAGGCGAGGAGCGTGATGAGCTCCTCCGTGAGCTGGCGGAACACCGGCGAGGGCGTGCGCTTGTCGCGCAGCACCGTGAGCTTGTGGGTGATGAGAGGGTGGTCGGCAACGTGCACGCGCATGGCGTTCAGCCTACGCTGGGCGCGTGCCCCTTCCCGCTCCGGCTCGTGACGACGCCGCGATGGGACGTGCGCTCGAGCTCGCCGCCGCGGCGGCAGCGGCGGGTGAGATCCCGGTGGGGGCCGTGGTGACGGATGCCGCGGGCACCCCGCGCGGCGAAGGACGCAATCTGCGCGAAGCGACGGCCGATCCCACCGCACACGCCGAGATCGTCGCCCTGCGGGCGGCCGCGGCATCCCTCGGCTCATGGAATCTCGAGGGCTGCACGCTCGTGGTGACCCTCGAGCCCTGCCTCATGTGCGCCGGCGCGATCCTGCAGGCGCGGGTCGGGCGCGTGGTCTTCGGCGCCTGGGACGAGAAGGCGGGCGCGGCCGGATCGGTGTACGACGTGCTGCGCGACCGGCGGCTGCCGGTTCGGGCGGAGGTCGTCGCCGGGGTGCGCGAGGCCGAAGCGCAGGCGCTGCTGCGCACGTTCTTCGACGCCCGCCGCTGACGAGATCCCTGCCGGGACCCGCGGGGCCTCAGTCGGACGAGCTGAGGATGATCGCCTCGGTCGGCGGCGCCGGATCGGCGGGACGCCCGATGTAGCCGATCACCTCGAGCAGGGCGCGGCGGAACTCCGCGGGGCGCTCCAGATGCGGCGAATGGCCCACGCCCTCCAACACGACCTCGGTGACCTCGCCGCCTGCCGCGCGGTACGCCTCGAGCACGTCGCGGGTCTGCGACACCATCTCCTGCGCGGGAGCGACCTCCGGCCCCGGCCACGCCGGCATCACCCCGATCGCGCCGAGGTGGTTGAGGTCGAAGAACGAGGCGTCCGAGACGATGGCGTCGGCCGTGCCGTGGATCCACAGGATCGGCGGCTTGACGGGCAGGTCCACGATCCCCGAGGTGTTGAAATAGCGGGGCGCCATCGTGTTGAGGACGCCGATCGTGCCCGCCGCGAACCCCGGCCAGTTCGGGCTGTCGACGCCGTCGCCGGGGTAGTTCCCCGTGGCCGTGGACGTCGTGTTCATCGACTCCACCCAGATGTCCTCGTGCTCGCTGGTGTACCCGTCGGCGACGTACCCCGAGCGGAAGACACTGCGCGGTGAGGTCGGCGACTCGTCGGTCATGTCGCGGTCGGTGAGGCGCTGCACGAAGTCCGGGTTGGCGCCGCCGCCTCCGCAGCCGGCGTCGTCGTCGGTCAGGCGCGATCCGTCGCGGCGGGTGCCGCCGAAACCGTAGGGCGACACCGGCGCCTGCAGCGTGAGCGAGAGGACGGGGTGATCCAGCGCGTACTGCATCACGACGCCGCCGCCCATCGACCAGCCGACGAGATGAGCCGTCTCGATGCCGAGCGCGGCGAGCGTCGCGTGGACGTCGTCGCTGAAGTCGCGGACGCCACGCGTCGCGTCGACGGGGAGGCTCTCGGTCTCACCGAAGCCGCGCAGGTCGATCGCGATCACGCGCAGATCGCTCGGCAGATCCTGCATGAGCTCCTGCCAGAACAGGCTCGACGACACGTTCCCGTGGATGAGGACGACCGTCTGCTCGGGCGCGGTCGCCGGGTTGTCGCCGACGCGCTCCAGGATGCCGACCGTCAGCCGGTCGGTGTCGACGAGGCGGGAGGTGATGCCGTCCAGGAGGGTCATGACGGCATCCTACGATGCGCGGGTAGGCGTGCGCCGGGTGCATCCCAGGGGATTCCCTCCGACCCTGCGCGGCAGATCGTCCATAGGATTGAGGGCATGGCTGAAGACCTCCCCTCGATCGCGATTCTCGGTGCCGGTTCGATGGGTGGCGCCATTCTCCAGGGGCTCGTCCGCTCCGGCCGTGCGCCGCGGATCGTCGTCACCAACCGGACGGCGGCCAAGGCCGCAGACCTCGAAGGACTGGCCGGCGTGACGAGCCTGGCGCTCGAGCAGGATCCGGCCGCCAACACGACCGCCGCGGCGGGTGCCGACATCGTCCTCATCGGCGTGAAGCCCGTCATGGTGCCCGACCTGCTGCGCGAGATCGCCCCGGCGCTCCGCCCCGGTGCGATCGTCGTGAGCCTCGCCGCCGGCGTCACCCTCGCGACCTTCGCGTCGATCGTCGGGGACGACGTCGCGGTAGTCCGGTCGATGCCGAACACGCCGGCCCTCGTCGGCAAGGCCGTGACGGGGATCGCCGCCGGTCCCGCCGCATCCGTCGCCGACGTCGCCCTCGTGAGGGAGCTCTTCGAGACGTGCGGCGTCGTGATCGAACTGGCCGAAGACCAGATCGACGCGCTCGGCACCATTTCGGGATCGGGGCCGGCCTACGTCTTCCTGCTGATCGAGGACCTCACCGAGGCGGCGCGCGGCAAGGGATTCTCCGATGCGGACGCGCGCCTCATGGCCGAGCAGACGTTCGTCGGCGCCGCCGCGCTGCTCGACGCGACGCGGGAAGACCCGGCTGAGCTTCGCCGTCGGGTGACGAGCCCCAAGGGCACGACCGAGCGGGCGATCGCCGTGCTGCAGGGCGCGAACCTCGCCGGCATCTTCGCCGAGGCGACGGATGCCGCCCTCGCCCGGTCCCGCGAGCTCGCCGCCGGCGCCTGACGCCCGGCGCCGGACACCCACCGCTGACCTCCCGCGGGGGATTTCTCGCGGGAGGTCAGCGGTCGAGCGACGCGAACCGCTCGATGTCGGAGTTCGTGCCCGAGACGATGATGAGGTCGTGGTTGGTGACGACGGTGTTCGCCTCGGCGTAGCGGAACGGCTTGCCCGGGCTCTTCACCCCCACAACGGTGACGTTGTACTTGGAGCGCACGCCCGATTCGTTGAGGCCGATGCCCCGGATGAACCGCGGCGGGTACATCTTGGCGAGCACGAAGTCGTCGTCGAAGCGGATGAAGTCCAGCATCCTGCCCGACACGAGGTGCGCGACGCGCTCGCCGGCCTCGCGCTCGGGGTAGATGACGTGGTTCGCGCCGACGCGGGCGAGGATCTTGCCGTGGCTCTGCGAGACGGCCTTCGCCCAGATCTGCGGCACCTTGAGGTCGACGAGGTTCGCGGTGATGAGCACCGACGCCTCGATCGACGAACCGACCGCGACGACGGCGACCTGGAAGTCCTGCGCGCCGATCTGCTTCAGCGCCTCGATGTTGCGGGCGTCGGCCTGCACGGTGTGGGTGACCCGCTCGGACCATTTCTGCACGAGCTCGAGGTTGTCGTCGATCGCGAGCACTTCGCGGTCGAGCCGGTCGAGCTCGCCGGCGCACGCGGCGCCGAACCGGCCGAGGCCGATCACCAGGACGGGAGCATCGCTCCGGATCTGCTCAACCAACGATGGGCCTTTCCACGGGCAGCGAGTAGTGCTGCGAACGGGATGTCGCGGCCACGGCCGCGGCGAGTGTCACTGTACCAACGCGCCCCATGAACATCGTCAGGGCCATGACGTAGACGGCGGAGTCCGGCAGCTGCTGCGTGACCCCGGTCGACAGGCCCACGGTCGCGAACCCCGAGATGACGTCGAACAGCACGTACTCGACGGGCTGCTGGGTGATCTGCGTGATCGTGATGGTCGACAGCGCCACGATGGTCGCTCCCCACGCCACGACCGACAGGGCGACGCGCTGCACATCGCTCGGGATGCGGCGGCCGAACGCCTCCACGCTCGGGCGGCCCTTCGCCTCCGACCAGACCGCGAGCGCCAGGACGGCGAGCGTCGTCACCTTGATGCCGCCCGCCGTGGACGCCGACCCGCCGCCGACGAACATGAGCATCGATCCGACCACGAGAGACGACCCGTGCAGCTCACTCATGTCCACGACCGAGAAGCCGCCGGAGCGGGTCATCGCCGACAGGAAGAACGCCTGGAACGTGGTGTCCCAGGCATCCATCCCGCCGAAGGTCTTGGGGTTCTGATACTCCAGCAGCAGGAACACGCCCGCGCCGGCGAAGAAGAGCACGACGGTCGTGATGACGGTGAGCTTCGCGTGCAGCGACCAGCGGCGCACGTGGAAGTGGTGGCGCCACAGGGTGAAGATCACCGGGAAGCCGATCGACCCGAGGAAGACCCCAGCCATCAGCAGTGTCAGCACGAGGTAGTTATGCGCGAACGGCTCGAGGCCGCCGGCGTTGGGAGCGAAGCCGGTGTTGGTGAACGACATCGCCGCGTAGTACGGCGCCTCCCACAGGGCGCTGACCGGGTCGATACCGCTCAGCAGCAGCGACGGGTACAGCAGCACCGCGAGCCCCGCCTCGATCACCAGGGTCGACAGCGCGACCGTCGCGAGCAGCTGACCGACCTCGCCGAGACGCACCGTCTGGCCCTCGTTGACGGGGCCGCCGTGGGCGCGGAGCGGATTGGTGTCGCCGGCGGCGATGAGCTTCGCGCGCAGGCCCAGGCGCTTGGAGATGACGAGGCCGAGGATGGATGCCAGGGTCAGCACGCCGAGCGCGCCGACGTTGACGCCGATGTAGACGAGCACGTGCCCGAACGGGCTCCAGTGCGTTCCCATGTCGACGGTGGAAAGTCCGGTCACGCAGATCGTCGACACCGCCGTGAACAGCGCATCGGCGAAGGCCGTCGAGCGCCCGTCGGCGGCGGCCGCGGGAAGCATGAACAGGGCCGTGAACAGCAGGATCAGCGTGAGGAACACGCCGACGGCGAACCGCGAGGGGGATGCCGTGGTGAGGTCGCGCAGGCGATCCCACGAGTCGCTGAGCATGCTCCGCAGATTGCGCCACGCACGGGCACCGACGGTGTCGCCCGTCATGACCGTCCCCTCCCGTGGTCGTGCATGCTCTTCGAAGAATCCATGTCATGGTACTCCGGGCGCGGCGCGGGCTAACCTAATGGAATGGCGGACATCTTCGACGTGATCGCCGACGGCACCCGTCGGGACATCCTGCAGCTGCTGCGCGAGCGCGCCTCCGCCGGGGAGCGGGGCACGAGCGTCTCGCACATCGTCACCGAGCTCGGGGTGAGCCAGCCGACCGTCTCCAAGCACCTCAAGGTGCTGCGCGAGGCCGAGCTCGTGACGGTCCGCGAAGAGGGTCAGCACCGGTTCTACTCGCTCTCGCCGGCGCCGCTGGACATCATCGACGACTGGCTGGTGCCGTTCTTCGACGACGGACTGATCGGCGACGCCGACCCCGCGACCACGCTGCCCGAGTCCGCCGTCGCGGCCGCCGACCTGGTCGGGCGGGCCGCGGCATCCGCCAAGCACGCCTGGGACAGCGCGTTCAAGCGGATCCCCGGCCGCTGATCCGGGTACGTCACAGCGGTCACAGAGGTTTACAGGCGTCCCACAGAAGCCGTACTGTTGGTCGATAGTTTCACTGGATCTGGGGGAGTCTCGATGGCGGACCTGTCTGACGTGCGCTTTCTCACCGTCGCCGAGGTGGCGGAGCTCATGCGCGTGTCGAAGATGACGGTGTACCGCCTGGTGCACGCGGGAGAGCTTCCCGCCGTGCGCTTCGGGCGCAGCTACCGCGTGCCCGAGACCGCCGTCACCGACGCCCTGCAACGGCCCATCGCCGACGTCGGCTAGACTGTTCCGAGGGCATTTTTCGAGGTGCCCGATCCCGGACGTGGCGATCCGCGTCCAGACCCCTGACATAGTGAGGTTTTCCGTGGGTTCTGTCATCAAGAAGCGCCGCAAGCGCATGGCGAAGAAGAAGCACCGCAAGCTGCTTCGCAAGACTCGCCACCAGCGCCGCAACAAGAAGTAAACGTCGCGGCACACTGCAAGACGACACCGAGCGCCTGTCCCTCGTGGACGGGCGCTTCGTGTTCTCCGGAGCGCCCCGTGTGTTCCCGGTGCGCCCGACGCCCCGCCGCGACGACGGTGGCAGGATGGAGCGGGTGACGACCGTGACGATCATCTCCAAGCCGGACTGCCATCTGTGCGACGTGGCGCGCGAGATCGTCGACGTGGTCGTCGCCGACCTGCCCGACGGCCGGGACGAGACCGTCGACGTCGAGGAGCTGTCGATCCTCGACGACGCGGCGCTGCACGCGCAGTGGTGGGAGAAGATCCCGGTCGTGCTCATTGACGGCCGGCTGCACGCTCATTGGCGACTCGACGCGGGCCGGTTACGGTCGGCGCTCGAGGCCGCAGGGAAGGAATCCACATGATCCGTCACGTCGTCGCCTGGAAGCTCGCTACGACCGACCCCAGCGAGCGCGCTGAGCAGGCGCGCAAGGTCGCGGACGACCTGCGCGCCCTGCACGGCGTCGTGCCGTCGTTGCTGCAGATCTCGATCGGCCCCGACATCATCGGCGGCGGAAACTGGGATGTCGCCCTGGTCGCCGACTTCGCCGACGCGGCGGGGCTGGACGCCTACCAGACCCACCCCGCCCACCAGGCGGTCGTCGGTTACGTGCGCTCGGTCGTCGCCGAGCGCGTGGCCGTCGACTTCGAGATCTGACCCCGCGACGTCGCGCTCTATCCCGCGAGTTCGCCCACCCGCGCCAGCACAGGCACGGGGTCGATCGAGATCCGCACACGGTCGTCGTAGCCGACCTGGTCGGCGACCGAGTGCTGCACCGTGACGAGCGTGCCGTCGGAGGTGCGCACGAGCGTACGGCGGAAGCTGCCGAGGAACGTCGTCTCGAGCACGGTGGCGTCGATGCCCGGGGCATCCGGCGTGACAAGGCGCACGTTCTCAGGGCGCACGAACACCTCGACGGCGCCGGTGTCGACCTCACGCAGCAGCGGCAGCGACTGACCCCACACCCGCACGTTCAGCCCGTCGGTGGTGCCCGCGACAACGCTGGACAGGCCTACGAACGCGGCGACCTCGGGCGACGCGGGGCGCGCGTAGAGCTCGTCGGGCGTGCCGATCTGCTCGATGCGCCCCGCGTTCATGACCGCGATGCGGTCGGAGACGGCGAGCGCCTCTTCCTGATCGTGGGTGACGAACACCGTCGTGATGCCCAGGCGCAGCTGGATGCGGCGGATCTCATCGCGCAGCTGCACGCGCACCTTGGCATCCAGCGCCGACAGCGGCTCGTCCAGCAGCAGCACACGCGGCTCGGTGACGAGGGCGCGAGCGAGCGCCACGCGCTGCTGCTGACCTCCCGAGAGCTGGTGCGGGAATCGGTCGGCGAGGTGGTCGAGACCGACGAGCGCGAGCGCGTCTGACGCGCGGGATGCCGCGGCGCGGGCGGCGACGCCGCGGCGACGCAGGCCGAACGCCGTGTTGTCGACGACGCGGAGGTGCGGGAACAGCGAGTACGACTGGAAGACCATGCCGATGTCGCGCTTGTTCGTCGGAACGCGCGAGACGTCGTTGCCGTCGAACGAGACGCTGCCCGCGGTCGCACCCTCGAGACCTGACAGGATGCGCAGGAGCGTCGTCTTGCCGCAGCCGGACGGTCCCAGCAGCGACACGAATTCGCCGGGAGCGATCTCGAGGTCGACGCCGTGCAGCACGCGGGTCGTGCCGAACTCCTTGACGATGCCATTCAAGGACACCGACGTGCCCGCGCCGGCTTCGTGCAGCAGCTGGTTCTCGGACGTGCGCGGCAGCGGCCGCGCGGGGGAATCGGCGCTGGTCATGACGAAGCCTTTCCATCGCGCGAACGAGCGGCGCGACCGATGAGGAGCAAGAGGATGAAGACGAACAGGAGGGACAGCAGCGTGAAGATCGCCGACGCGTACGGGTCGATCTTGTTCGCCACGACGAGCGCCGTCTGCAGCACCTGGCGGTTCAACAGCGAGGCGATGGTGTACTCGCCGAGCACGACCGCGACCGAGATGAGGGATGCCGCAAGCAGGCCCTGCCGCAGATTGGGTACGAGCGCCCGCGTCACGACGGCGAGCCAGCCGGCACCGAGTGAGCGTGCGGCCTCGGCGAGGGTCTTCAGGTCGACGGCATCCATCGATGCCTTGATCGACCGGTAGGCGAACGGCAGCACGGTGATGCCGTACGCGAAGGCGAGGGTCCACGTTCCCGTGCCGAACGTGCGCCCGATCTGCAGGTAGATCGGCGCGAGACCGACGACGAGCACGATCGCGGGGATCGAGATCGGCAGCAGCACCGCGAACTCGAAAACGCGTGCGAGGTTCGGGAAGCGCAGCTCGATGAGGATCATCGTCGGAAGCAGGAGCACGAGCACGAGCACGACCGTGACGACGGCAAGGACGAGCGAGTTGCCGAGTCCTGTCCAGATGGGCGTGAGCACCTGGGTGTTGGAGGGGTCGAACACGCGCACCCAGTTGGCGAACGACAGCCCGCCGCTCTCGCGGTCGCGCAGGGTGAACAGGAACGTCGACAGCAGCGGGATCGCGAACAGGATGCCGATCACGATGCCGATCACGATGCCGATCACGGTGCGTGTCACCCGCGAGGGCGCGATACCGGGCCCACTCACGACTGCCACCGCGCGGCGCGCCGCTGGACGAGGGCGTAGATGGCCATGACGACGCCGACGACGACGATCATGCCGAGCGCGAGGGCGCCCGCGAGGTTCTCCCGCCCGAGCACGGTCTCGCTCGTGAGCGCCGCGCGGATCTGCAGCGGCACGATCTGCGAGCCCTGGCTCGCCAGGGCGGCGGCCGTCGCGTACGACGAGAACGCGTTCGCGAACAGCAGCAGGAAGCTCGCGAGGAACGACGGCGCGAGCACCGGCAGGCCGATGCGCAGCCAGAAGCTCGCCCGCGTGCCGCCGAGCGTGAGGTTCGCCTCCGACCACTGCGACTTCAACGCCGACAGGGCGGGGAGGAATGTGATGACCATGAGCGGCACCTGGAAGTAGATGTAGGGGAGGATGAGGCCCGGCACCGAGTAGAGCCAGGTCCCCGGCTGCAGGTCGACGCCGAAAGAATCCTTGAGAAGCAGGGTCATGACACCCTGCACGCCGATCGTGGCGATGAAGACGAATGCGAGCATGACGCCGCCGAACTGGGCGAGGACGCCTGTCGCGGCATCCAGTGTGCTGCGTAGGGCGCCCTGCGGGGGAAGGCCCATCGCGGCGTAGCAGACGAGCGCACCGAGGATCGCGCCGATGGCAGCGGTGAGCAGCGACAGCCACGTGCTGTTCCAGAACGCGGTGAGGACGACGGGGTCGACGAGGGCGGTCAGGTTGTTCCAGGTGAACGCGCCGGCCTTGTCGAAGAAGCCGGTGCCGATGGCGAGCGCCGTCGGCAGGACGAGGAACATCGCCAGGTAGACGGCGAAGGGGGCCAGGCCCAGCCATGCCATGGACGCGCGGCGGCGCGGGGCCGGAGCGTGCAGCTCCGACCCCGCGCCGTTTGTGCCGGTGGCAGCGGTCACTGAACCGCCGCTGCCCACTTCTCGCCGAGCAGCGTGCCGGCGGCCGTGCTCTGCGCCTCGGTCGGCACCACGGTGTCATCGGGGGCTGCGGGCAGTGCCGCGGCCAGGTCGGCGTCGATCGTTCCGGCCTCGGTCATGGCCTCCATGCGGACGGGGCGGGCACCGCCGGCCAGCCACAGGTTCTGCACCTCGTCGCTGTAGAGGAACTCCTGCCACAGGCGCGCGGCGGCCGGGTGCGGGGCATCCTTGTTGATCGCCTGGTTGTAGTAGCCCGCGTAGCCGGTGCCGTCGAACACCTTGACCTTCCACGCCGAGTTGGTCTCAGCGTGCGTCGCGTTCAGGTAGTCCCAGTCGAAGACGACGGGGGTCTCGCCCGAGGCGATCGTGCCGGTGGTCACGTCGACCTTCAGCAGGTTGCCCGCCTTCTGCAGCTCGCTGAAGAAGTCGATGCCGGGCTGGAAGTCGTCGAGCGTGCCGCCGTTCTGGACGGTGGCCAGACCCACGGCCGCGAAGGCGGCGCCGGCCTGCGTCGGGTCGCCGTTGATCGCGACCGAGCCCTTATAGTCCTCACCCAGCAGGTCGGTGATCTCGGCGGGCTCGGGGAAGCGGCTCGAGTCGTAGCCGACCGACATATACCCGCCGTAGTCGCCGACGAACAGGCCCGTGGGCTCCTTGAGTGCGTCGGGGATCTCGTCGAACGTCTGCACCTTGTAGGCGGCGAACTTGTCGGTGTTCTGCAGGGCCACGGTGAGGCCGAGGTCGAACACGTCGGGGGCGGTGTCGAGACCTGCGTTCGTCGTGGCTGCCTGGATCTCCTCGGCGCTCGAGACGTCGGGGGACTGCTCGGTGACCTCGATCTCGGGGTACTTCTTCTTGAAGGCGTCGATGATCTCGCCGTAGTTCGCCCAGTCGCGCGGCAGCGCGATGACGTTGAGCTTGCCTTCGGCCTTGGCGGCGGCCTCGAGGTCGGCGAACGTGCCGAAGTCGGCGACGCTCGTCGCGGCGGCGGCGTCCGACGCAGAGTCGGAGGCGCCGTCGGTGGCATCCGAGGACGACGAGCAGGCGGCCAGGGCGATGGCCGAGGCGGTGAGCAGAGCGACGACCGGAGCGATCCGGCGCAGCGCAAGACGGGACATACGGGTATTCCTCTCGGGTGGTGCACGCGCGCGGGAGCGTTCGTGCAACGGGGGCGAGAGGACGTTACGGGCGGAGGATGGACCGTTCGTGCGTCGCAGATGAACGATCGGCAAAGGAGAGGGAAAGACGACGAAGGGCCCGCCGGAGCGGACCCTTCGCTTACGGTGCCAGTCGCGTCGGGCCGCGGAACAGGAAGGTGACCTCGCGGATGGAGTCCTGACCGAGCATGAGCATCAGCACGCGCGCGAGGCCCATGCCGAAGCCGCCGTGCGGCGGCACGCCGTAGCGGAAGAAGTCGAGGTAGTGGGCCAGACCCTCCAGCGACAGGCCCTTCTCCAGGGCCTGCGCCTCGAGCACGTCGATGCGGTGCTCGCGCTGCGCGCCGGTCGTGATCTCGGTGCCGCGGTACAGCAGGTCGTACGACGCGGTGCGACCGGTCTCGGCGTTGCGCATGTGGTAGAACGGCCGGATCTCGGGGTGGTAGTCGGTCACGAAGACGAAATCGCTGCCGTACGTCTCCTTCACGTGGGCGGAGACCTGGCGCTCGCCCTCGGGGTCGAGGTCGCCGTCGGTCCGGGGGATCTCGTAGCCCCGCGCCTTCACGATCTCGCGGGCCTCGGCGAGCGGGATGCGCGGGAACGGGAGGGTCGGGACCTCGACGGTCTGCCCGAACAGCTCCTCGATCTCGGCGCCGTGCTTCTCCTTGACCGCGGCGAACGCGGTCGCGATGAGCTCCTCCTGCATCGCGGCGACGTCCTCGTAGGAGTCGATCCAGCTGATCTCGGCATCCACCGAGGTGAACTCCGTCGCGTGGCGGCTCGTGAAGCTCGGGTCGGCGCGGAAGACGTCGCCGATCTCGAAGATCTTGCCGAACCCGGCCGCCTGCGCCATCTGCTTGTAGTGCTGCGGGCTCTGCGCGAGGTAGGCGGTCTGGTCGCCGAAGTACTCCAAGGCGAACAGCTCGGCGTTGCCCTCGGCGGGGCTGTCCATGAGCTTGGGCGTGTGCAGCTCGACGTAGTCGCGCTCGACCCAGTAACTGCGCATCGCGTGCTCGAGCGTCGTCGAGATGCGGAAGATAAGCGCGTTGCGGCGCTGGCGCAGGTCGATGAAGCGCCAGTCCATGCGCTTGTCGAGGCCGCTGTCGGCGGCGATGGGCGTCTCGGGCAGGGCGGATGCCGCGATGTCGAGCGAGGCGATCTTGATCTCGACGCCGCCCAGCTTGACGCGCTCGTCGTGCTTGAGGTCGCCCGTCACGGTCAGGAACGTGCCGGTCGACAGCTCCGAGATGAGCGCCGTCAGCGCGAGCGCATCGGCGTCCTGGCCGCTGGCCTCGGGCTCAGGGCGGGTGGCCGGGTTCACGAGCTGGACGGCACCGGTCTCATCGCGCAGGATGACGAACTGCACCTTCTTCTGATCGCGGACGGTCTCGACCCATCCGGAGACCGAGACGGGACCGTCTTCGCGGGACTGCAGCTGGCTGACGAGGGTGCGTTCACTCACGAGGGATCAGTTTACGTGGGGGCGAGAGCGCGACCACCCGGGCGGATCCACAGGAACCGGCAACCTCGGCCGCCTACCGTCGACGACATGACGATCGCGTTCGCCCTCGCCACTCCCACCCGCAGCCCCCTCGCTCCGGCCGCCGACGCCTCTCACGACGGGTCGTGGCTGAGCGCCCTCGCCGACTGGACCGTCGGCCTCATGGAGATCATCGGCCCGGCGGGTGCCGGCGTCGCGATCGCGCTCGAGAACCTCTTCCCGCCGCTGCCGAGCGAGGTTATCCTGCCGATGGCGGGCCTCGCTGCTTCGCGCGGCGCCTTCACGATCGCGGAGGCGATCGTCTGGACGACCGCCGGTGCCGTCGTGGGTGCCTTCCTGCTGTACGGGCTCGGCGCGTGGCTGGGCCTTGACCGACTGCGGTCGATCGCGGCGCGCGTCCCACTGCTGCACCCGGAAGACATCGACAAGACGGTCGTCTGGTTCTCCCGCCACGGGGGCAAGGCCGTGTTCTTCGGCCGGATGATCCCGATCTTCCGCTCGCTCATCTCCATCCCCGCCGGCGTCACCCGGATGCCGCTCTGGCGATTCGGACTGCTCACCGCCGCCGGGTCGCTGGTGTGGAACACCGTGTTCGTGCTCTGCGGGTTCTTCCTCGGCGAGGCGTGGCCGGTCATCGAGCAGTACACCGACATCCTGCAGTACGTCGTCATCGCCGCGGCGATCGCCGCCGTCGCGTGGTTCGTCCTCGCCCGCGTGCGGGGGCTCTGGGCGCAGCGCCGAGCCGTGAGGGTACCGGCGGAGTAGGCCTCCGCCCGCTCCCAGCCCAGCCACAGACGCGGCCCCCGTAGACTTGGCGGGTGCCCGCCGAACGCCTCCACCTCGTGCGCCACGGGGAGGTCTACAACCCCCAACGCGTGCTCTACGGGCGACTGCCGAACTTCCGGCTCAGCGACGACGGCCGCACGATGGCGCAGCAGGCGGCCGATCACGTGAAGAGCCTCGGTCGCCCTGTGACGGCGCTGTACGCCTCGCCGCTGCAGCGAACGCGCGAGTCGACGGAACCGTTCACGGCCGCCTTCGGCCTCGAGCCGACGCTCGACGAGCGCGTCATCGAGCCGACGAACGTGTTCGAGGGCAAGCGCATGCGCCGCGCCCTGATGAACCCGGGCAACTGGCACTATCTGCGCACGCCCGCCCTGCCGAGCTGGGGCGAACCGTACACGCAGGTCGTCGAACGCATGGATGCCGCGATGCGGGAGGCCTGGGATGCTCCGGCATCCGGCGATGTCGTTATCGTCTCGCACCAGCTGCCCATCTGGATCACCCACCTCGCCGTCGCGGGCGAACCGCTGCGGCATGACCCGCGTCGCCGTCGCTGCGCACTGTCGAGCGTGACGAGCTTCGAGCGCGACGGCGACCGCTGGCGCGAGGTGGCGTACGCCGAGCCGGCATCCCTCGCCGGCGCCGTGGATGTGGGGGCGGTATGACCCGGCGGAAAACCGCGGCATCCGTCTTCGCGCTCGCCACCCTGCTGCTCCTGACGGCCTGCACCGGCGGCAACGACGGACTGGTCGAGCAGTACCAGCAGGGCGGTGACAAGGGGTACATCTCCGGCGACGGCACCGTGCAGGAGATCGCCCCCGCCGACCGCGGCGACACCGTCGCGTTCACCGGGACGGCCGTCGACGGGTCGACCGTGACGAGTGCCGACTACGCCGGCGACGTGCTCGTGCTGAACTTCTGGTACGCCGGGTGCGGCCCCTGCCGCGCTGAGGCGCCGACGCTGGAGTCCACCTTCCAGGAGGTCGAGCCTGCGGGGGCGCACTTCCTCGGCGTCAACATCTACGACGGCCCCGAGACGGCGACCGCGTTCGAGGAGAAGTACGGCATCAGCTACCCGTCGCTCCTCGCGAAGGAGGACGCCGACCTCAAGCTCGCGTTCGCGACCTGGACGCCGCTGCAGTCGGTGCCGATCACCCTTGTGCTCGACGCGCAGGGCCGCGTCGCGGCGCGGTTCATCGGCCAGGTCGAGAGCGAGTCGATCCTCAAGACGATCGTGAACGACGTGCTGGCGGAGACGACGTGACCGCGGCGGTGTCCGCGTGAATCCCGGATCCGTCGTCTTCGACGGCGCGCTGTGGCTCGCGATCCCCATCGCGATGCTCGCCGGGCTCGTCTCGTTCCTGTCGCCGTGCGTGCTGCCCCTCGTCCCGGGCTACCTCGGATTCCTCGGCGGCGCGGTCCCGACGGGGTCGCGCTCGCGCACCACGGGCGCCCGCGGCCGGCTGCTGGTGGGCGTGCTGCTGTTCATCGCCGGCTTCACGGTCGTGTTCGTCGCGATGGGGGTGCTGGCCGGCACTCTCGGGCGCTTCTTCATCCAGTACGGCGACCTGCTCACCCGGGTGCTCGGCGTCGTCGTCATCATCATGGGACTCGTCTTCCTCGGGATGTTCGGCTTCGCCCAGCGCACCATGAAGCCGCAGGTGCGCACCGGGCTCGGGCTCGTGGGCGCACCCCTGCTGGGCGTCGCGATGGGCATCGGGTGGGCGCCGTGCATCGGCCCGACGTATGCCGCGATCCTCTCCATCTCGGCGACGCAGGCCGACCCGGTGCGGGCGGTGCTGCTCGCCGTCGCGTACTCGCTGGGCCTCGGCATCCCGTTCCTGCTGCTCGCGATCGGGTTCGGCTGGGCGACACGATCGGTCGCATTCCTGCGCCGGCATATCCGCGTCGTGAACGTCATCGGAGGTCTGCTGCTCGTGGCGCTCGGCGTGCTGATGGTCACCGGGGTGTGGAGCGCGCTGATGTCGCAGCTGACGGGGGTGATCGGCAGTGTCCAACTCCCGCTCTGACGTGACCGAGCCGCTTCGCCCCGCCGACCACGCCGACGCGCCGGACCGCGGCGACGACATCGCGCAGCCGAAGCTCGGCATCGTCGGCTGGTTGCGCTGGGGCTGGCGGCAGCTGACGAGCATGCGTACGGCGCTCGTGTTGCTGCTTCTCCTCGCGATCGCCGCGATCCCCGGCTCGATCGTGCCGCAGCGCACCGCCGACCCCAACGGCGTCATCGAGTTCCAGTCGAAGAATCCCGACCTGTACGAGATCTACGACAAGCTGCAGCTGTTCGACGTGTACTCGTCGGTGTGGTTCTCCGCGATCTACATCCTGCTGTTCATCTCGCTCATCGGCTGCGTCATCCCGCGGACGAAGCACCATTACAAGGCGCTGCGCGCGCGGCCGCCGCGCACCCCGGTGCGGCTGTCGCGCCTGGACGACCACGCCGAGACGGTCCGGTCGCTCCCGGAGGGGACGGATGCCGACGCCGCCGCCGTCCGCGCCGTCGAGCTCGCCCAGGCGCAGCTGCGCAAGGCGGGGTACCGCGTCGAGCGCTACGACACCCCGGCATCCGGCCGCCGTGGCGCGGTGACGTCGGTGTCGGCCGAGCGCGGCTACGCGCGCGAGACGGGGAACCTCGTGTTCCACGCGGCGCTCGTGGGCGTGCTTCTGTCGGTCGGCGTCGGCGGAGGTCTCACCTACACGGGGCAGACCGTCCTCGTGCAGGGCGACAGCTTCGTCAACTCGCTCGGCCTCGGCTACACCTCCTTCAATCCGGGCCGGTTCGTCGACACCGACGCGCTGCCGCCGTACTCGCTGACCCTCGACAGCTTCGACGTCTCGTACGTGCCGGTCGGCGAGGCGGGACAGGGGCAGGCGGGCGACTTCGCGGCGAACCTCACGACCCGCGAGCCCGGGCAGGATCCGAAGCAGCAGACCGTCCGCGTCAACCACCCGATCGACATGGCCGGTGACCGCGTCTACCTCATGGGCAACGGCTACGCGCCGACGATCACGGTGCGTGACCCCGACGGCGACATCGCCTTCCGCGACACGGTCGAGTTCCTGCCGCAGGACGCCACCATGACGTCGCAGGGCGTCATCAAGGTGCCCGACGGGCTGCGCGAGCAGGTCGGGATGGTCGGGTACTTCTACCCCACGGCGTACGAGGGGCACGACGGCATCTTCACCTCCGCGTACCCGTCGCTGGCGAACCCCCTGCTGACGCTCTGGGTGTACGCGGGGGATCTCGGCATCGACGACGGCACGCCGCGCTCGGTGTTCACGCTCGACCCCACCGACATGACCCAGCTCGCCGGCGCCGACAGCGGCACCCCCGCCCTCGAGCTCGAGCCGGGCGAGACGGTCGATCTGCCGGGCGGCCTCGGCACGATCACGTTCGAGGACGAGCGCACCACGGGCGCGTCGGAGCCGGTGAAGCGCTACGTGTCGCTGTCGATCCACCGCGACGTCGGCGCCCCCTGGGTGCTCGCGTTTGCGGTGCTGGCCCTCGCGGGCCTGTTGGCCGCGCTGTTCGTGCCGCGCCGCCGCATGTGGGTGAAGGCCACGTCCGCCGACGGCACGCTCCGGCTGGAGTACGCGGGTCTCGCCCGCGGCGAGGACCCCGCGATCGCCGTCGCCGTCGCCGACCTCGTCCGCGAGCACACGGCGACGCTGGATGCCGAGGGCATCGGTGCGGCGAGCCAGGCCGGTGACGGGCCGGCATCCGCCCCCGACGGCGCCGAAGGCGCCCGCGTAGACTGAGGACCATGCCCGACGGACTCTCGCTCGACGACATCTCCCGGCTGCTGGTCTGGACGGCCGTCGCCATCTACGCGCTGGCGTTCATCGCGTACGCGATCGACCTCGGGCGCCGCTCGGACCTCGCGATCAAGCAGAAGGATGCCCAGGGCGCTGTCGGCCAGCGCGTCCTCGTCGGAGCGACGGCTGCCGCCGGCGCATCATCCGGTGCGGTAGCGGCGGATCCCGGCTCGATCGATGAGCTGCGCGCGCAGGAAGCCGCCGCCAAGGCCGAGCTCGAGGCGCCGCTGAGCGCGCGACCGCGCTACCTGTGGGCGCGGATCGGGACGTCGCTGACCGTGCTCGGATTCCTCTTCCACGTCGGCGGCGACGTCCTGCGCGGCATCGCCGCCGAGCGGGTGCCGTGGTCGAACATGTACGAGTTCGCCCTCACCGGCACGATGCTCATCGTCGCGGTCTACCTCGGCGTGCTGTTCAAGTACGACCTGCGCTTCCTCGGCACGTTCATCACGGGTCTCGTGGTCGTGCTGCTCGGCGGGACGGTCATCTGGTTCTACACCGCAGTGGTGCCGCTGTCCGACCCGCTGAAGAGCGTGTGGCTCGTCATCCACGTGTTCGTCGCGTCGCTGTCGACGGCGCTGTTCGCGCTCGCGTTCGCCCTCTCGGTGCTGCAGCTCATGCAAGCGCGCCGCGAACGACTCGCGATCGCGGCGATCGACGCGAAGGCGGCCCCCGAGGGGTCCGGGTCGGCATCCGCTCCGACGCGTCGCGGACCGCGGTTCCTGCGGACGCTGCCGTCGGCCGACGTGCTGGAGTCGCTGGCCTACCGCTTCACCATCATCGGGTTCATCTTCTGGACGTTCACGCTCATCGCCGGCTCGATCTGGGCCAACGACGCGTGGGGCCGCTACTGGGGCTTCGACACCAAGGAAGTGTGGACCTTCGTCATCTGGGTGCTCTACGCCGGATACATCCACGCGCGCGCGACGCGCGGCTGGCGCGGCACCCGTTCGGCGTGGCTGTCGATCGTCGGCTTCGCCGCGGTCATGTTCAACTTCACGATCGTCAACATGTTCTTCAAGGGCCTGCACGTCTACAGCGGCCTGAACTGATCCCGGCTCTCGCGCCCCGGCCTGGGGTACGGGGGCGGGAAGTTGGTGGCGCAAACCGCTGCCTCGCAGGCCTTGATGTGGTGTGTTGCGACACCTCTTTGCAGGGCGCGGGAAGTTGGTGGCGCGAACGGCTGCCTCGCAGGGCTTGATGTGGTGTGTTGCGACACCTCTTTGCCAGCGCGGGAAGTCAGTGGCGCAAACCGCGGCCTCGCAGGCCTTGATGTGGTGTTTTGCGACCCCTCTTTGCCGGGCGCGGGAAGTAGGTGGCGCAAACGGCGGCTTCGCACGGCTTGATGTGGTGTGTTGCGACACCTCCTTGCAGCGCGCGGCCCCGGCGCGCGCCCCGCGCGATCAGGCCAGGGCGGGGGATGCCGCGAGCAGCACCTTCGCGCCGGCGGAGCGGCGGCGCGCCACCACGACGACGGTCGCGATGAAGGCGAGGGCCGCCCACACCAGCATCCCGACGAGGCCCGCTCCGATCCCGGATGCCGGGGTCAGCGCCGCGAGCATCGCCGTGTAGGCGGGGGTCGTCGGCATGAGCGTCGCGATCGCGGTCAACACGCCCGGTACGGTGGAGACGATTCCCGTCGCCACCGCGAGCACGCCCACCAGCGCCGCGACCCAGCGCCCGGCGCCGCCGAACACCGCGACGAGCGCCTGGTTGACGGCGGCGAACGCGATGCCCGCGACGACGGCGAGTCCGGCGAAGCTCCACCACGCCGACGCGTCGTACCCGGCGGCGAGCTGCACCACGACCGCGACGAGCAGTCCCTGCGCGGCGCCGATTCCGGCCGCCGGCGCGAGGTTGCGCAGCGCCAGCAGCACCGACGGCCGCCGCGAGCTGAGCGCATCGCGGGGCACGGCCTGCAGCGCGATGAACGACGCGAGACCACCGAACCAGAGCGCGAGCATCGCCAGCAGCGGGATCGCCGACGCGCCGAACAGGTTGTTCCCGGTCCCGTCGGTTGTCACCGGATCGGTCACCACCGACGCCAGGTCGGTGGCCTGCTGGTCGGTGTACGAGGGCAGGGCGGATGCCGCGGTGCTGAGCCCGTCGGCGAGCGAGGCGGTGCCGCTCGCCAGCTGGCCGACCCCTCCCGCGAGCTGGTCGGCGCCGTCGGCCGCGCCCGATGCGCCCGACGCCAGCTGCGACGCGCCCGAGGCCGACTGCGCGGCGCCGGAGGCGAGCTGCTGCGCGCCGTCGGCGAGACCATCGGCGCCCGTCGCGAGCGACGCCGACCCCGCGGCGGCCTGTGACAGTCCGCCGGCGAGACCCGCGATGCCCTGTGAGATGCCCGTCGCGCCGGCGGCGAGCTGCTCGGTGGCGGCGGGGAGCTGGTTGATCTGCTCGAGGCCCCCGGCGATCTTCCCGGAGTTTCCGATCAGGTCCTTCACCTGCGGCAGTGAGGCCTCGGCGCGCTGCGCCGCGTCGGTGAGGGCGGCGCAGAACTCCGCCGGGTACCCGTTCGTCGTGCAGTCCGCCGCGAGCTGCTGCAGCTGCGCCACGGAGGCCTCGGCGCTCTCCTGCAGGGCCGCGCTGTTGGTAGACACGTTCTTGGCGGCGTCGATCACCTCCTGCGGCACGCTGATCCCCTGCGCCTGCGCCGCGAACTCCTGCAGGCCCGTCGCGAGCTGCGCGCTCGGCTCGACCAGGAGGTTCAGGTTCGTCGACAGCGTGTTCAACCCGTCGGCGGAGCGGTGTGCTCCGGCGGCGTAGGACTGCACACCCGCGGCGTACTGCGACGCCCCCGACGAGAGCTGACCCAGTCCGCCCGACAGCTGCCCGGCACCGTCGGCGAGCTGACGCACCCCGTCGGCGAGCGAGGTCGCGCCGGTGCCGGCGGTCGCCGCGCCGTCGGCGAGCTGATGCGCGCCGTCGGCGGCGGTGCCGAGCTGGTCGCCGAGCGTCGTGAAGCCGAGGAAGACGTTCTCCAGGTACACGCTCGACAGCTGCTGACCCATGAGGGAGGCGGCGGCCTGCGTGATCTGCGAGGTGATGGCGTCGTCGACGATGAGGCTGTCGGGCGAGGTCGACACCTCGATCGTCGCCTTCTCGGGAGTTCCGCCCGAGCCGTCGGAGGCGCCGGCGGTCGAGGTCGCGGCGGCGGAGAAGTTCGCCGGGATCGTGACGACCGCGTCGTACGTGCCGTCCGCCAGGCCGGCCGCGGCATCCGCCGTGTTCGAGATCGTCCAGGTGAGGTTGCTCGCCACCTCGTCCGACCCGTCGACGAGACCTGCGGTCAGCTGCCGCCCGAGCGGCACGTACTGGTCGTCCACGGTGACCGGCTCATCGTCGTTGACGATCGCCGCGGTCATGCCGTCGAGGCGCTCGACGGGGTTGTACAGCGCCGCGATGAGGATGCCGCCGATCACGACGGGCAGCAGCAGCACACCGATCAGGGTCAGCCAGGTCACCGGCTTGCGGGAGCGGGCGCGTTCGAGGGGAAGAGTCATGCGGAGATCACCTGCGTCTGGGTTCCGGCGGTGCCGGTCGTGAGGGCGAGCGCAGCAACGCTCGGGCGGTGGGCGTCGCTCAGCAGCTCGAGGGCAGCGCCCTCGCGCCGCGCCGACGCGACGATCGTGAGGGCGGGGCGGTCGTCGCGGGCGGATGCGGCGTCGGCGGCATCCTCATCGCGGCGCTGTACAACCCCGTCGAGCGCCTCGACGGCATGA
>JAEYAG010000063.1 GCA_023451265.1 Actinomycetes bacterium | reverse complement strand
GCCGAAGGCCGCGGCGCAGAACCCGATGAGGAGAACCGCTGCTGCGAGCACCGGGAGGCTCGGTGCGAGCAGCAGCCCGGCGACGCCGGCGAGGGCGAGGACCCCGCCGCCGGCCATCGTCACGCGTTCGCCGACGCGCGCCACCGCCCACCCTGCGGGGATGTTGCCGCACAGCTGCCCGACAACCAACGCCGCCGCGACGAGCGCTGCGGTGGGGACGTCGGCGCCGAGCTCGGCCGCGATCACCGGAAGCAGTGGCACGACGGCGCCCTCGCCGAGGGCGAACAGCACCGTGGGGCCGTAGATCATCGGAGCGAGTCGCCACAGCATCCGCCCCATCTCGGGTGCGGGGTCGGCGGTGCTCACCCTGTTCACGTTAGTCTGGACTGTCATGCTTGATTTCGATCCTTCCGCCGACATCCAGGCCCTGCGCTCCACCTTCGCCGACATCCAGGCGGTGGTCGACGTCGAGGGGCTGCGTGCCGAGATCGCGCGCCTGTCCGAGGAGGCCGGCGCTCCCGATCTCTGGGACGACGTCGAGAAGGCGCAGAAGGTGACGAGTGCGCTCAGCCACCGCCAGGCCGACCTCAAGCGCGTCACCGACGTCGAACAGCGCCTCGACGACGTCGATGTGCTGGTCGAGCTCGCACAGGAGATGGACGACGAGGACACCGCCGACGAGGCCCGCAAGGAGATCGCCGAGCTGCAGGACGTCATCGGCCAGCTCGAGGTGCAGACGCTCCTCGACGGCGAGTACGACGACCGGCCCGCCGTCGTCACGATCCGCTCCGGAGCCGGCGGCGACGACGCCACCGACTTCGCCGAGATGCTGCTGCGCATGTACCTGCGCTGGGCGGAGCGTCACAAGTACTCCGTCAAAGTGATGGACACGTCCTACGCGGAGGGGGCCGGCATCAAGTCGGCGACCTTCGAGGTCGACGCGCCCTACGCTTACGGCACCCTGTCGGTCGAGGCCGGCACGCACCGCCTCGCGCGGATCAGCCCGTTCGGCGGCGCCGACAAGCGTCAGACCTCCTTCGCAGCCGTCGAGGTGATCCCCGCGCTCGAGGAGGCCGTCGAGGTCGACGTGCCCGAGAGCGACATCCGTGTCGACGTGTTCCGCTCGTCCGGCCCCGGCGGGCAGTCCGTCAACACGACCGACTCCGCCGTCCGCATCACCCACCTGCCGACGGGGCTCGTCGTCTCGATGCAGAACGAGAAGAGCCAGATCCAGAACCGCGCCGCCGCCATGCGCGTGCTGCAGACGCGCCTGCTGCTGCTCAAGCGCGAGGAGGAGGCGGCGAAGAAGAAGGAGCTCGCCGGCACCATCACCGCGAGCTGGGGCGACCAGATGCGCTCGTACTTCCTCTACGGCCAGCAGCTTGTGAAGGACCTCCGCACCGGATACGAGGTCGGCAACCCGGCCGTCGTCTTCGACGGCGACCTCGACGGCCTCATCGCGGCCGGCATCCGCTGGCGCAAGCGCAAGGACGACGACGACTGATCCGGCAGTTTGCGCCGGACGAGCGCGGCGGGGGTGTCGCACCCGGCATCCGCGGCACCCGCGCTTAGGCTCGACAGGTCATGATCCGGTTCGAGCACGTCACCAAGAAATACCGCGGGACCAGCAAGCCGGCGCTGAGCGACGTCGTCTTCGAGGTGCAGCGCGGCGAGTTCGTCTTCCTCGTCGGCGCGTCCGGCTCGGGGAAGTCCTCCTGCCTGCGGCTGATCCTCCGCGAAGACAACCCGAGCGACGGCCGCGTCGTCGTGCTCGGCAGGGATCTGCGGACCCTCTCCACGCGAAAGGTCCCGTATTTCCGCCGGCACATCGGCTCGGTCTTCCAGGACTTCCGCCTGCTGCCGAACAAGACCGTCTTCCAGAACGTCGCGTTCACCCTTCAGGTCATCGGCTCGTCCCGCGCGTTCATTCAGCAGGCGGTCCCGGAGGTGCTCGCCCTCGTCGGCCTCGACGGAAAGCAGAAGCGGTTGCCGCACGAGCTCTCCGGCGGTGAGCAGCAGCGCGTCGCGATCGCCCGGGCCCTCGTCAACCGCCCGCAGATCCTCCTCGCCGACGAGCCCACCGGCAACCTCGACCCCGCCACGTCGGTCGACATCATGCAGCTGCTGGCCCGCATCAACGCCGGCGGTACGACCGTCGTGATGGCCACCCACGAGGCCGGGTTCGTCGACCAGATGAAGCGCCGCGTGATCGAGCTGCGCGGCGGCGTCATGGTCCGCGACGACCGGCACGGCGGCTACGGCGACACGTCCGCGATCCCGAGCCTCACGCCCCAGGTGGAGAAGGGCGCGGCTGCGACAGCCGCTCTCACCGCGGTCCTCGAGCTGCAGCGGCAGATCGCGTCCGCTCCGGTCCAGCCCGTCCCCGTGCTCACCGAGCCGGCGACGGATGCCGGCACCCCGGCATCCGCCCCGGTCACACCCGCCGCCCCCGAGGCTCCGGCCGCACGGCCGGCACCGGCCGCTCCCGCCGCCGCACAGCCCGAGCCGGCACCTCTCACGCGACCGATCGCCATCGACGCCCCCGAGGTCGACCTCGGCGAGCTCGGCCTGGGGGACATCGATCTCGGCAAGCTCGGTGTCGCCGATCGGCTCGATGAGCGACAGGACGATGAAGTGGGGCCGACCTCATGAGGGCGGGCCTGATCCTGTCCGAAGCGCTGACGGGACTGCGCCGCAACGCGTCGATGGTGATCTCGGTCATCCTCGTCACGTTCGTCTCGCTGACCTTCGTGGGCGCGGCGATGCTCATGCAGATGCAGATCGGCAAGATGAGCGCGTACTGGGCAGAGCGTGCCCAGGTGTCGATCGTCATGTGCCGCGACGACTCGACCGTGACGACGTGCGCCAACGGCGCCGCCACGCAGGAGCAGCTCGACGAGGTCGCGACGCGCCTGGCGAGCCCGGCGCTGGCTGATATCGTGCGCGACGTGCGCTTCGAGTCGGCCGACGAGGCGTACGAGAACCTCCTGAAGCTCTACGGCGACGAGTACAAGGACTACGTCACCCCGGCCCAGCTGGGGGAGACCTACTGGGTCGGCCTGGTCGATCCCGGCAAGTCCGACGTCATCACCGAGGCGTTCAACGGCATGAACGGGGTCGAGGGCGTGAAGAATCAGATGCAGTACCTCGAGCCGCTGTTCTCCGCGCTCACCGTCGCGACCTACATCGCCGTCGGCATCGCCGTGCTGATGCTGATCGCCGCGGTCCTGCTCATCGCGACGACCATCCGGCTGTCCGCCTACGCGCGCCGCAGAGAGGTCGGCATCATGCGACTGGTCGGCGCGTCCAACCGCTTCATCCAGACGCCGTTCATCCTCGAGGGCGTCGCCGCGGCGTTCATCGGTTCGCTTCTGGCCGGCGCGGCGATCGTGCTGGGCGTGCACTTCGGCGTGGGGCAGTACCTCCACGACCGGGTCACCTTCATCACGGACTGGGTGGGGATGTCGGATGCCGCGATCGTCATCCCCGTCATCATCATCATCGGGCTGGTGCTCGCCGCGTTGTCGGCGGGCTTCGCGATCCGCCGCTGGCTGCGCGCCTGATCCCGGCGGCACGATAGACTGACGGGCTGCCGCGACCGCGGCATCCGTCGATACACGGGTCCAGGCCCGGAGGAGTCCGCACAATGCCCAGGGAACGCGGGGAGAAGGTCGTCGCGACCAACCGTCGCGCACGTCACGAGTACGCCATCGAGAAGACCTATGAGGCCGGACTCGTGCTCACCGGGACCGAGGTGAAATCGCTGCGGGAAGGGCGGGCCAACCTCAACGACGGGTACGCCTACATCGACGGCGGACAGGCGTTCCTCGACGCTGTGCACATCCCGGAGTACGCGCAGGGCCACTGGACGAACCACTCCTCCAAGCGCACACGCAAGCTGCTGCTGCACAAAGAGGAGATCATCAAGCTCTCCCACGCCATCAGCGCGGGCGGGTACACCCTCGTGCCCCTGAAGCTCTACTTCTCCGATGGACGCGCCAAGGTGGAGATCGCGGTCGCGAAGGGCAAGCGCGAGTACGAGAAGCGTCAGACGATCCGCGAGCGTGAGGACAAGCGCGAGGCCGAGCGGGCCATGCGCAGCCGAAACCGCCTCGGCGAGTGACGCGCCGCGCCGTCAGCTCGCGGTGAAGCGGGCCTCGACGGCCGCGGTGACCACGATGTCGTCGGGGCGGAAGTCGACGGCCGGCGGCGCCGCGTCGGCTGCCCTCGCCGCGCGCGCGAACATGCGCGGGGCGGGCTGTTCCGGCCGGTGGTCGCCGAGCAGTCCGAGATCGGCGATCTCGATCGGCACGACCGTCGTGCGGCCCAGCGCGCTCGCGTAGGCGGTGGCACGCTCGACGGCGACCGCGACGGCATCCGTCGCCACCTCGCGTTCGACCCGTGCGCGCGTCTCGGGGGTGAGCTGCCAGTCCACGGCGCCGACCTGCAGGCCCTCCGTCGCCGCGATGCCGTTCAGCCAGTCGGAGAGCGCCAGGACGTCGGTGAAGGTCGCGGTGACCTCGACCGAGGCGTGGTGGACGAGGTCGAGCTGGCGTCCCTCGTTGTTCCACGGCCGATCCGCCCAGACCGAGACGCGCTGGCTCGCCCAGTCGGCGACGGTCCCGGCCGCCTTGCGCGCGTCGAGGTCGGCGCGCACCGGCCCGGCGAGGGCGGCGAGGCGCTCGACGACGCCGCCGCGGTCGGGGCCGTCGAGCGAGGCCGTCACCTGGGCGACGGCGCGTTCGGGGGCGAGGAGGGTCTGGCTCTCGCCGCGGACGGTGATGATCACGTCGGTCATACGCTAAACTGTAATGCTCGGGTGCCTGCGGCTCCCGGGGACAACTCCACAGGGTGACAGTGGCTCGATTCGCCGCCGGACCACATGGTCCGAGGCTCCAGGGGCTGATCGGTTTCGACAGCGTCTGGGAATCTGCGAGAAGCGGGCCGAGGATGCAGGGTTATCTCGTAAACGATCTCTGCGAAACAATAAGTGCCGATGCAAAGCGCACTGACTTCGCCCTCGCTGCCTAAGCGAGCCCGATAGTCCGTCAGACCGTAGGTGATCCCGCTACGGATCCTGGCGTCATCTAGGGATCTTGCCGCGTGACGGGGCCTCGACGTCACGCGGGACTCTTCTGAGGCTGGGCTCGTCGACTTAGGTGTCTGTGACAAAGGTCGGAGCCGAGCAGAACGTCTCTACAGACTGCGCCCGGAGAAGACGCAGTATCCCAGCGTTGGACGGGGGTTCGATTCCCCCCAGCTCCACCAGCCGCTGTCATCAGGCGAAGGCCCCGGCATCCCGCACGACGTGCGACGGATGCCGGGGCCTTCGCCGTCCGGTCGTCCTCAGCTCGCGGGGCGCTGGATCAGCAGAAGCCCCTGCTTGGTGTCGGCCACGGTCACCCAGCCGTCGCCGAACTCGTACGTCATGCCGTAGCCGTTCTCGTCGGTCGTGGGGGACTGCGTGGCGTCCTCCGTGACGTAGTAGCCCTCGGCGGCCTCCTCGCGGATCCACCCCTGCGACTCCAGACGGCTGACCGCGGCGTCGGCCTCGTCGGCGGTGATCGGCGCCCATCCGAACAGCAGCAGATTGCCCGACGCGACGGAGTAGTCCGCCCACGTGCACGTGATGCCGCCCTCGAGCGTCTCACCCGCGACCGCGAAGACATCCTCCTTGTAGGTCCAGTTCTGCGCCTTCAGGTCGGCGAGGATGTCGCTGCCGATGAGGTCTTCGCACGACGCCTCCGCCGCGCCCGCCGTGGCCGTGGCGCTCGGGGTCGGAGCGGCGGTGGTCGCCGCGGCGGTCGGCGAGACGGCATTGCCGGTCTCGACGGGTGCCGGCTGCGCGCTGCCGCCCCCGCAGCCGGTGAGCAGGACCGGCAGCAGGACGGCGGCGCCGAGGGCGGCGGTGAGGGACAGGCGGCGGGAAGTCGTCATGTGGCGTTCTCAGTTCGTGGTGGCGGGGGAGGAGAGCAGGGTGAGGAAGTCGTCGTGCAGGATGCCGTTGGTCGCCAGCGACGACCGCGACGCGATGCTGTCGGAGCCGTCGATGTCGGAGAACCGTCCGCCGGCTTCATGGACGATCGGGACGAGGGCGGCGATGTCGTACTCCTTGACGCCGAACTCGGCGACGAACTCGAGGCGCCCCTCGGCCAGCAGCATGTACGGCCAGGTGTCGCCGTAGCCGCGGTCGCGCCAGACGGCACGGCTGAGGCGGAGCAGGTCCTCGCTGCGGCCCACCTCGTCCCACTGGGCGATCGACTGGAAGCTGACGCTCGACTCCGCGATCGTCGACACCGTCGACACCGCCAGGCGTCGCGGGCTGCCCTCCGGCGTGTTCGTCCACGCGCCGAGGCCCGTCGCCGCCCACCAGCGGCGTCCGAGCGCCGGCTGGCTCGCGACGCCGACGCGAGGGACGCCGTCGATCGCGAGGGCGATCAGCGTTGTCCACATCGGAATGCCCTTGAGGTAGTTCGCGGTGCCGTCGATCGGGTCGATGATCCACTGCCGTGCGCTGCCGCCGCTCGTGCCGTATTCCTCGCCGAGGATGCCGTCGCCCGGGCGCTCCGCCGCGAGGATGCCGCGGATCGCCCGCTCGGTGGCGAGGTCCGCCTCGGTCACGTGGGAGGCGTCGGCCTTCAGCTGGACGTCGAGGTCGGCGGCGTCGAAGCGTGCCATCGTGACGGCATCCGCCGCGTCGGCCAACTGCAGCGCGAGAGTGAGATCGGCGGTCAGATCGCCGTCGAAGGGCGCACTCCAGGAGGGGTGCGTGGCGGGGGAGGTCACGACGTCAAGGATACGGGGCGCGGCATGCCCGATTCGCGATGAACCGCATCGGGATGGTAACGTTGCTCCTCGGTTCGCCCCTGCGAAAGCGGCGGCCGCGGAACGCACCTCTAGCTCAATCGGCAGAGCAACTGACTCTTAATCAGTGGGTTCTGGGTTCGAGTCCCAGGGGGTGCACCACACCAGAAACGCCCCTACCGACGCTCGTCGGGAGGGGCGTTTCGCTGTGAGGGTGCCGGGCCCCGGCGGGAGCGCGCGTTCGCCCGGCGCACAGTGCGGTTGTCGCGCGGGTTCGCGACGACTCGCGCCGGATGACGGATGACGGATGCCGCGGGGCCCCCGGCTACGCCGCGTCGCCGACGAGGACGGCGGCGGCCTCCTCCGCGGCATCCGCCTCGTGGGCGTCGATCCGCGCCAGCGCGCGCCGGCCGAACAGGATGGTGGCCGCCGACACGAGCACCGACACCGCCGCGAAGACGAACGGCACCGAGGCGTTGAAGGCGTGCCACAGCGCCGCGGCGATCGGGGGAGCGGCCGCGCCACCGAGGAAGCGGACGGCCGAGTACGCCGACGAAGCGACCGATCGCGGCAGGTCGGTGGCCTCCATGACCGACTCGGTGAGGATCGTGTTCATGAGCCCCAGCAGCAGACCGCCCACGATGATGCAGGCCACGAGCGCGGCGGGGGTCGCGACGACCAGTGCCGCGACGAGCAGGTCGATCGCCAGCAGCGGCAGCACGATCAGCATCGCCGTGCTGCGGGAGAGGCCCCGCAGCAGCAGCGGAGCGACGCAGACGCTCGTGATCGCGAGCGCGACGCCCCATCCGAAGAAGGTCAGCCCGATGCCCATCGCGCCGAAGCCCAGCGGGAACGGCGAGAAGGCGAGCAGGACGAAGAACCCGATGTTGTAGAACAGCGCCGCGACCGCGAGCACGGCCAGCGCGGGCTGGCGAAGCGCCCGGAACGGCGCCGACAGCGGCACCGGCGTGCGCTTCTCATCACCGCCGCGTAGCAGCACCATGACGGCAATGAAAGCGATCGCCATGAGCGCGACGACACCGAAGAACGGCCCGCGCCAGCTGATCTCGCCGAGGATGCCGCCGAGCAGCGGCCCGATCGCGATGCCGAGGCCGAGGGCGGCCTCGTAGAGGATGATCGCGGCCGCGCTGCCGCCGGAAGCGGCGCCGACGATGGTCGCGAGCGCGGTGGAGATGAACAGGGCATTGCCCAGTCCCCAGCCGGCGCGGAAGCCGATGACGGCGTCCACACTGCCGGAGACCGCGCACAGCAGTGCGAAGACCACGATGAGCGCAAGGCCGGTGAGCAGCGTCGCCTTGGTGCCGATGCGCGAGGAGATCCAGCTCGTCACCAGCATCGCCAGCCCCGTCACGACGAGGTAGCTCGTGAACAGCAACTCGGTCTCGACCGGCGAGGCCTCGAGCGATTCGGCGATGGCCGGCAGGATCGGGTCGACGAGGCCGATCCCCATGAAGGCGATGACGCAGGCGAACGCGACCGCCCAGACCTGCGCGGGCTGGCGCCACACGCTGACCTTCGCCCCGCTCATCGCGCGACCTCCGCGGTCCGGGTGCGCGCGCCGACGATGTCGGCGGCCCGGCGGATCGTCTCCCATTCGCTGTCGTCGAGGTCGCTGAAGCGGGGGGCGAGGGCCTCACTGAGCACCCGCAGCCACTCCTCGAGCGCCGCGAGGCCGGCATCCGTCGCAGAGACGACGGTGGCACGGGAGTCGCTCTCATCGGCACCGCGGTCGACGAGGCCGGCATCCGCCATCTGCGTCACCAGCCGGGTCATGCCCGGCTGCGTCACGCGGCTGAGTGCGGCGAGGTCGCCGATGCGCTGCGGTCCGTGATCGCGCAGCAGGACGAGGGTGCGCCACTGGGCGGCAGGCGCTTCGTTTCGGGTCTCCAGCGACGCGACACGCGTGAGCGCGTGCGCGCCGACGAGGAGACGCAGGATGTCGTCGGCGTGTTGCATACCTGAAGTATATACCCGCGGTATCTATCTGTGGTTATCGGATCGTGATCGGACGCGGCGGCCCGCCGTTTGACAGTGAGGCCAAACCTGAACAGACTTTCAGTACCTGAATCACATCTCAGGTCTACCTCCCAACGGTGAAAGGCACGCACATGCGGGTTACGAAGAAGTTGCTCCCCACCCCGGCGCTGGTGGCCGCCGTCATCGCCACGGCTGCCCTTGCCCTCGCGGGCTGCGCACCCCAGACGGCCGCGCCCGGCGCCACCGGCTCGGGCGAGGCGGGACCCGCCGAGATCACGGTCGGCGTGATCACGAGCGAGACCGGCCCGCTCGCCGGCTACGGCAAGCAGTACCTCGACGGCTTCAAGGCCGGCCTCGACTACGCCACCGACGGCACGAACGAGGTGGACGGCACGAAGATCACGGTCGAGTACCGCGACGACGCCGGCGACCCCGACACCGCGGTCGGCGCGGCCAAGGAGCTCATCGGCGCCGGCGTCACCATCCTCGCGGGCAGCGCGTCGTCGGGCGTCGCCGCCGCGATGGCGGAGCAGGCGGGCCAGAACAAGGTCCTGTTCATCTCGGGACCGGCCGCCGCCGATGCGCTCACCGGCATCAACGGCTACACGTTCCGCAGCGGGCGGCAGTCGGCGCAGGATGTCGCCACCGCCGGCACGTTCCTCGGTGACCTTGCGGGCAAGACGGTTACGGTGTTCGCACAGAACAACGCCTTCGGCCAGGGCAACGAGGCGGCCGTCAAGGCGATCCTCGGCGCCAAGGGTGCGACGGTGAACAGCGTTCTGGTCGCCGAAGACGTCACCGAGTTCACGCCGTTCGCCCAGCAGGTGCTCGCGGGAAGCCCCGACCTCGTGTTCGTGGCGTGGGCCGGCGCGACGTCGGGCGCGATGTGGCAGGCGATGAGCCAGCAGGGCGTGCTCGACGCGGTTCCGGTCGTCACCGGTCTCGGCGACGCCGCGACGTTCGGTGCGTACGGCGAAGCCTCGGAGAAGATCAGCTTCTTGAACTACTACTTCCCCGGAGCCCCCGACAACGACGTCAACACCGCGATGATCGACGCGGTCGAAGCCGCCGGCGGCACCCCCGACCTGTTCACGCCCGACGGCTTCAACGCGGCGATCATGCTCGTCCACGCGATCGGCGAGGGCAAGGGCGACGTCGACGCGATGGTGGCCGCCCTCGAGGGCTTCGAGTTCGACGGGCCCAAGGGCACACTTACGGTCCGGGCGAGCGACCACGCGCTGATCCAGGACATGTACCAGGTGAAGCTCGTCGCCGAAGGCGGAAGCTTCGTCCCCGAGCTCGTCGACACCGTCCCGGCCGACGAGGTCGCCCCGGCCGAGCAGTAATCCGGAGCGCGGAACACCTCATGAGCACCCCTGTCCCGTCCGCGTTGAAGATCGAGGGCCTCGGCCTGCAGATCGGCGGAGCCACCATCCTGAAGGATGTCGACCTCGACATCGCGCCCGGCAGCATCGTCGGCGTGATCGGACCGAACGGCGCCGGCAAGACCACGTTGTTCAACGTGATCTCCGGGGTCGCCCGTCCCACCGCGGGCCGCATCCTGATGAACGGCGACGACATCACCCGCTCGTCCGTGCCCCAGCGGGCGCGGGCGGGACTGGGGCGCACGTTCCAGACCTCCAGCCTGTTCCCGCGCCTGAGCGTGCTGGAGAACGTCCGGCTGGCCGCGCAGGTCGGCCTCGGCGGCAACTACTCGCTGCTGCGCTTTCCGCGCCGCACCGATCCGGCGACCGAGCGCGCTCTCGAGCAGCTCGTCAAGGTCGGCCTGACGCACAAGCTCGACACCGCCGCCGGCGACATCTCGCACGGTGACAAGCGCAAGCTCGAGATCGCGGTGCTGCTTGCGACGGATGCCGGGGTCGTGCTGCTCGACGAGCCGATGGCCGGCGTGGCGTCGGGCGACGTGCCGGGCCTCGTGGCGAACATCCGCGACATGCAGCGCGAGAAGCACTGCACCGTCCTCATGGTCGAACACCACATCGACGTGCTGATGGGTCTCGTGGAGAAGGTCGCCGTCATGTACGCCGGTTCGATCATCGCGTTCGACACCCCGGAGCGGATCATGGCCGACCCGCTCGTGCAGAGCGCGTATCTCGGGACGGCGGCCGCATGAGCGCCCCCATCCTCACGGTGTCACACCTCTCCGCATCCATCGCCGGTCAGCAGGTGGTCGAGGACGTCTCGCTGACGGTCGCGCCCACCGGCATCACCGCCGTGCTCGGTCGCAACGGCGTCGGCAAGACCTCGACCCTGCGCGGCATCCTCGGCCTCATCCACCGGCAGGGCGAAGTGACCCTCGCGGGAGAGCGGATCGACGCCCTGCCGACCCATCGCATCGTGCAGCGCGGCGTCGGCTATGTGCCCGAGGACCGCGAGGTCTTCGCCGGTCTCACGGTCGCCGAGAACCTCGCGCTTGCCGAACGCGACCGCTCGCCGCGGCGCGAGTTCGTCGCGGAGCTCTTCCCCGACCTCGTCGCGCGGCGCGGGCAGCTGGCGGGCACGCTCTCCGGCGGCCAGCAGCAGATGGTCTCGGTCGCGCGGGCGCTCCTCAACGAGAACCGCATCCTCCTCGTCGACGAGCCGACGAAGGGTCTTGCGCCGAAGATCGTCAGCCAGGTCGCCGACGCCCTCGCCGAAGCGGCCAAGGTCGTCCCGATTCTCCTCGTCGAGCAGAACCTCGAGGTGGTGCGCCGCCTCGCCGACGACGCCGTCGTCATCGCGGGCGGTCGCGTCGTGCACACCGGCAGCGCCCGGGAGATCCTCGACGACGAGGCGCTGACCACGCGCCTGCTGGGCGTCAGCGCCGAGACCCACCCGGGCGCGGCCCAGCCGGGCGAGGCGCAGAGCGAGCGGAGCGCGTCGGCATGAGCAGCGTCGTCCTCATCCTCCTCACCGGCGTCGGCCTCGGCGCCCTCTACTTCCTCGTCGCATCGGGCCTCAGTCTCATCTACGGCCTCATGCACGTGCTGAACTTCGCGCACGGTGCCTTCCTCACCCTGAGCGCCTTCGTCGGGTGGCAGGTCGCACAGGCGCTCGGCACGGCCTCGTGGGGATCGTTCCTCGTCTCGATCCTCGTCGGCGCCGCCGTCGGGGCGATCTTCGCGACGCTCACCGAGCTGATCCTCATCCGGCCGCTGTACGAGCGGCACATCGAGCAAGTCCTCGTCACGGTCGGTCTCTCCTTCGCCGCGGTGGCGCTGTTCGAGGGGATCTGGGGGACGGATGCCGTCAACATCGCCGGCCCCGCGTGGCTCAAGGGAACGACCGAGGTGCTCGGCGCCCGCATCCCGAACACTTACTGGGTGCTCATGCTGGCGGCGGCGCTCGTGCTCGGCGCCCTCGTGCTGTTCCTGAAGCGGACGCGCTACGGCATGATCATCCGCGCCGGTGTCGAGAACCGGGCGATGGTCACGGCGCTCGGCATCGACGTGCGCAAGAGCTTCACGCTGGTCTTCGCGATCGGCGGTGCCGCGGCCGGCATCGGCGGCGTGCTCGCGATGCACTACACGACGTTCGTCTCGGCGCACCTCGGTGCCACCCTGCTGATCTTCGCGTTCATCGTCACCGTCATCGGCGGCCTCGGCTCGCTCACGGGAGCCGCGATCGCGTCGGTGCTGGTCGCGGTCCTGCAGCAGTTCGCCAACGTGTATCTCGGCGGGACCGGCGATTTCATCGTCGTCGTCCTGCTGGCCGTCGTGCTGCTGGTGCGGCCCCGCGGCCTCATGGGGAGGAAAGCATGACCGTCACCACCGGCGTCCCCACCCTCGTTCCGGGCCGCACCGGCAGCTCCCTGCCCTTCGTCGTCGGAGCAGCACTCGTCGTCATGATGGCGGTGCTGCCCCTGCTGAACATCCAGCTCCCCGGCATCCTGCCCGGACCGACCTACACCCCCGGCACGCTCGCGCTGCTGTCGCTGTGCATGGTGTTCGCGGCCCTCGCGCTGTCGTACAACCTGTTGCTGGGCACCTCTGGCATGCTGTCGTTCGGCCACGCGCTGTACTTCGGCGCCGGGGCCTACGGGCTGGGGCTCGCCCTGAAGTACCTCGGCGTGCCGCTGTGGCCGGGAGTTCTCATCGCGCTCGTCGGCGGACTCGTGATCGCGGCCTTCACCGGGGCGATCTCGATGCGCGTCAGCGGCATCCCGTTCGCGATGGTCACCCTCGCCTTCGCGCAGGCCGGCTCGGTGCTCGTCCGTCGCAACCAGGCGGTCACCGGCGGCGAAGAGGGTTTGCGGCTGCCCGTCGAGCACGTGCCCGACTGGCTGGTCGGCGTCGTGAACACCCGGAACCTCTACTGGCTCACGCTCGTCGTGCTCGTCGTGGTCTACCTCGTGGTGCTGTGGGTCGACCGGTCGCGGCTCGGGCACCTCGCCCAGGCGGCGCGCGAGAACGAGCTGCGCGTGCAGGTGCTGGGCCTGCGCCCCTACACCGCGAAGCTCATCGTCTTCGTCGTCGCGGCCCTGTGCGCCTCGCTCGCCGGCATCGCGTACATGCTGTTGCAGTCGGGCACCCAGCCGAGCGCCGTCGGCGCCGATCTCACGATCACCGTGCTCGTCATGGTGGTCCTCGGTGGCGTGGGGTTCCGCTGGGGTGCGATCGTGGGCGGTGTGCTGTACACGATCCTCGACCAGCGTCTGACGGTGCTGGCGCGCTCGGAGGCGATCGCGGGGCTTCCCGACGTGCTGCGCATCCCGCTCTCGGAGCCGTTGTTCCTCCTGGGGGTGCTGTTCATCCTCGTCGTGATGTTCCTGCCGGGTGGCATCGCCGGCACGATCGACGCGTGGGTGCGCCGACGTCGTGGCGAGCGCACGCGGTCGCAGCTGCGGCAGCTCACCGAGGCGCAGGATGCCGCGGACCCCGCGACGGGCGAGCCGCAGCCGGCGGGGGTGCGCGGATGAGCGGCCCGACTGGCGACGGCGTCGCGCTCGGCGCGGACGCGCCGCACACGCTCGGGCGCTGGCTCACCGATCGCGCGGCGAGCGCGCCGGATCACACCGCGATCGACGATCGCGGGGTCCGCATCGGGTATGCCGACCTCGACGACCGGGCGCGCGAGCTCGGCCTGTCGCTCCGCCGCGCCGGGTACGGCCCGGGAGACCGCATCGCGACGATCTCCGGCAACTCGATCGACCACGTCGTGGCGTTCTTCGCGTGCGCCAAGACCGGAATCGCCTTCGTGCCCCTCTCGTGGCGACTGTCCTCCCGGGAGCTGAGCGAGGTCCTCACACAGTCCTCACCCGCTCTCGTGCTCGTCGAGGACGAGTACATCGGCACAGCGACCGAGGCGCTGCGTCGCGTCGTGACGCCGCCCGCGATGGCGCTGCTCGGGACGACCGGCATCGAGGCGGCCGTGCCGTCGCGCCCGGGAGACCCGGCGCCGGTGCGTGGTGTGCGCGACGACGACCCGCTGCTGATCATCTACACGTCCGGCAGCGAGTCGGCCCCCAAGGGCGTCGTGCTCACCCACGCCAACTGCTTCTGGAACAACCTCGCCCTCGCGGGTGCGGTGCAGCTCACCGGTGAGGACGTCGTGCTGTCGATGCTGCCGCAGTTCCACGTCGCGGGCTGGAACTGCCAGCCGCTGCTCGCCTGGTGGGTCGGCGCCACGGTCGTGCTGGAGCGCTCCTTCCAGCCGCAGCGCATTCTGCAGCTGCTCGTCGACCGGCGGGTGACGGCCATGATGGGCGTTCCCACCCAGTACCGGCTGCTGGCCGACGACCCCGCGTTCGCCGACGTCGCCGGTGGGATGCTGCGTCACGCGCTCGTGGGCGGCGCGACGATCCCGCCGGACCTCGCGGCGCGCTGGGCCGCGGCCGGCGTGCCTCTCACGCAGGGCTACGGCCTGACGGAGGCGGCACCCAACGTGCTGTGCCTGCCGGCATCGGAATCCACGCGCCATCCCGGTGCCGTCGGACGGCCGTACCCGCACGTCGATGTCTGCATCGCCGACCCGGACACGGGCCTCGTGCTCGACGGCGTCGCGACGGGGGAGCTGTGGGTGCGCGGGCCGAGCGTCTTCGCCGGCTACCTCCACGACGCAGCGGCGTCGGCGCGGGTGCGCCACGGCGAGTGGCTCCGCACCGGCGACATCGTGCACCGTGACGCGGACGGCGTCTACCGCATTGTCGACCGGCTGAAGGACATCTTCATCTCGGGTGGCGAGAACGTCGCGCCCGCCGAGGTGGAACGTGCCCTCGAGCTGCACCCCGCGATCGCGCAGGCCGCCGTCGTCGGTGTGCCCGATGAGGTCTGGGGCGAGCGCGGCGTCGCGTTCGTGGTGCGCGCGGAGGGCGCGATCGTCGGCGAGGACGAGGTCCTCGCCCACGCGCGGGCGGAACTGGCCGGATTCAAGGTTCCCGTGCGCGTCGTGTTCGTCGATGAGCTGCCTCGGTCGACGATCGAGAAACTGGCACGCTCGCGCCTGCGGGAGCGTGCCGCACGTCTGGTGGAGGAAATCGCGCATGAGCACAGCTGAGACGTTCGGACGCAGCGCCGTGGCAGAGCCCGGTGCCGCGCTGTCGGCGACCGGAAAGCCGCTCACCAAGCGCGGTGAGGCGACGCGCCGCAAGCTCCTCGAGGCGGCGGAGGAGGTCTTCGCCGATCTCGGCTATCACGAGGCGTCGATCGTGAAGATCACCGAGCGGGCCGGGATCGGACTCGGCACGTTCTACCTCTACTTCGACAGCAAGCAGCAGATCTTCGAGGAGCTGGTGGTCGACCTCAACCGCCGGGTGCGTCACTCGATGGCCGAGGCGATGGCCGGTTCGGCCAACCGCATCGACGCGGAGCGGGCCGGCTTCGAGGGGTTCTTCCGCTTCACGGCGGCCCACCCGGCGCTGTACCGCGTCGTGCGCGAGGCGGAGTTCGTGTCGCCGGAGATGCTGAGACTGCACTACACCCGCATCGTCGAGGGCTACGAGGCGGGGCTGCGCGCCGCGCAATCCGACGGAGACGTCGATGCGGCGCTCGACCCGGAAGTGACCGCCTGGGCGCTCATGGGCGCCGGCGAGCTGATCGGCATGCGGTATCTCCTCTGGGAGCGTGACGGCGAGGGCCGCCCGCCCGCGGAGATCGGCGACGACGTGATCGACAGCATGATGCGGTTCATCCGCAACGCGCTGACGGCGACGAACGGAAAGGGACGAACCCATGACTGAGCAGGATCTCGCCGGCAAGCGGGCGATCGTGACCGGCGGAGCCAGCGGCATCGGTCTCGCGTGCGCGCGCGAGTTCGCCGGCCGCGGCGCGCACGTCGTGGTGGCGGACTTCAACGCCGAGGCGGCGCAGGCCGCGGCATCCGACATCGGCGGGGAGGCGTGGGTGACGGATCTCTCCGACACCGCCGCGCAGGAGACTCTCGACCTGCACGCCGACATCCTCGTCAACAACGCCGGGGTGCAGACGGTCGCACCGATCCCCGAGTTCGAGCCCGACCGCTGGCGGTTCATGCACCGCCTCATGGTCGAGTCGCCGTTCCTCCTCATCCGCGCCGTCCTTCCCGGCATGTACGAGCGGGGGTGGGGGCGCATCGTCAACATCTCCAGCGCACACGGGCTGCGGGCGAGCGCGTTCAAGTCGGCATACGTCAGCGCCAAGCACGCCCTGGAGGGACTGTCGAAGGTCACCGCGCTGGAGGGCGGACCGCACGGGGTCACCAGCAACTGCATCAACCCGGCCTACGTGCGCACACCGCTCGTCGAGAAGCAGATCGCCGACCAGGCGAAGCTCCACGGCATCGACGCGTCGGAGGTGGTCGAGAAGATCATGCTCACCGAAACCGTCGTGAAGCGGCTCATCGAGCCCGAGGAGGTGGCCTCGCTGGCCGGCTGGCTCGTCTCCGACCGCGCCGGAATGGTCACCGGCGCGAGCTACACGATGGACGGCGGGTGGACGGCGCGATGACCGTCCGCATCGCGCGAGCCGTCGATGTCCCCGTCGCCGGCGGGGTGCTGCGGGTGGGGGTGTGGGATGCCGCGCCCGACGCGCCGACGATCGTCGCCGTCCACGGCGTCACCTCGTCGCACCTGGCGTGGCAGCTGCTCGCCGAGGAACTCCCCGGCGTGCGGATCGTCGCTCCCGATCTGCGCGGTCGCGGGCAGAGCAACGCCGTCGCGGGGCCGGCCGGCATGGCCGCGCACGCCGACGACCTGGCCGCGGTGTGCGCTCACCTCGACATCGCTCCCGCCCTCGTCGTCGCCCACTCGATGGGCGCGTTCGTCGCCGCGGTCTTCGCGCACCGGCATCCTGCACTCGTGCGGCGTCTCGTCCTCGTCGACGGCGGCTTGCCGCTCGCCGCGCCCGCCGACCTCACTCCCGACGAACTGGTCGCCGCCATCCTCGGCCCCACGGCGGCGCGACTGTCGATGAGGTTCGCCGACACCGCCGCCTACCTGCGCTTCTGGCGCGATCACCCGGCCTTCGCGGCGGACTGGTCGCCCGAGCTCGAACGCTACCTCGCGTACGACCTGGTGCCCGTCGCCGACGGCGAGGCGGCGCTGCGCCCGGCGACGAGCTACGCCACGACGGTCGAGGACACCGTCGACATGAACACGCGCCCCACCGTGACCGAGGCGCTCGACGACCTCGCCGTGCCGACCGTGCTCGTCACCGTCCCGCGCGGGCTGCAGAACGAGACGCCCGGACTGTACCCGCCCGCGCACCTGGCGGCGCTGCTCGCCCGGTACCCGGCGGTCGAGCACGTCCCATGGCCGGAGTTCAACCACTACACGGTCGTCCTCAGTCGCCGGGGCGCCGCGCGTCTGGCCGAGCTCGTCACCGCACAGCTGTCGCTCGCCGTCGCGTAGGTCAGCGAGTGCCGGCCGCGACGCGGGTCGTCAGCTGGTGGGCGTGGGCCATGAGCGTGCGACCGAGCTCGGGGATGCGCTCGGGCGAGAAGCGGAAGTCGACCCCGGTGAGACTGAGCGCCCACTGCGGGTGGCCGGACTTGGTGAATACCGCCGCCCCGATGCCGTAGCTGCCGGCGACGATGAGGCCGGGGTTCAGCGCGTAGCCGCGCGCGTGCGTCTCGCGCAGTCTCGCACGCAGGCGCGGTTCGGCGTGCGCGGCGCCGTGGCGCTCGGCGAGCTCCGGATGCCGCTCGAAGTACGCGTCCACATCGTGGGGAGGCAGGAACGCGAGGATGGCGAGCCCCGCGGAGGCGACGCCGAGCGGGAACCGCACGCCCTCGGAGAGGACGAACGAGCGGATCGGGAACGCCCCGTCCTCGCGGATGAGGCACACGGTCTCATCTCCGCGTCGCACCGAGAGGAACGCGCTCTCCTCCGTCCGCACCGCGAGCGAGCGCACGATGTCGCGGGCGATCGCCGTGATGTCGTAGCGGGATGCCGCGACGGTGCCCATCAGGTAGAGCTCGGGACCCGGCATCCATCGCCCGCTCCTCTCGTCCTGATCCACGAGCCCCTCGTGTCGGAGTGCGGTGAGCAACCGGTGGGTGGTGGGGCGGGTGAGGTCGGCCCGCCGCGCGAGATCGGCGACGGTGAGACCGTCCTCGCCGGCTGCGGTCACGAGTCGCAACAGTGCCGCCGCACGCGCGACGGACTGCGCGCCGGGGATCGTGCGGGCGGGTGAGGTGTCCATGATGTGGACAGTACGCGGCTCGGCATCCACATCGCAAGCGCCGGGGTGCGCGGCAGCGCGGGCGGCACGCACGATGGGGGCAGGCACGACGACGTGGCCGGTGGACGAAGGAGTGACACGTGATCGACAAGACGTACGCCTCGGCTGCGGAGGCGGTGGCCGACATCCCCGACGGCGCGTCGCTGGCCGTCGGCGGGTTCGGTCTCTCGGGCAATCCGATCGCGCTCATCGAGGCGCTCCTCGCGCAGGGCACGCGGGATCTGTCGATCGTGTCCAACAACTGCGGCGTCGACGACTGGGGGCTCGGCGTGCTCCTGAACGCGAAGCGCATCCGCAAGATGACGTCGTCCTACGTCGGCGAGAACAAGGAGTTCGAGCGGCAGTTCCTTTCCGGCGAGCTCGAACTCGAACTGACGCCGCAGGGCACCCTCGCCGAGAAGCTGCGCGCCGGGGGAGCGGGCATCGCCGCCTTCTACACGCAGACGGGCGTCGGCACGCAGGTCGCCGAGGGCGGCCTCCCGCGCAGGTACGACGGGCAGGGCGGCATCGCCGTCGCATCGCCCCGCAAGGACGTGCGGGCGTTCGCGCAGGACGGCACCGAGCGCGAATACGTGCTCGAGGAGGCGATCGTCACCGACTTCGCCCTCGTCCACGCCCTCCGCGGCGACACCCACGGCAATCTCGTGTTCAACAAGTCGGCGCGCAACTTCAACCCGCTTGCCGCCATGGCCGGCCGGGTGTGCATCGCCCAGGTCGAGCAGCTCGTCGCCCCTGGCGAGCTCGACCCCGACAGCATCCATCTGCCCGGAATCTACGTGCACCGCATCGTCGAGGTCGGCACGGACATCGAAAAGCGGATCGAGCGACGCACCGTGTCGGTCGCCGAGGCACTCTCGCGCGAGATCCCGGAAGGAGCCTGAGATGGCACTCACCCGCAACGAGATGGCGGCCCGCGCCGCCGCCGAGCTCGCCGACGGCTCGTACGTCAACCTCGGCATCGGCCTGCCGACGCTCGTGCCCAACTTCGTGCCGGCCGGTGTCACCGTCGTACTGCAGTCGGAGAACGGCATCCTCGGTGTCGGTCCCTACCCGACGGAGGAGCACGTCGACCCGGACCTCATCAACGCGGGCAAGGAGACCGTGACCACCCTCCCAGGCGCGGCCTTCTTCGACTCGGCGCTGAGCTTCGGCATGATCCGCGGCGGAAAGATCGATGCCGCGATCCTCGGCGCGATGCAGGTGTCGGCCACGGGTGACCTCGCGAACTGGATGATCCCCGGGAAGATGGTCAAGGGGCCCGGCGGGGCGATGGACCTCGTGCACGGTGCCGGCACCGTCATCGTGCTGATGGAGCACGTCGCCCGCGACGGGTCGGCGAAGATCGTGAACGACTGCTCGCTGCCGCTGACCGGCCGCGGCGTCGTCGACCGCATCATCACCGACCTCGCCGTCATCGACGTCACCCCGGACGGGCTCGTTCTCGTCGAGACGGCGCCCGGCGTCACGGTGGACGAGATCGTGGCCGCCACCGAACCCGAGCTGATCATCGCCGAGCATCTGAAGGAGATCGCATGAGCACCGACGACATCGTCATCGTGGCCGCCGCCCGCACCCCGCAGGGCCGGCTGAAGGGGCAGCTCGCCTCGTTCACCGCGCCGCAGTTGGGCGGCTTCGCCATCGCGGGAGCGCTGGCGCAGGGCGGAATTCCCGCGGATGCCGTGGACGCGGTCATCCTGGGGCAGGTGCTGCCGGCCGGTTCCGGGCAGAACCCGGCCCGCCAGGCCGCTATCGCCGGCGGCCTGGGCTGGAACGTGCCGGCCTCGTCCGTCAACAAGGTGTGCCTGTCGGGGCTCACGGCCATCATCGACGCGAAGCGCATGATCGCCTCGGGGGACGCGACGGTCGTCGTCGCCGGCGGCATGGAGTCGATGACGCGGGCACCGCACCTGCTCATGGGATCGCGCGACGGCTGGACCTACGGTTCGGTCGAGGTGCTCGACCACATGGCGTACGACGGACTGACCGACGCGTACGACAAGGAGTCGATGGGCGCCTCGACGGAGCGACGGAACCCGTCGTTCGAGATCACCCGGGACGCGCAGGACCGCGTCGCTGCGTTGTCGCATCAGCGGGCCGCCGCGGCGTACGACGCGGGCGTCTTCGACGCCGAGATCGTCCCGGTCGACGTGCCGCAGCGGCGCGGGCCGTCCGTCACCGTCACGGTGGATGAGGGAATCCGCCCCGACACCACCGTGGAGACGCTGGCGGGACTGCGTCCGGCGTTCGCGAAGGACGGCACCATCACGGCGGGCAACTCGTCGCAGATCTCCGACGGCGCCGCGGCGGTCGTGCTCACCACGCGCGCCCACGCCGACGAGAACGGCTGGGCGGTCCTGGCGGTCGTGGGCGCGGCCGGTCAGGTCGCGGGCCCCGACAACTCGCTGCAGGCGCAGCCGGCGCGCGCGATCGAGCAGGCGCTGCAGCGACAGCACCTCGCGGCATCCGATCTCGACCTCGTCGAGATCAACGAGGCGTTCGGAGCCGTCGTGGCGCGGTCGCAGACCGAGCTCGGCCTGTCCGACGATGTCGTCAACATCCACGGCGGCGGCATCGCGATCGGACACCCGATCGGGGCGTCCGGCGCGCGGCTCGTCGTCCACGCGGTCCATGAGCTCGTGCGGCGCGGCTCCGGCACAGCGGCGGTCGGGCTCTGCGGGGGCGGCGGCCAGGGAGAGGCGCTCATCATCACGCGCTGAGCCATCGGCGCGGCGGTTACGATGGTCACCGACGACGGAGGAATCCCATGTGCTATCCGGTGAGCTGCGACACCTGCGGCAAGACGACCTGGGCCGGCTGCGGCGAGCACATCGACGCCGCGCTGGCGGGTGTTGCGGCGGGCGACCGCTGCACCTGCCCGCGCTGACGCTCAGCGCGTCACGCGCTGCTTCAGCAGCTTCTGCTCCTTGCCGTGCACGGGGGAGTCGGTCGCGATGAGCACCCCGCGCTCCGCGCGGCGGGTGTCGACGATCGTCCCGATCGCCAGCGCGAGCGTGATCCCCCAGCTGAGCCACGCCAGGGCCTGCCGCCAGGTGAACGGCACATCGCCGCGCGCACTGCGCAGCAAGGTCAGTCCGCTCGTCACAGCGGAGATGATCCCGGTCCCGAACAGGTACTTGCGCATGCGTCCACGTTAGCCTGGAACCACGCCTGCCGAGAGGAGCCGCGTGAGCGACACCACAGCCGAGGCCGACGTCATCGTCGTGTCCAACCGCCTTCCCGTCGACCACTCCGATGACACCGAGGGAGGCTGGCGCCGTTCGCCCGGCGGTCTGGTCGCCGCGCTGGAGCCCGTGCTGCAGTCCACCGGCGGAGCCTGGGTGGGCTGGCCGGGCACCGCCGACCTCGAGGTCGCGCCCTTCGCGTTCGACGGCATCTCGCTCGTGCCCGTCACGCTCAGCGAAGAGGACGTGGCGCTGTACTACGAGGGCTTCTCCAACGACACCATCTGGCCGCTGTACCACGATGTGATCTCGCCGCCCGCCTACCACCGGGAGTGGTGGGACGCCTACGTGCGGGTCAATCAGCGGTTCGCGCAGGCCGCGGCGTCCGTCGCCTCGCAGGGAGCCACCGTCTGGGTCCAGGACTACCAGCTGCAACTCGTGCCGCGCATGCTCCGCGAGCTGCGTCCCGACATCGTGATCGGATACTTCCACCACATTCCTTTCCCGGCATACGGCATCTACGCGCAGCTGCCGTGGCGTCGCCAGGTGCTGGAGGGGCTGCTCGGCGCGGACGTCATCGGCTTCCAGCGGACGATGGATGCCGGCAACTTCGCGACGGCGGTGCGTCGTCAGCTGGGCCTGGAGACGAAGTCCGGAGCGGTGCGGGTTCCCGGGCCGGACGGCTCCGAGCGCCTCGCCGTGGCGAAGGCCTACCCGATCTCGATCGACGCGGCGCTCTACGACGAGATCGCCCGCCGCCCCGAGGTGCAGGAGCGCGCCCGCGAGATCCGTGAGAGCCTCGGCAACCCGCGCACGATCCTGTTCGGGGTGGACCGCCTGGACTACACCAAGGGCATCATGCACCGGCTGAAGGCCTACGGCGAGCTGCTCGCCGAGCATCGCCTCGACGTCGAGGACGTCACGCTCGTGCAGGTCGCCAGCCCCAGCCGGGAGCGCGTCGCGGCGTACATGCAGCTGCGCGACGAGATCGAGCTGACCGTGGGACGCATCAACGGCGACCACGACACCGTCGGTCACACCGCCATCAGGTACCTGCACCACTCCTACCCCCGCGAGGAGATGGTGGCCCTCTACCTCGCGGCCGACGTCATGCTCGTCACCGCCCTCCGCGACGGCATGAACCTCGTGGCCAAGGAGTACGTCGCCAGCCGCATCGACGGTCGCGGTGCACTGGTGCTCAGCGAATTCACCGGCGCTGCGGACGAACTGGCGCAGGCGGTCAAGGTGAACCCGCACGACATCGAGGGTCTCAAGGACGCCATCATGACCGCGGTGCAGATGCCGCCCGCCGAGCAGGCGCGCCGCATGCGTGCGCTGCGCCGGCGCGTGCGTGACCACGACGTCGCGGATTGGTCGCGCCGGTTCCTCACCGACCTCGACGCCGTGCGGGGGAGCCGATGACGATCGACGACGCCCTCGCGAGCCTTGCCGGCACCGACCGCCTGCTCGTCGCGCTGGACTTCGACGGCACGCTCTCGCCCCTCGTCGACGACCCCATGAGCGCACGGATGGCACCGACGGCCCGGGCCGCCGTCGACGCCCTCGCGGCGGCGCCCGACACGACTGTCGCGCTCGTGTCGGGCCGGAGCCTGTCCGACCTCCGCGTCATCGCCGAGCACGGGGACGATTCCGTCCTGCTGCTGGCCGGCTCCCACGGCGCCGAGCACTGGACCCCCGCAGACGGACCGCGGCACCCGGCCGCCGGTGAGCCGACCCCCGACGAGCGGGCCGAGCGCGACCGGCTGCGCGCCGCGGCCGAGGCGCTCGTCGCCGACGTGCCGGGGGCGTGGATCGAACCGAAGACCTTCGGCTTCGCGGTGCCCTCGCGCACCGTCCCGCCGGCCGCCCGCGCGGACCTGCACGCCAGGGTGGATGCGCTCATGGCGACGCAGGCGCCGCAGTGGCGGCGTCGCACCGGCCACCACATCGTCGAGTACGCCTTCCGCGAGGAAGGCAAGGACACGGCGATCGCGTGGCTGCGCGCATACACCGGCGCGACCGCCGTGCTCTTCGCCGGCGACGACGTCACCGACGAGGACGCGCTCGGCTCGCTCGGGCCGGGCGACGTCGGCGTGCGTGTCGGGGCGGGGGAGACCGCGGCATCCCTTCGTGTGGAGGGCATCCCAGAACTGGCGCAGATGCTTGTACGGCTCGCGCACGAGCGCGCCCGCACGCGGGAATAGACTTCGAGAATGCCTGCCAGCGATCCGAACATCGACATCAAACCCCGCAGTCGCGTCGTCACCGACGGCATCGAGGCGACCACCTCCCGCGGCATGCTGCGCGCCGTCGGCATGGGCGACGAGGACTGGGACAAGCCCCAGATCGGCATCGCGTCCAGCTGGAACGAGATCACGCCGTGCAACCTGAGCCTGGACCGGCTCGCGCAGGGCGCTAAGGAGGGCGTGCACTCCGGCGGCGGCTACCCGCTGCAGTTCGGCACCATCTCCGTCTCCGACGGCATCTCGATGGGCCATGAGGGCATGCACTTCTCGCTCGTGAGCCGTGAGGTCATCGCCGACTCGGTCGAGACCGTCGTCATGGCCGAGCGCCTCGACGGCACGGTGCTGCTGGCCGGGTGCGACAAGTCCATTCCCGGGATGCTGATGGCCTCGGCGCGCCTGGACCTGTCGAGCGTCTTCCTCTACGCCGGCTCGATCGCCCCCGGCTGGGTGAAGCTCTCCGACGGCACCGAGAAGGACGTCACCATCATCGACTCGTTCGAGGCCGTCGGCGCGTGCCTCGCGGGCAAGATGAGCGAAGCCGACCTCAAGCGCATCGAGTGCGCGATCGCCCCCGGCGAGGGCGCCTGCGGCGGCATGTACACCGCGAACACGATGGCCTCCGTCGCCGAGGCGCTCGGGCTGAGCCTGCCGGGCTCCGCGGCGCCGCCGTCGGCCGACCGCCGCCGCGACTACTTCGCGCACCGCTCGGGCGAGGCCGTCGTGAACCTGCTCCGTCAGGGCATCACGACGCGGGACATCCTCACCAAGGAGGCGTTCGAGAACGCCATCGCGCTCGCGATGGCCCTCGGCGGGTCGACCAACGTCGTGCTGCACCTCCTGGCGATCGCGCGCGAGGCCGAGGTCGAGCTGAGCCTGCACGACTTCAACCGCATCGGCGACAAGGTGCCCCACGTGGCCGACATGAAGCCGTTCGGGAAGTACGTCATGAACGACGTCGACCGTCACGGCGGCATCCCCGTCATCATGAAGGCGATGCTCGACGAGGGCTTCCTGCACGGCGACGCGCTCACCGTGACCGGCAAGACCCTCGCGGAGAACCTCGCCGACCTCGACCCCGACCCCATCGACGGCACCGTCATCCACACGTTCGACAACCCCATCCACGCCACCGGGGGCCTGACGATCCTGCACGGGTCCCTCGCGCCGGAGGGCGCGGTCGTGAAGACGGCCGGCTTCGACGCCGCCGTGTTCGAGGGACCCGCCCGGGTGTTCGAGCGCGAGCGTGCCGCGATCGACGCCCTCGCCGAGGGGAGCATCGAACCCGGCTCCGTCGTCGTGATCCGCTACGAAGGCCCCAAGGGCGGCCCCGGTATGCGTGAGATGCTCGCGATCACCGCCGCCATCAAGGGCGCGGGGCTCGGAAAAGATGTACTACTCTTGACGGACGGACGATTCTCAGGCGGCACAACCGGCCTGTGCATCGGCCACATAGCACCCGAAGCGG
>JAEYAG010000025.1 GCA_023451265.1 Actinomycetes bacterium | reverse complement strand
GAGCTCGCCCGCACGATGGTCGCGCTCGGGACCGACTCGGGCGTCGCGACGACGGCGCTGCTCACCGACATGAACACCCCGCTGGGTCTCGCGATCGGCAACGCCAACGAGGTGCGTGAATCGGTCGAGGTGCTCGCCGGCGGCGGCCCCGCCGACGTCGTCGAGCTGACCGTCGCCCTCGCCCGTGAGATGCTCGCGCTCGCCGGACAGCCCGATGCCGACGTCGAGGCCGCCCTGCAGGACGGCCGTGCGATGGACGCGTGGCGCGAGATGATCCGCGCGCAGGATGGCGACCCCGACGGGGCCCTGCCCAGCCCGCGGGAGACCCACACGGTCACGGCCGCCGGCGACGGCATCCTGACCCGCATGGACGCGCTGCCGTTCGGCGTCGCGGCGTGGCGGCTGGGCGCCGGGCGCGCCCGTGCGCAGGACCCGGTCGTGCACGCCGCGGGCATCGACCTACACGTCAAGCCCGGCGCAGCCGTCACCGCCGGTCAGCCGCTGTTCACCCTGCTCGCCGATGATGACAAGCGCTTCGACCGTGCCCTCGACGCCCTCGAGGGTGCGTGGGAAATCGGGGCCGACGCCCCGGCATCCGCCCCCCTGGTGCGCGAGCGCATCACCGCCTGACCCGCATCCACCTGCATCCACTCCGCATCCACCCTGCATCCACCCGAGGAGCACCCCCATGGCCATCGATCAGCACGGCGACGCGAAGCTCGACGGCGTCTCGATCCGCTCTCTGCCGAAGGTGTCGTTGCACGACCACCTCGACGGGGCGCTGCGCCCGCAGACGATCCTCGAGCTCGCCGACGAAATCGGGCTGGAGGTGCCGGCGGAGACCGCCGACGACCTCGCGGACTGGTTCGAGGATCAGAGCGACTCGGGCTCGCTCGTGGAGTACCTGAAGACGTTCGATCTCACCACCGCGGCCATGCAGTCCGCTGACGGACTGCGCCGCGTCGCGAAGGAGTTCGTCGAGGACCTCGCCGCCGACGGCGTCATCTACGGGGAGGTGCGCTGGGCGCCCGAGCAGCACCTCGCCCGCGGACTGTCGCTGGAGGAGGCGGTCGAAGCCGTGCAGGAGGGCATCGAGGAGGGTGAGGACGCGGTCGACGGCACCGGGCGCGACATCCGCGTCGGCCAGCTCATCACGGCGATGCGCCACACCGACCGTTCGCTGGAGATCGCCGAACTCGCCGTCGCGTACCGCGGTCGCGGCGCCGTCGGGTTCGACATCGCCGGGCCCGAGGACGGCTTCCCCGCCTCGAACCACCGCGTCGCGTTCGACTACCTCGCGACGCACTTCTTCCCCGTGACGGTGCACGCCGGCGAGGCGGCCGGGCTCGACAGCATCCGTTCCGCGCTCATCGACGGGCGCGCGCTGCGGCTCGGCCACGGTGTGCGCATCGCGGAGGACCTCGACGTCGTGCAGCAGAAGGGCGACGAGGTGCTCGTGACCTTCGGCGACCTGGCCCGCTGGGTGCGTGACCGGGAGATCCCGCTGGAGCTCTCGCCGTCGTCGAACCTGCAGACCGGCGCGATCGCGCGGTGGGGCACCACCCTGGAGGACCACCCGTTCGACCTGCTGTACCAGCTCGGCTTCGCCGTGACGGTCAACGTCGACAACCGAACGATGAGCCGCACGTCGCTCACGCGTGAGCTGGCGCTGCTGGCCGAGACGTTCGACTACCGGCTGGAGGACGTCGAGGCGTTCCAGCTGAACGCCGCCGCGGGCGCGTTCCTGTCGGTGGAGGAGCGCGAGGAGCTCATCGAGCTCAGCGGCGAGGGCGTCGGCGGCTGAGGCGGCGGCTCCGGCGGCCACCCGGGGCGCCGGCGGCTGGCCGTGGCTCCGGCGGCCCCCGGGGCGCCGGCGGCTGGCCGTGGCGAACTCCTTCGATTCGGTCGCTGCCGCGCCGAAAGGGGCCTCCCGAGCGAGACCGCGTCACGGATCGAAGGAGTTAGCGACGTGGGCCGTGCGAGATCGCACGCTTGAGGAGTTCCTGAGTCTGTTCCGGAATGGTCAGGATGTCCTCCGCGAGAGGGCGTACCGTCGTGTAGCCACGCGCCGCGGCGGCGAGATCACGCCGCATGTCGCGTTTGCGCTCTTGCCAGCTGCTGTGGTGTGCGCGGCTGTCGCACTCGATGATCAGCCACCCGTCGACGAGCAGATCGACGCGCCCGACCCCCTCGATCTCGACCTGCGTTTCCACGCGACATCCGAGCATCCTGAGCATGAGGCGGACGAGCGTCTCGGGGCCCGACTCGGCGCTCTTGTCGAGCAGCGGGCGTAGCCGCCGGAAGCGACGGGGCAGCCGCGCGAACACCGCAGCAACCCCTTCCTCGTCGATCAATCCGTGGTGCCACGCGCTGTCCAGCGTGGCGATCGCGTCGCGTGGCCACTGGCATCGGCACGCCTGGGCGAGAGCTTCGATGAGGTCAGCCGCGAGATCGCAGGCGCCTCGTGACGAGCGTCGCCAGTGGCCGATGACGTGGGAGCCGCGGGCAGGCACACGGCTCGCCCCCATCTCCAACTGAACATGGACCTCGGCGCATTCCCGGACGAAGACGCCGAGCGCCGACAACAGCGAGATGCAGTCGAGGCGCGCGCCGAGAGCGGCAGCCGAGATGAGGAGCGGAGAGAGGCGAGGGTCGACGTACCGTCCGCGGCGCACGCGAAGCAGGCGCCCGCTGTCCGTGAGTTCACCGAGCTGTCGCTGGGTGATGCCGCGCGAGCGAAGCGCGTCGGTGCTGAGGAAGGTGGCCGGAAGGATGAGCGCGGCGTTCTCACGCACCTGCAGGCTCGTGTTCGACATGCCGACCAGTACAACCCGTTCGCCGTCGGCGCGGAGCGCGGTGTCGGCGGCGCTCGAACTCTGAACGCTTTCGGCGCTCGAAAAGTGAACGGTTGCGGGCAGTCTAGCTAGGTGTTTCGTCGGTGGTGGTTCGGATGCTGGGGAGGCTGTCGATGCCTCGTCCGCGGAGGCGGTAGCTGGAGCCTTTGAGGGTGAGGACGTCGGCGTGGTGAACGATGCGGTCGATCATTGCGGCGGCGACGGCTTGGTCTCCGAAGACGCCGCCCCAACCGGAGAACGGCAGGTTTGACGTGAGGATCAGCGAGGCGTGTTCGTAGCGGGATGAGACGAGCTGGAAGAACAGGTTCGCGGCGTCCTGTTCAAACGGGAGGTAGCCGACCTCGTCGACGATGATCAGCCCGTAACGCCGCAGCCGGGCGAGCTCGCGAGGAAGGTTCCCTTGCCGGTGCGCTTCGGTGAGGCGGGTGACCCAGTCTGTCGCCGTGGCGAACAGGACTCGGTGCCCGTGCCGTGCGGCGACGATCCCGAGCGCGGTGGCGAGGTGGGTCTTCCCGGTGCCGGGAGGGCCGAGCAGCACGACGTTCTGTGCTTCGAGGAGGAACCCGCCCGAGGCGAGGGCGGCGATCTGCTGCCGGGTGGCGGGCTGCGCGTCCCAGTCGAAGTCCTCGAGGGTCTTCCGGCTCGGGAACCCGGCCGCTTTGATCCGCAACTCTGCCCCGGAAGCGTTGCGCGCGGAGACTTCGCGTTCGAGGACGGCGGCGAGGTAGTCCTCGAACGACCAGCCCGCATCCCGCGCCTGGTCCGCCATCCGGGCGGCGGCTTCGGTGATCCGGGGTGCTTTCAGCGCGCCGGCGAGATAGGTGATCTGCTTGGTTGCGTCGGTCTGCTTCGTGGCCATCAGGCGACTCCTTCGATCCCGAACGCCCGGTCGTAGTCCGCGAGATCCCGACTCAGATCATCGACCGGTGTCGGCCGGGGCGCCTGGAACTGTTGCCGGAGTCGCTTCGCAGCCTCGACGTGGCCGGGGTCGGTGATGGTCGACCCGCGCGCCCAGACGCGGGCGTGGTCGGCGACCAGCCGGCCATCCAGGCGAACCCTCACCCGGTCGAGGTCCGCAGAGATGTCGACGAACCGTCCTATCGCTTGCGGGTCAACGGAGTAGTCGGAAGCGTCAAGGCGGACGTAATAGTCCCGCCCGAGCCGGACTCGTTCCCGCCAGCCCAGCTGCAACGGGATCGGCGGCAACGGCAACATCCGGGAGCGGTCATGCCCGATCAAATCAACCGGGCGCGCCTTGATCGTCCGGACCACCCTGCTGTTCGCTTTGTCGAGCCAGTCCTGCAGCTGCGTGTTGAAGTCCGCCGGCGAGGTGAACGTGCGGCCGGGCATGAACGAGGTCTCGAACCAGCCATTGCGACGCTCGACGATCCCCTTCGATTCCGGGTCGTAGGGCCTCAGCTGGACGACCTTCGTCGCCAGGGTCCCCGCGAACGACGCGACCCCCTGGGCGAGACGGCCGCGTTGCCCGATCCCGGACTCGTTGTCCCAGATCAGACGGCGTGGGACTGCGCCGAGCTGCTGGATCAGTTCCCAGTGCCCGAGCAGGAGATCCTCCGTCTTCCGGGTCGGGATCATCCGCGCCGTCACGAACCGCGAGTGCGCCGCGACGATCACCAGCACCGGCAACAGCGTCAGGGTGCCGTCCTCGAGGGGGATCTTCCGCGGCGGGAACCACAGATCACACTGCGCCGCATCACCCGCCACCCAAGTGAGCCGGTCCGCCGGATCGACGGGGCGATGCTCGGGTCGCAGCCTCGCGACGTTGTCACGGAACCAACGGATCGAGCCCTCCCAGCCGACCCGTTCCGCGATCACCGTCGCTGGCATCAGTGGATGCTCCGCCAGCAGCGCCCGGACCCTCGCCTCGAACGGCGTGAACGACGTCGGCCGAGGCAACCGCTCATACCTCGGCGGCCCCTCGGAGTTCACCGCCTTGATCACCGTCGTCCGCGAGATCCCCAACCGCGCCGCGATCTGCGCTTTCGGAACCCCGTCCGAAGCCAGCCTCCTGATCAGCGCCCAGTCCTCCAAAGTGATCACTCTCCAATCGTTGAGTGTTCACTTTTCGAGCGCCGCTATCGA